>BQJS01000010.1 GCA_021604825.1 Phycisphaerae bacterium | reverse complement strand
GGGTGGCCCACCTTTTCAAAGGTGGGGGAACCGATGATCAGCATGGGTGCCCCGCCCTTCAGGGTGGGGGACTGACAAGAGACACCCAACCCGCATCAAGGAAGATCGCATGCCGCCAATCACCAAGTACGAAAACGCCATCACCACCGGCGACTGCGTCAAAGGATTATCCGCGCTTCCCAAAGACAGCATCGACCTGGTCTTCGCCGACCCACCGTTCAACATCGGCTACGATTACGACAAGTACAACGACAAACAAGACGACCAAGCCTACCTCGATTGGAGCAAGGAGTGGATCGCGGGCGTGCATCGTGCATTGAAACCAAACGGCACGTTCTGGTTGGCAATCGGTGACGACTATGCCGCCGAACTCAAGACCATCGCCACGCGCGAAGTCGGTTTCCACTGTCGCAGTTGGGTAATTTGGTACTACACGTTCGGCGTAAACTGCACGCGCAAGTTTTCGCGCTCGCACACGCACATCTTCCACTTCACGAAAGACGCGAAAGACTTCACGTTCAACTCCGAAGGCATCCGCGTACCGTCTGCCCGCCAACTCGTTTACGGCGACAAACGCGCCAACGCCAAAGGCCGCCTCCCCGACGACACCTGGATCCTACGCCCCCAAGACTTGCCCGAAGGTTTTCAACCGTCCGACGACACGTGGTATTTCCCAAGGGTAGCCGGCACCTTCAAAGAACGAGCCGGCTTTCATGGCTGCCAAATGCCCGAGCAACTGCTAGGTCGCATCATCCGCGTTTCATCCAACGAAGGCGACACGGTCCTGGACCCCTTCACCGGAAGCGGCAGCACGCTAATGGTCGCCAAGAAACTAAATCGAAAATGGATGGGCTTCGAACTATCCAAAGACTACGCGAAAGAAGCCCGCAAACGCCTCGACAAAACAAAAGAAGGCGACCCCCTAACCGGCCCCGCCGACCCCCTATCCAGCGCCCCAAACACAGCCAACGGCCGACGGTTGAGCAATGTCGCTTCGCAGAAACGTGAGCGCTCTACGACTGACGAAGCTCCGCTACTCTTCGAGACACAAACGAACGAGATCGCTACCGATTTGAAACCTGCGACAGAACGTTCCGGCACTTAACCGATCTTCCGCCGCAACATATTCAGCGCTGTTCTTGCCGACCGATCACGAATAACCTCTCGGTTCAACCGTTCGCTGAACCGGCACTCTTTGACTTTGACGCCCTCGCTGTCGGCCATTGCGATGTAAACCAACCCGACCGGTTTCTCTTCTGTTCCGCCGCCCGGACCGGCGATGCCGGTGATGGCCAATGCGTAGTCTGACTTCGCGATCGTGCGGCAACGTTCGGCCATCGCTTTGGCGCAGGGTTCGCTGACCGCACCGTGCGTTTGAATCAACTCCATCGGTATACCGAGCGATTCGCTCTTTTGCTCGTAGCTGTAGGGAATGAATCCGCCGAGGTAATACGCGCTGCTCCCCGGTACATCCGTCAGCATCGCCCCCAGCATCCCACCGCTGCAGGACTCAGCAGTCGATACCGTCTGGCCCAACTCGGCCAAGCGCCTGCCCACGACCGACGCGAGCGTATCGTCGTCTTCGCCGTAGACCAACACGCCCAGCCGTTTGCGCACTTCGTCCACATCATTCTGCGCCAACGCCTGCGCGCCTTCATCACTGTCAGCCGTCGCCACGATCCGAACACTGATCACACCCTCGCTCGCAGTCGTCCCGATGGAAGGATTTCGCCCGACGGTCATCAAGTCACCGATCTGCTCGGCTAGGTTTGACTCGCCTGTCCCAAACGTCCGGACGACGCGAAGGGAAACGTGGGTTCGCCCATCCATCGCCTCGACTGCCGGCACAACATACGCTGCAAACATCGCCTTCATCTCGCGCGGCACCCCGGGAAGCGAAAACAAATCTGCATCGCCAATCCCAACTCGTAGCCCCGGCGCGGTTCCCCAATTATTTGGCAGCATGACTGCGCTCTGTGGGCGCATCGCCTGCCGCCGATTCGTTTCGGGCATGTCGCGACCAAGCGATGCGTAAAACGACTCAATCGCCTTGAGCGACTCGTCATCTAGCACCAATGATTCGCCGGCAGCTTCCGCAAGCGCCTCTCGGGTCACGTCATCGGCTGTTGGCCCCAATCCACCCGTCATCACCACAACCCGGGCAGCCCGCGCCGATTCGCCAATCTCATGGACGATCGAAGCAAGATCATCGGCAATCGTCACATGTCGCCGCGCCGAAACGCCCAACTCCAGCAACCGCGCAGACAGCCACGCACTATTGGTATCCGTACTCGCGCCGGTGGTCAGTTCTGTCCCCATCGCGATGATGTCGGCTAAAATGGTGTTCGATTGCGTCACGAGGCTTGCCGTTTCATTTTGTACCCATTTTCGATCCAGTGGAGCCATCTAGCACAACAGGGTATAGTGCCATCGCAAGTGCCTCAACGACCCCAGGGGATTCCCGCACGAATTCCACAGGTATCCAATGAAACGTCGCCAAACTTCAAAGCCCAACACCCGTCGCAAGGCGACAACCGCCTCACCCGACCTGCGGATACTATTTACCTGCGTTGGCCGCCGCATCGAACTGCTCAATGCGTTCCGCCAAGCCGCCCGCAAACTGCGCATCACGCTCGAAGTCCACGGGGCTGACATCAACCGCACCGCGCCGGCCATCCACACCACCGACGTCGCCCATCTGATCCCGCGCATCGGTCATCGAGATCATATTTCAGCCCTTCTCGCGTTGGTCAAGAAGCACAAGATCAATGCTATTATTCCACTGATCGATTCTGACCTCCTGGCATTGAGTCGAGCCGCATCGCGATTCGCCAAACTCGGCTGCACGGTCGTCATTTCCAAGCAATCGGTCATCAAGACTTGCGCAGACAAATTGCTAACTTACGAAGCCCTTCGTGACGCCAACATCGACACACCCGAAACCTGGACGCCCAAGCAAGCCCTTTCTCGCAAGCGACACCGCTTTCCGTACTTCCTAAAACCGCGCGAAGGCAGTGCGGGCCAGGGTTTGTTCAAAATCAACAATGCCGACGAGTTGCGCGTATTTATCAAACGCCAACCCGATTGCGTGGTGCAGGAATTTATCGAAGGCGTCGAGCACACCATGGATGTCTACGCCGGATTCGACGGTGCCCCCCGGTGCGTCGTACCGCGCCGCCGATTGGAAGTGCGCACCGGCGAAGTCAGCAAGGGCTTGATCGTCAAAGACCCCAGTATCATCGAAGTCGGACGAACCGTCGCTCAAACAATCGCCGGATTCAAAGGCGTCATCACCGTGCAGTGCATGGCCACACCAGCAGGCCGCATCAGCGTGATCGAAATCAATCCGCGGTTCGGCGGCGGTGCGCCGCTATCCATCCACGCTGGCGCAGACTTCCCCAAGTGGTTGATGGCTGAGCTGATGGACAAACCCGTACGAATCCGCGAAGACGAGTATCAGGACAATATCGCCATGCTTCGCTACGACGAGTCACTGTTTGTCGATGGAGACGGCGTATCCCTCCTGGAGGAGACTTCCAAAAAGAAGGTGAACATTACCGAACGTAAGACTTGACCAAGACCGCACCAAATAATCTTGCTGGCACCCACATCAAAGGCCATCGATGCAACCCATTCAAGCCGTCATTTTCGATCTCGACGACACGCTCTACGCCGAAAAATCCTTCACGCTCAGCGGATACCGGGCCATCGCGTCAGCGTACGCAAAGCTGCTTGGCGATCCTCAAGCAATTTTCCAGCGAATGTGCGAACTCTTTGACTCGCCCAACCGCAACCGCGTGTTCAACGTACTGCTCGAAGAAGCCAGCCAACCGGATGTAAACGAAACCGTTGCGAAGATGATTGAAACATTCCGCAATCACACGCCGGTGATCGAGCTCCATCCCGATGCGGACGGCGCTCTTACCAACCTCCGCCCCAAGTACAAGCTAGGCGTCATCTCCGACGGATTTTTGATCGCGCAACGAAACAAAGTGGCGGCGTTACAAGTTTCGTCGAGAGTCGATGAAGTCGTACTGACCGACGAACTGGGTCGAGAGTTCTGGAAACCGCATCCAAAGGCGTTTGAGTTGATCGCAGAAAAACTCAACGTCGATCACACAACATGCATTTACGTTGCAGATAATCTCGCCAAAGATTTTGTCGCCCCCAACGCACTCAATTGGCACACCATCCATATCAACCGGCCCGACGGCATCCACAGCAGCAATCAGCCGCCCGAAGGTGGTCAGCCAGCTCACACAATCGACTCGTTGGACAGATTACCGGCATTGCTGACGACTCTAATGCCGTAAGTGAGTAATTCGTTTGATCGCAGCGCCGGCCTTTGTTACAAGGGTACTCTCACAAGGCGTGCCCCAATTCAGAGTGGTGTTTCGACAGGCCGGATGATGACTACGCATTCATAAGGATCGAACCATGAAATTCCTAGTTGGCTTAATATTGGTTGTTGGTATCGGTTACGGTGTCATGCACTTTGGCGGGCTAACGTCATTCGACCCGGCACAGCAAGGGCGCGACGCCAAAGCCGCAGTCAAACCGGGCATGTCTTGGACGAAAGTCATTGCCGCCGCAGCCGAACCCGGCAAGTGTCGTTTCTACGTGATTCAGAAAAAGAACGTCGGCGGGAACGAAATAGAGATTTCCAAACCCGGACCATTCATGCCCTTTGATGCGAAGAACCTCGAAAACCGATTGCTCGACGAAACGCTCCCGGAAGGATTTGAATTCCTCTACGTGTTTACAACCGAAGAGCAATTCATGGTCAAGTTCGATGCCGCCGGCGATGTTGAGTATGTCTCCAAACCGCCGACGATGAATGATTTGCTTGATAGGTAAGCGAGTACAGCTGGCAAGCTGCCCGTCCGCGATCGTCAGATGATTGGCTCAAACGTGTCGCCCGGCTGAATGCGACGCCCGTTGACGTAGTCCTCAAACGGCATGAGTCTTCCGCCCGACGGTTTGACCTCTAAAATCTCTACAAACCGGTCAGCCGTCGCAACCTGCCGGCGGAAATCGATCACGCCGGGCGCCTCGGCAGGTTTCTCGTCAGCACCCAGGCGCGCGAGCGCCAAGATCACTGTTTCTGATTTCCCCGTGGCCTTCGAGACAAACTGGCAGCGCGCTCCCGGCCAATCCCATAAGCCGTTGATCTTATTGACCAGCGTCTTAGCCGATTGATCAAACCGCACGTTTCCATCGCTCTTGGCGATCTTCGGCGCCTTGGTCGCCAAAGTGTCATCTTGTGGCACTGGTTCAAAACTCGCATCCGACTCGAATAGCTCAATCGTGGCATGTATCGCATCCACACCGATCGCCGCCAACCGGTCGTGCAACTCGCACGCACGCTCTTGTGGCCGCAACTCCGTCGTGCGCTGCACATAGATGGGCCCGGCGTCCATACGATCGACCAATCGAAACGTCGTCACACCGGTTTCCTGGTCGCCGTTAATCACACACCATTGAAAAGGGGCCGCTCCGCGATACTTGGGTAGAAGTGACGCGTGCAGATTGATGCAGTCGTGCGCAAACAAACCTCGCACTTCCGCGCCGATCTTCTGACCAAACGCAATCGCCACCCCAAGATCCGCCCGCAACTCGCGAAGTTGATCAACGACTGCAGGCTCATTGATGTCGGGCGTAGCCAACACTTCCAACCCCAACTCAAGGGCTTTCGCTTTGGTTGCCGTGCATTGCGGTTTGCGGCCCCGCCCACTGCCGCGATCGGGCTGCGTGACAACCAATGGCAGTTCATGCCCACGGCCGAGCAACGATCGCATAGTCGGAATCGCAAAATCGCCGGATGCCATCAAGACAATACGCACGGGCTACCTTCTCCGACCGCGAGTTGACGTCGATCTCTTCGATGTTTGGGCTTTCTTCGAGGGGTTGGCTTTCTTGTAGGTGGCCGTCAGTTCTTTGAGAACTTTGCGATGGGCGATCTCTTCGCCGGGCGACTGGTAATCGAGGATCAACCGTCCGTCGAGATGATCGTTTTCGTGCTGCCAGATGCGGGCCATCAAATCTTGCCCGACGACTTCATATTGCAAACCGGTCGCATCAAACGCCACCATCTTCGCAGTCACCGCTCTCTTGACGCTCACATTGACATCGGGAATGGACAGGCACCCTTCCTCAGCATCGACCTGCCCATCGAATTCACTGAGAATCGGATTGACCGAAACGCGATCACCATCGGGCGAACCCGTCGCATTCCAAACAAAAATCCGAAGCGGCAAACCCACCTGCGGGCCCGCCAGCCCAACGCCCTTCTGAGCGTGCATCAGCTCGCACATTCGCTCAACCAATCGCCCCAACGACCCGTCGAAAGTCGCAATCGGCTCGCACTTCTTGCGCAGAACGGGGCTCGGATACTTGACGATAACGAGCGAATCGATGTCGATCTGATCTAACACGGGTTAAGCCTTCTAGATATTACACTGCTCAATGGCCACTCGTGGACCGCAACCGCATCGGTTGACACGGTCGAGCAACTCGCTAGCATCCACTGGTTGCGATTCGTAACAACCGCTCTTACAAGAATTAATGGCAATTTTGACTCTACTCGCCAATTCTGGATGCGTCAATGTTCCCGGGAATTGGCAGTGGTCTGTCTTGACCTACTAAGAGTACAATTAAACACATGACAGCTGACCCTCCCGATTCCCCCAATAGCGAGCCCGTCGATCCTGAAAACGCTCGGTTTGAAGTGACCGACGCCCATGCAAAGATGGCTGAGCGTTGGTTTGAGAAGGCTCGGAAGTTAGTGGACCAGCGCAACTACGACTTCGCCATTAAATCGTTCGTTGAAGGCTTAGCCCTAAATCCAGAAGCCGTCGAAGGGGGCTTCATGCCTCTGCGCGGTTGCGGAGTCGCCCGTTGGCAGACCGGCGGCAAGAAACCGGGCATGCGCGACGGCATGAAGTACTCAATGTCGGCGAAGGATCCGGTCAAGGGCATGGTCAATGCTGCATGGCTCCTCGCTCACGACCCGCAGAGCTCAGAGTATGCCGAAGGGTTACTCAAGAACGCCAACAAAGCCCACTGCGACAAAGCCGCCCTCTGGATCGCCCCCATCCTTCTTGAAAACCTCAAGAACGAGAAGAAGCCCAAGCCCAAGAAGTTCACGACGCTGAAGGACTATTGCGAGGAGGTCGGCGATCGTTGCCAAGCCCGGCGCGAGATGGCCGAAGCACTCAGCGCGTTTCAAATTGGCTTGGAGGCCCTCGCCGCACAGCAATCCGTCGAACCCAAGAATCGCGACCTGGGAAACATCATTCGAAACCTGTCGACGAAACTCACGATCCTCCGAGGGAATTACCAGACCGCCGACTCCTTCCGAGACAGCGTGCAAGACTCCGGCAGCCAGGAGCGACTCCACGATCAAGATCGCATCATTCAATCCGACGAGCGCCAAGCCGAGTTGGTGCAGCACGCCAAAGAGGAAATGGAAGCCAACCCCGAAGTCGAAGCCAAAGTCATCGCCTACGTGAACTTGCTCATCAAAGATGAAAACGATGACCGAGAAGCAGAGGCCATCAAGCTGCTGATCCAAAAGTACAAAGACACGAATAACTACCGCTTCAAGCTGCGGGCAGACGACATCGCCATTCGCCAAATGGGGCGAAAAGCGCGAAAAGCCAAGAAATCCGGCGACGAAGAGGCCTATATGGCCCAAATGAAGCGCCGGCTGGCATTCGAGGTGGGTGCCTACAAAGAGCGCGTGACCAAGTACCCCACAGATTTGCGAATCAAATACGAGCTCGCCCGCCGACTTTTCCAGGTCAGCAAGTTCGATGACGCCATTCCGCTGCTTCAACAGGCCCGATCGGACCCCAAAGCCCGCCATTCCTGTGCCCTGTACCTGGGTCGGTGCTTCTATCAGAAGAATCTCTTTGCCCAGGGAGCCAGCATTCTGACCGATGCAATCGCCGATTATGAGCTCACAGACGACGATATGGCCAAGGAATTGAACTATTGGCTGGGC
The DNA here is from genome assembly GCA_021604825.1 of Phycisphaerae bacterium. Next base: position 41,639 of record BQJS01000010.1, on the reverse strand, counting down.
CGGGCCCAGGAAGGCAACAAAGACACCGCCGATGCCAAGCAGACCTATGGAAAGTTATTACAGGTCGATTATAATTACCGCGACGTTCGCAGCCGAATCGAGGGGCTTGAATAGCGCCACCCCGCCAGAAACTCACAGCTTTTACTGGGGGTTTGGCGGTTTTTAGCGACATTTGTTTGCGGGCATCGATGTAATGGCGGGTGAGAGAATCCTGCTTCGTTTTTTTGTTTTGGAGAATACCGACGTGGCCAACTCAGCATCAGCAAAGAAAAGAATCCGCCAGAATGCAGTACGACGTGACGTAAACGTCTCCCGCAAATCGGCGATCAAGACCCAGATCCGCAAGTTTGAAGACGCCATCCGCGCCGACGACTTTGCGACTGCGGAGACCGAGTACCGCAAGGTCAGCAAGATCTTGGACCAAGCTTCATCCACCAGCACGATGCACAAGAACACCGCCGCGCGCAAGAAATCGCGCCTCGCTCGCAAGCTGAACGCCGCCCGAGCCTAGTCTTGGGGTTTCCCCGCTCGTGGCGACGTGTCACTCAATAATCCAGCGCACCCTCAATGGGTGCGTTTTTTTGTGGTCACGACGGCATCATCGCGTCGGTTGATTCACAGTTATCCACACGCCAGGACACTCAGAGGATTGCGCCGCTGATGGCACCGCTCGACGAAGAGCCTTCTGCTTCCCCATTCGTGTCGCGCGCAGGCACCAAGCTGCAAGCCGCCCTTGACCAATTCGCAATCACGCCAGATCGATGGGTCTGTGCCGACCTCGGATGCAATACGGGCGGTTTCACGGATTGCCTATTGCGTTCGGGTGTCGCCAAAGTCTATGCGGTCGACACCGGATATGGCGTTCTCGCCTGGAAACTCCGCAAAGATGAACGCGTGGTCGTTCTCGAACGCACCAACGCCCTCCATGTCCAACTCGACGAGCCAGTTGACCTCGTCGTCATCGATGTTGCCTGGACCCGTCAGCGATTGATCCTTCCCGCCGCCCGCCAACTCCTGAAACCCAATGGCCTGATTATCAGCCTCATCAAGCCACACTACGAGGCTGATCAATCCCTATTGCGAAAAGGCGTCCTTCCACCCGAGGACGCACAGCAAGTTCTGCAAGAAACACTCGCCGCCCTATCCAAGGACGGATTTCAACCATCCGACACGACCCCAAGCCCGATCGTTGGGAAAAAGGGGAACAGAGAATTCCTGGCTCTCTTTCAAGAATCTGAACCTAACGAGTGAATCAACGCCGATTGAGGTAACTGACCGCCACGGATCTTGGGTGTCAGTCACAATGCCACGATCCAGCCCATGTCTGTCATCGCCGATTTCACAAACATTCACTCATGCCACTAACCGACCCGGTGGGCTGTGACATTCAGTGCAGAGCGATCCGAATGAACAACTGAATCGGCCCACATAGAGACAGAAAAGCCAATTTGTCTGACACCTGTCAGTATTGTAAGTCATCGCAGAGGGGCCAGACATAATGACAGTCATCGCCATAGGGACTGATTCTTGGGGGTACTTGCACCATGACATCCTAAGACACTGCCGATGTGGCCAGCGCTAAAACGTCAGACACCCTTCTGGACCGGCAGCGTTGACCGTGCCGTCCAGTTCAATCAAGTCATTTAAGATTGTGTCTGCCTCATGTTGTCTGTAGTCATGTTGCCTGACTTGAGTTACGCGACACTACCCACCTTCACTTCCCCCAACGGAAACAAAAACGGGGCTGATCGGATTCATTTTCATTCTCAGATTCGGGGCAACGATGAATATTCTCTTTTCGGATACGACGGTGTGCCGGTGCGGTCTGTCGGCTATGAATGCATCACCCTTGGTGTAGACAATGGAATGGCTTTCGAATTTGTCACCCACAATAATCAGTGAGCGTTCATCATCACAGAAGATGGGGCGGGCCAGCGCTCCTGTCAGATGCTCGTTGACATGAAAGTAGTTATCATAGTCGGCAAGATCAACCTGCTCCGGCACCAGCAGGTCCGCCTTAGCCCTATCGATGGCGTACCCGGACACGCTCGCAGCATCAAGAGGCTTACAGACCCAAATCAACCTGCGCGCCCCTAGATGAAAGAAACCCTTGCGTTGCCCGTCGTACGCGACGAAAACGTGGGGAAACCCATCCTCGACCGACAAGGAATAATGTTGTCTCTTGATGATCTCTCGAACCTCGTCTTCCCGGCACTCATTATTGCTCGAGATCTCTTTCTGGAGGCTTCCAACCTTCCCCTCGATGTTCATCGTGAGCCAGGAGGTAAACGGGCCATCGCCGCCAAAGCTGGGCGGGTTCGTTCTCCCGCGGATCGACAAGTAGTAGGTGGTGCCATCGTGCACGATCACGTTGCTGACTCGGGTTTCGGCAATGACAACCGGCCGGCAAGCAATGCCGAGGCACACCGCTGCAAACCCAATAGTCACGATCAAGAATCGCTTCACCTGCCGTGGCCTCCTGATTCGGCATTTCCCAGTTATCAGATTCCAAACCGCGATCATCGCTGAGCGAACCGCTCGATTCCAGCGAAACGATCTCTCTAACAGCGATTCGTGCCTGCGTGGCTGCTCCATAGCGCCAATCCTGCCCTGAAGCCTCCGGGACAACCATTCCGCCCCGTTTCCGAACAGTGTCAACCCGTGCAATCGAAGCAATCGGCCATGGGTAGCACATTCGAAGTCTTTGAGCTTGTATAAGCCGGACTCTTCAGCGAACCAGTTTCTAAAGAGCTGAAGCTACGGCCGCCTTGCCTTCTTCCCAAACACGAATGTCGCAAACTTCAACGCTCGCAATCGCGCTCGGAATACGGCACCTAAGCCGAGTTGCGTGTCGACGAGTGGAGCCGGAAAGAATTGGACCCGCCCACTCGTCCTCAATCGCAAAAGGTGTCGCAACGTACTCGGTTTCGGTCCGCACCAGCCGGCCATCGCTATCTTCAAGATTGACACGGACAGCAAGAAGGGTCACCACTCCCGGACCATTGTTCACGGCCTCCAAAACCACCGTCGAAAAACTCGCTCCGTTTGCACCTGGAATCACATTGACTCTGACGTCCAATTGATCGCGATACTCCGGGGCGCGCCGATCATCCAATGCATCGGATAAGACGGCTGGCAGCGCCTCCCGGATCTCCGGAAGCGACCGAAACACGCCGGTTCCCGCCGTAAGGACATGATCGAACTTCCGATCCACCATGTTCATGCCATACAACCCGAGCCCGACCGCGCCGATAATACCGACACCAATCACCCCACAAACCCCGTAAACCAACGAGCTCATGAAGCCTCCTCGATAAACCCTAACACCTTCGCCGCGAGACATATCACATTCTCCAAATCAGAAACTGACCCGGCACCCTCAGATATCCGGCGGCGCCACAAGTTCATTTTCGTGGGCGAGGGGTCAATATTCCGGGCGATAGTATGAATTGGCTGCGAACCTGACGCAATCAGTGTTAACTTCCTTTTTTTCCACGTCTTAACGATTCCTCTGCACCAGAATACCCGCTGAACTCAACGTCGACCAATCACCAGCCAGGCTCGGCGCAACTCGTCGAGGAAAATCTGCATCAAACCCGTGCAGTAAGCCAGCTACTGCAGCGACTGACAAGGCGTGTCAGACAGAAGCTTGCATAGAGATGGTCTAAACGCAGTTCTGTCAGTCGACATCCACATCAAGATTGAAGGGCTCGGACGTGGTGACAGACACTTTCAGACAGCGCCTGCAAGTCATAACCCCCTTCGAGGACGCTCACCAACCGATTGCCAGAGTGATCTGCCGCCACCTCGAGCAGCCGTTGGGTCATCCAGCCGAATGACTCGCTTTGAAGCTCCAGGGGAGCAAGCGGATCGCGGGCGTGGGCGTCGAACCCGGCGGAGATGATTACAAATTCGGGTTTGAAATCCTCCAAAATGGGTAGGATCTTGGCGTCGAATGCTCTGCGGTAGTCATCATCTCCACTTCCCGGCATAAGTGGCACGTTCAGGGTTGCCCCTTTGCCATCACCCTTGCCTTGCTCATTCTCGAAGCCGGTGCCCGGATAGACGTACTCGGGGTGGCCATGAAGGTTGCACACCAGGACTTCCGACGAATCCTCAAAGATATGCTGCGACCCATTGCCATGATGGACATCCCAGTCCACGATCGCAACCCGTTGTAAACAATGATGATCAAGCAGATGCCGGGCTGCAATGGCGGCGTTGCCCAATAGGCAGAAGCCCATCGATTCCGATCGCTCGCAATGATGCCCCGGTGGCCTCACCGCGCAAAAAGCATTTTGAATATGCCCCGCACACACCTGATCCACTGCTTCCAAAATCGACCCCGCCGCCATCAGTGCCGCTTCGAAGCTATCCGGACAAATGGCGCTGTCGTGCGAGTCGATATACTGCGCGCCCGTCTCGCAAGCATTCCGCAATCGAGCAACATATTCGCTTGAGTGAACCCCTAGAATCTGCTCTTGAGAGGCTATTCGTATCGGGAGCCGTACACACGCAGCCCCCAGCCCAGATTCAGCCAACCCGCGGCTTATCGCGACGAGGCGCTCTGGGCGTTCCGGATGACCCGGACCCGTCCGATGCTTCTGAAAGCACTCATCGATGATCAGGCCGGTTTTCTGCTTCATGTTCCCTCTAATCTCTCAATCCCCAAACCATCCCGAGAATGCGCCGGAACGCCTTACCTTAAGCCATACCCAGCCGGTCCGTTGCGTTCAAGCATGAATTGCGCCAGTATTCACACGGCTCGGCGAAAGCGGGCAAGCCTGAGCGAATGAGAAACGATTATGACCGAACTCACGAATAAAGACTTCAAACTCATCACCTTCGACTGCTATGGCACGCTGGTCGATTGGGAAACGGGCCTCCAGAATTCGCTTCAGTCCATCCCGGGCGTCACCAATCAGCAATTGCCTGAACTCGTGCGGGAATACGTCCAAATCGAAGCCGCAATTGAGCAGCAGACCTATCAATCTTATGTCTCCATCCAGATGCAGACGCTTGAGTCGCTCGCAAAACGATTTCGGTTCGATGTCTCCGCCGAACAAATCGGCCTCTTGTCCCGAGACATCGGTAATTGGCCGCCGTTTGAAGATACGGTCGACAGTCTCAAACGCCTTAAATCGAAGTACATGCTCGGAATCTTGTCAAACATCGATGTCAATCTGTTCGCTCTAACCAACAAACGCCTGGGCGTCGAATTCGACCTGATCATCACGGCTGAGGAAGTACACTCATACAAGCCCTCGCATGCACATTTTCTTAGGGCGATCGAGCAATCTGGCATTGCGAAAGATGAGATTCTACACGTTGCTCAGAGTATTTTTCACGATGCAGCGCCTGCCGATGAATTGAACTTTAACTTTGCATGGATCAATCGATACAAGCAGAAACGTCCGAACGACGTGCCAATGCTGGGCGAGTTTGCAGACTTGAAGTCCCTGGCAAACACCCTTCTCTTACCCTAGGATCGCTGCCAACAGCATTCTAAGAAATACGGAGATCCGTAAATATGCATCCACCCTTTTCCCACTTGCGCCCTGGCCAGCAAATCCGTGTTGATCAAACAATCAACCGGCGAGAAGGTAGTTGGAGGAAGTCCACGACCGGAGAACTATTGGAGATCCTCGCCGCTCCCACCGGAAGTTGGTACGCCCACGGCGCCAAGGATCGCTATTGGCTACTTCGTTTGCGAATCCGCAAAGCGTGCGGGGAAATTACCCTTCTAAGTCTTAGCCCCGACAGCGACGTATCGATTCTGGGGGCTAATACCCCAATTGCACCCAAGTAAGTCTTTTGACTCTAGCATCGAGCCCCCCCAGTAACTAACGTTTGCAGGTTTCCTTGGTATTTTCGAGGGACAAGCTTTGCGTCAAAGCGCCTGGGGATTTTCAATCTTAAAGTTCGTCATGTGGGCTGGCGGTATTACGCTTGCCGGAGCATGGCTGTTCACCGACACTATTCGTACCCACCTCCCCCGCGAGTCCAGCCCAAACAAGCTACGATTCAGTCATTTTGGAACATACCATGATTTCCTGACTTGGTCGGAACTCATACGAGCCTTCGAGGGCCGACACCCCAATATTTCGATCAAACAAGAATACGTCGCCGGATGGTACGGGTTATACGATCGTAAGCTGCGCCAACAGTTCCTCGCCGGCTCCGAACCGCATCTTGCACTGGTACAAGGAATTTCATTTCTCGCGATGGCAAACCAGTTCGCGGAATTGCCAAATCAAGAACAGGATCCAAAATGCCCGCTCGAACCAGAGAAGCAAGATCCACTGGCGGTTCGAATGTATCAATTGCAAGGCATACAGAAAGCCATGCCTGTCACCGGCGGAAACTTGCTGATCTATTACAATAAGAAGAGTTTCCAAAGGGCGTCAACGTCACGCGGAGACCATGTCGCATTGCCCGCCGACGATTGGACGATGGACGACTTTGCGTCCACAGGCTTGTCGCTCACGTGCGACTTTGACGGCGACGGCAACTTGGATCAATTCGGATTCTGGCAACCAAGATGGGTTTACTTTTTGCCTTTTCTTTGGTCGTTTGGCGCCAACGTTCTCGACCCAGCCGGAGAGCACTGGTTGTTGTCAGACGAAGCTGCAACCGCTGCATTCGACTTCTACAAGAACATGCGAGTCGGCCCGCACCGCTACGCCCCTCACCCACATGAAATCTCCCAGCTCATTCAAGACGTCGCGTTTCTGACTGGACGCACAGCCATGTGCATTAACGGCCCATGGTTCATACCGCTCGTGAATGAATCTGAACTACGTAACGACTATGGCGTTGCGCACATCCCCGTTTGTAATGGCGAACGCCGCACGCGCGTCACATGGGACGGCATCGCAGCCAGCAAACACTTACCCGCCGAGGAACTGCGCAACGCACTCAAATTCATAGCCTTTGTCGGTTCACCCGAAGGCCAAAGAATCCTCACGCGGTCCGCCAGGGCGTTGCCCGCCCGCATCTCCGAGCGCGACTGGTTTATCCGAACACACCCGGGCGAAGCTCCGCGACGGTTCGTCGAAGCGCTCTTATATAGTCAACTTGAACCGCAGACGAATCGATTTCGTGAGATCGATCGAGCAATCGGTCGCCATCTCTCTGCGTTTTTGAAACCCGGAAATGTCTCGCATGCATCCGATTTCCTATTACTCCTAAGAGACGACCCGGCTATTGCGCAGTTTACTGAACGTCTCGAGGACTCCAGCGTACCCGCGAACTGACAAGCACGCTCATTGCCGCGCAGAGATTCCAATCGCTATTCGAGGCCAGCGCGCAGACTGGGTAGTTAGGAAGTAGGCATTACAGATGGGTACTCCACAATTTCGCCGTCACGATTGGTCGGCCTTCAAGCTCACTTTGCCTTGGCTTGCCGGCGTTTTGATACTTGTGGTAGCTCCGCTTATCGCGACAACTGTACTTTCCTTTGTGCATTGGGATGGCATCGATACCAATGGTGCGACATGGGTAGGGGGTCAGAACTATCAAGAACTCGCCACCATTGACCCGTCTGTACCAAATAAGCAGGAGCACCCCTGGCACTGGTCATTGCTTGGCGGTAGACCCCGCGACGCACTATTCGTTCGATCGATGATCAACTCGCTAACATTCGCCATATTCGCCACGCCCTTGAACATGAGCGTCGCCTTGCTGTTGGCGTTGTTAGTCAACGCGCCTCTAAGAGGAATGTCGATTTTCAGGGCTTTCGCTTACCTTCCCCACGTTCTCGGCGGCGTTGCGACAATCCTAATTTGGAGTTGGATTTTCAATCCGACGTTTGGACCCATCAATGTGGCTTTGAAGACCGCTTATGAAATGATCGACCCTCTCGTGCGCACATTCGGCGGAGGGGGCACAAGCAATTGGCCCGTCCCCGGATGGCTTGCATCTGAAGCGTGGTGCAAACCGGCGGTGATTTGTATTCACGCATGGACAGCTGGCGGCTCGGTATTCATTTTCTTGGCCGCACTTCAAGGCACTGATCCAGACGCCCACGTGGCTGCGCTGCTGGATGGGGCAAGTCGGCGGCAGCGATTCTTGAGTATCACGCTGCCGCAATTGACGCCAGCCATATTCTTCAACCTCGTCACGGGGTTTGTGGCGTCAATGCAATCGTTTAACTATTCGTACTTACTCTACAACCGCGCGCAAAACGATGGCCTGCTCTTCGTGGTACTGCAAATCTATCGCAGTGCGTTTGAGCCCCCATATCGACTTGGGTACGCGTCAGCGATGGCTTGTATTCTCTTCGTGACCCTTTTCGTATTCACGGCCATCACTGCCATCACCAGCCGGAAGTGGGTGCATTATGAAAGCTGACAAGACTCGTGCCACTTTGCGCTACGTGATTCTCTCGCTATTGACAGCACTGCTTGCTACACCGCTCATCGCGGCGGTGTATGTGGCCGTCATGCCAGTTGAGGAAATTTATGCATTCCCCGCCAAGATCCTTCCGACACGTGTTCGATGGTCTAATTTCGGCGACGCTATTCAGCGGCTTCCATTCATGCGATTCATGTTCAATTCGCTGGTTGTATCCGTGAGCGCCGTCATTGGCGCGGTGCTGACCAGTGCGATGGCGGGCTATGCGTTTGCCCGGCTGGACTGGAAATGCAAGCCCGGTTACATCGCCCTGCTCATGGTCTCGCTTGTGATTCCCGCTCAAATCCTGCTGATCCCACAATTCCTACTGTTCTCATCCCTCGGATGGGTCAACAGTTATAAACCGTTGATCGTGCCGGCATGGTTGGGTGGTGGCGCTTTTAATGTGTTCTTGTTTTGGCAGTTTTTTCGCACAATTTCTAGGGATTTTGACGATGCGGCCAAACTGGACGGCGCATCCCATTGGACCATTCTGACGCGAATCATGATTCCAATGGCCAAGCCAGCAACAGCCACCGTCGCGCTGTTGAGCTTCGTTTACTACTGGCAGGATTTTCAGAAGGCGCTTATCTACTTATCAGATTTTCGCACTTACACAGTCGCTGTGGGTCTGCGCATGTACCAAGCCACCGGAGGGGGCTGGATCAACTTGGTCATCGCGAGCAGCCTCATTGCCCTTTTACCGGTATTGATCGTTTTTCTCTTTATGCAGCGAGCGATTGGACCGTGTGCCCAGAAAGTCGCTTCAGAATCGAGAGACCCTTTAAGCCCCCAATCGATCCAGCGCCAGAATTCGTCCGAACCCCCTCCGCCATCGGCGCCGACAAGGCAGCATAAAGGCCTGCGAACAAACAGGTTACAATAGAACACAAGGATTCACAGGGAGCCTTGACGAACACACCAATTTTAGAGAACATGCGTGGCTGACAATTTTTGAAGGATTTTGCCGACGGCGCAGCGATATGCTCGTCGGAATCTTGGAGGAATTACCTTGTACGCGATCATTGAAAACGGTGCTCATCAGTACCGCGTCGAGACCGGCACCCGCTTGGATGTTCAGCTTCAGGATATCCCTGACGACGCCAAGTCAATGACTTTCGATAAGGTATTGATGGTGAGCGACGGTGGCGATGTAAAAATTGGAGCCCCGTACGTCGAGGGCGCCAAGGTCACCGCGTCGATCGACTCGGAGATCAAGGGCGACAAGATTACGGTGGTCAAATTCCGCCGCCGAAAGAACTACCGCCGCAAGCAAGGACATCGCCAGGGATACTTGCGAGTATTCGTGCAAAAGATCGAAGCATAAGCACTCCGGTCGAATCCCCGCCAACCCGGCTCATGGAACCCCAGACCAACCACATCACCAGACCAACCACATCACCATCAGGTGTTGCGCTTTTTTGGCGCAACTAATCCGCCCGTACATCCATCTATTGCGATACTTTCGACACGGAACGCGGTTTCACCAACTCGAAGAGTTTCGTCATAACGTCCGATAATAAGCCCGCTGAGGACGACTGGGCGTTATTCTTCGTGCTTTATCAGGATCGCGTACACTTCCTCTGCTGACTTTGCTGCCAGGACTTCTTTCCGAAATTTCCCAAGTAACATGAGTCGCGATATGCGGGCCAGCGCCTGAATGTGCGGTCCGGTCTTGTCTGGAGGGCTCGCCAATAGGGCAATCAACTCAACCGGCTCACCGTCGCTACTATTGAAATCAATCGGAGTTTCTGGCAAACCCAGCGCCATCATCAAACTGGTGCATGCAACTGACTTTCCATGCGGAACCGCCAACCCAAAACCAATCCCCGTTGAGCGTGTCTCTTCACGATCCAAGACAGCCCGCAGCACGGTGTCCCGGTCAGCTAGGCGGCCACAAGAATTCAAAACATCCACCAACTCTTTGATGGCTTCGATTTTCTCTGTTGAAACGAGCGGCACACGAATGCATTCCGGCGTGAGTATCTTTGATAGCTTCATCGTAGCCTTTTTCCTAGGAGGGCAATCCCAGCATTGTCCCAATAATTAACCTGCCTGCAACTCCTCTTTGTTGATGAGTTTTCAAACCGCGTTCCCCTACCATTGACAGGCGGAACATTATTATCGGACGTTCAGTAGTTCTGGTCGGCACTCTCGTATCTGATGCCCATCGCTCAACCGATTTCATGTAGCGGTTGATCCGCCGAGACTGGCAAGTTCAATTAGCCCGTTTCACGTGAAACACTCACCATCCAAGACCGCATGGTGGGTCAAACAAGTGACCATGTCCATTATCCAAAGTTAGACGCCTCGACGGCCGCATTCTCCACAACGCCCCCCTCCCTTTGCGACGACACATTAACGTTTATTCTTTACACGTCGGCCACGCTAGGATATCCTCCAAGCTCCCTGTTCCACGTGGAACAGGGGCGCAACAAAACATGGCGTGGATGGAGCCATCGCATGGCAAAGAAACCGAACCGGCTTGGCCGAGGGTTAAATTCTCTTATCAGCTCAAGCCTGCTTGACGAAACAGAACAGCCAACCGAGAAGCCTGCCGCGCCATCGTCCGAACCCCACAAGATCGACATTGCGCCGGCATTGGCAACACCGGGAGCCAGTCGAATTGTCGGACGCCTTGCCAAGCTGGAAGCCAACCACTCGCCCGAAGCTGACGCCCTCCGCATCTTGAATATACCGGTTGACTCCATCGCCCCCAATGCGGATCAACCCAGACGTTCATTCGATCCAGTATCCATTGGCCGCCTGGCTCGATCCTTGTCGGAGTCCGGAGTCCTTCAGCCGCTCCTGGTTCGCGCGATTCCAGCCGACGGCAAAGCCCTTCTGGGGGCCGAGTTCGAGCTTATTGCCGGAGAACGCCGCCTCAGGGCGGCGAAGGCAGCCGGAATGCATACCGTGCCGGCCATCTTGAAATCCATTGATGCCGACATGTCGATGGAATTGGCCCTCGTCGAGAACATCCAGCGCGAAGACTTGAATGCAATGGACCGGGCTCGCGCGTATAGGGCATTTTGTGATCGAACTGGCTACTCGGCTGAAGACGCAAGTCGACGGCTTGGCGAAGATCGCAGCACCGTTGCCAACTATCTACGCCTACTTGATCTTGCGCCACCGGTTGCAAAACTGCTCGAAAGTGGCAAGTTGAGCATGGGGCACGCCAGAGCTTTGCTCGGTCAGCCCAATGGAGAAATTCAAGCCGACCTTGCCACCAAAGCCGTTGCACAAGGGATGTCGGTTCGCGCAGTTGAAAGCCTCGTAAAGTCCCAACGGCAGCCGCAAAACGAACTCACCGATCAACACAAGCCAACTCCACGGAAGGCGAATCACCTGGCCCATGTAGAGGAGTGTTTGCAACAGGCTGCAAAAACTAAAGTGACAATTAAGCCAGGGCGGGGTGTTAACCGCGGCAAGATTGTGATTGACTACTACTCACTCGATGACTTCGATCGGATAGCCGCAATGCTTGGATACTCAGATTCTGACGCCCATTAGCTCTGGTCTGCCCACGGAATGGGGCTCAAAAGCTGCACAATGGCTCACATGAGATTGCTCGCCGCCCCACTTAGGCCTCACCCGCCCGCCATTCGGGGTGACAACGTGACAGACATAATCGTGTCATCTCATAACTTTATTCTTGCAAGAGACTTGCGCGACGAATGAATGATGGTTCATATGGAGCTTCTTGGCGCGTTGGAGTTAAACTATACATGTCTGCCACCTTGTCACACCCTTTGGTAAGCAACGATTAGCACTCTTAAGGCGTTGTTGCTCATCGCAAATCACACCTGAGCTGAGAGTCCCTTATGACCAATCTGATTTGCTCACTATTTGGAGATTCTGCCGAGGAACTGGGGAGGGCAGTTTCCGCAATTCCCCACGACCCTCGGATTTGGATTGAGCTTAGAATTGATGGGATGTGTGAGGACGCTCTTGCTTTCGTCCGTACCTTGGGTAAGGGATCTGGCAGATCTGTAATCGCGACCTGCCGTTCGATCGGCCAGGGTGGGCGATCGGATTTGTCGCCTATGGATCGGTCAACACTTCTTCGCGGAGTTTCTGCAAGCTACCATGACATCGAATTTGAAGCGGGCGGCGATACGTTAGCAACGGCAAACGCATCGCTGCCAGCTGACACAAGCTCCGCTAAGCTTTTATCCTATCACGACTTCCATTCATTACCCGCGGACCTACCTGGCCTTGTCGGCAACATGGAAAGTCATGAATGCCAGCCAGAGGTCATCAAGATCGCCTGGTCATGTGGCAACATTTGCGAGAATGTTCTAGCGCTGAAGCTCATTGCGGAACATCCGGGCAGACGAATCGTGATTTGCATGGGTGAGCGCGGACTGATGTCACGGCTATTGGCCGCAAAAGTCGGCGCCTTCGGTACATTTTGCGCTGCTTCGGACGATCGAGTTGTGGCGCCCGGGCAATTGTCAGTGACTACCATGCTTGATCAATACAGATGGGCGAATATTGATTCGGACACGAAATTCTTTGGCGTCATCGGTTCCCCCGTTGGTCATTCGCTCTCACCCGCGATCTTCAATGCGCAGTTCGGCGCGCAGAATTATAACGGTGTATACCTGCCACTGCTGGTCGAATCTGAGGACGAATTGACTCGATTTCTGGAGAACTGCCGAACCAACACTTGGCTCGATGCCATGGGTTTCAGCGTGACCATCCCGCACAAAGAAGCTGTTTGCAGATGGCTTGGCGACCGAGCCGACAGCGCGGCACAGAGGATTGGGGCTGTTAATACGTTGCGGCTCTTGGATGGCGAGTATCGCGGGTTTAACACCGACTATTTGGGTATTCTTGAGGCGCTGAGGTCTGGGGCGGGGTTTGAAACCATATCGCTGAAATCGAAACGCGCGACCATCTTTGGGGCCGGCGGGGCGGCCCGAGCGGCTGTGGCAGCACTGGTAGACAGTGGTTGCGACCTTACCATCTTCAACCGATCAGCGGCTCGTGCCGAGGCATTGGCCCGGGAATTCGGGTGCGAATTCGGAACATGGGATGACCGCGGAGTGGGCACCCCTGACCTGATCGTCAATTGCACCAGTGTTGGGATGTGGCCGAACGTCGATGAGTCACCGATGCCAGCCAACGCGCTTCGCGCCGAGACGGTAGTTTTCGACACGGTCTACAAGCCAAGACAAACGGCACTAATCCAAGACGCCCAAGCCGCAGGATGTAGAACAATCGGCGGTATCGAGATGTTCATTCATCAAGCCGCCGCACAGTACAGAATCTGGACGGGCGCGGACGCAGATCTGGAGCTCTTGCGTCAAACGGCTGAGAGCGCCCTCAACAAAGACACCAATATCGCGACGGACGAAGATCGATGAATGTGGTTTTGATCGGATATCGCGGATGCGGCAAGACGACGGTGGGGCGGTTGCTGGCTGAGCGCAACGATGCCGGCTTCATCGACACGGACGAACTTATCGTCCACCAAACCGGTCGAACCATCGCAGAGATCTTCGCAAGCAACGGCGAACCACACTTTCGCAAGCTGGAAGAAACGGCGATCAAGCTGGCTACAAAGTCGAAAGACCGCGTCATCAGTGTTGGCGGCGGGGCGGTCGAGTCGAAATCAAACCGAAGCATCCTCCGTGGATACGGAACGGTCGTGTGGTTACAAGCAGATGCTGAATCCTTGTGGAAACGCATATCTGCTGACGCGCAGAACTCAGCTCAGCGCCCGGACTTAGCCTGCGGCGGCTTGGACGAAGTTCGCCAGTTGCTCGAACGGCGCACGCCCCTTTACGCCAAGCTTGCCCACGTCGCAATCCCCACCCACGACCTACACCCCATCACCGTCGCCGAGGATATTGAAACTTGGCTCGAATTGGGTTGACCCTCGGTCCAGGCTTGGTTGCTATGCGATCCGCATACGCACCGTCGCACTCTGCGCACAAAAAACGCGCCCCAATTTCTTGAGGCGCGATCGTAAGATTCAAGAAATACACCCAGCGACGCCTATGCCTGCTCGATGGCTTTGAACAGTTCTGAGAACGGTTGGTCGAGGGCATCGGTGATTCTTTTTAGTGTCGGGAAGCTCGGCCAGCTCTTGCCCAGTTCGATTTGCGACAGTTGCGCTTTGGACAGGCCGATGCTGTTGGCCATCTCGGTTAGCGTCAGCTCTTGACGCAGACGTTGGGCGCGGAGCAGACGCGAGAGGCGTTTCTGCAATTCGGTTTCGCTCAACGTGAGTAAGCCCGAGCTTTGGGCGACGTCGTTGACCGATTTGAGAATCGATTCTGCGGATACTGGCTTGGCGAGATACCCCTTGCAGCCAAGTTTCATCGCCATTTGTACGGAGGCGATGTCGGGTCGCTCGACGACGGCGATGCAGCGAATGCGGGGAACGGTGTCGATCACATGTTCGACGAACGATTTACCGTCGGACATCGTTGCACGCAGATCGACCACAGCGACTTCGAAGCGCGAGGCGAGAAGCGTGGCGTTGGCAGCATCGACGGTCTCAAAACAATGCAGGTCGAAGCGGCTGTTGGCGAAGAGTGCCATTGTCTGCTGACAAAGGGTCGGTTCATCGACGAGTAGTACTGGAATTTTTCGGGCCATTAGTCGTTTCCTCTGATCCAAAGATTAGTAAGCGAACCAATCAACTCCCCCGTCTTGCGCGCACGCTAAAACCAGGTGGAACCTCCATGTTCCATTCATCAAGAACCGCCGCACCGACATCCCGACCCTTAACAGTTGCCGGTCGCAGCGACCTTATTTTGGTGCACGTGCAAGTGACTGATTGCCCCGACTAATCAGGCAGGGTTTTACACGTAGGTGTGTTTTCGGCAGCTGTCGAATTGAAGTTGATCGATTTCTTTTGAATTGATGCTAAAGAGTTGTGATTGGGGATTTTCGGGACCCCCAACGGAATCGGGGCGAAAGACACAAAATCTGCGTTTCTTGTGCTGTCATCCGTCAGATTGGTCACACAAGCGAACGTCTCATCAGGGTGCAGGGCGATTCATTCTACGGGGAAAAATGTGCCTTCTTGAGTGGGGCATGTGCCCCGATTGTGCGTTATCGGCGAAGAAATTGATTCGAAGTAATCTCAAAAATGCCACGTTGTGACAGTTTTTGCGTGGCTGGTTCAAAGGATTCTCGCAACGACGATGGTAATGTCGTCGGATTGATCGGCGAGACCGGCGAAGCGGCGCACGTCCCAAAGCAACTGCTGTGTCATGGTGGCTACTTCGAGTTCGCGGTATTTGAAAACCGATTCACAAAGTCGATCAAATCCATAGAGTTCATCGTCGTAGTTGGTGGATTCCGTTACGCCATCGGTATAAAAAACCAGAATGTCCCCGCTTTCTAATTCGACGACGTCTTTGTCGTAGGTCGACTCCGGCAACACGCCAATGACCAATCCGCCGGTTTCCAATTCTGTAACATCGTTTCCGCGCACAAGGATCGGCGGGTTGTGGCCAGCGTTGCAGTAGGTGAAGCGCTTTCCGTCAGGGGAAATGACACCATAGAACAAAGTCGCGAATTCTGAGACTAGCGTGTCGCGGCACATATGGCGATTCACCCTGCCGACGATGTCGTCAATATCAAAAATGCTTTGTGAATGGGCCCGAAGCGCCGATCGGACGGAGGCCATCATCAGCGCGCCAGGTAGACCTTTACCGACCACGTCCGCGATTGCCACGCCAATATTTCCCTTGGGAAGGTCCAGGAGATCAAAGAAGTCCCCGCCCACGTCGAGCGACGGTTTGTACACATGGCCAAACTCGACGCGAGAATGCGCCGGCGTGTCCCGAGGAATCATGCGACGTTGAATCTGGCCGGCTTGGCGAATGTGACGGGCGTAGCGCTCAGCCACCCGCGATTCGGCAGAAAGCCTGGTGCTGACAATCGCGCCTGCCGCCAATGACGATATCGCTTGTAACAACTCGACGTCGAACGTGCTGAATCGCCGTTTGATGCGGCTGTAAATCCTCAGAACGCCGACAGTTTGTCCGCGATAACCCATGGGGCAACACAAACCGCTGACCATGCCTTCAGACTTGGCGTGTTCGCGAAATCGAACGCGTAAATCGGTGCGGGCGTCTTCAATGTAGACGACTTGGCCAGCGAAAGCGGCTTGGTCGATGGGATTCTCATTTAACCGAATGCGACCTTTGTTCAGGTAGCTGCTGCCGATATTGTGCGACCCAGAGATTACGAGTTCGCCGGTCGCCTCATCGAGCAGTCGAATCGAAGCGGCTTTAACGTGCATGAGGTTGCACACCCGCTGAGCGGTGATGTTTAGCGCCGCGTCGAAGTCTTCGGTATTCGCAAACAAGACACCCAGCCCGTAGATCGTCGACAGCTCTCCAACCCGCCGACGGATCCGCGCTTCCTGTCGACAAAACACGCTTAGGATGTTGGCGATGAGAAGAGAGAAGTTTTTCGTCTGCTCGTCGGGGTTTGGATCAAGAATACCAACGCTTCCGAGATTGAATGATCGCCAAGCCACGGGTGCTAGAAATCCGGGGCTGGCTGACCCGGCGGCTGGCGTTTCTGGATCACTTGCGCGGACCGTATCCAGACGGGCACCGTCGACGTCGAAGAACGCCAGGCTGCACCCGCAGAGATTTGAGAACGATTTGCGCAGCGACGAAAGCGTGGCCGGGTCGATTAACTCACGCAACGTGTGGACGTGGTGCCCCTCCGCTTCGCCCGGGAAAGTCTCTGGATTCTCGGCGCTTGACTTAATAATCTCTCTCCCGAACGAATGAGCAGGGCTGATGGATCTCGTCGTTTCAGCTTAAGACGACGGTCGTTGTGCAACTCAAACCGATCTGCTTTATAGCCGTCCCAGCGGAGCCTGACCAGTTGAATTGTTCCGGATTGATGATGAAGGATATACTCCATCCATGGACTCTCGCGATGCCGCCAATCTGCTGTTCGTTGTAACCGGGGCGTGCCTCAAAGCCGAGCGACTCGATCGACCACTCGCGGATCGCATCCGACAAGCCGCCCATGCCGCACTCGTGGAGCGACTCGACGGTGAACCCGACATCGTCATCCTGAGCGACATCTGGTATCTCAACTCAAAGGAACTTCACCAAACGCCAACGATCAGCGTTGGCGGTCCGGGCGTTAACCACCTCTCCGCCTATTGGCAGTCGCGGCTACCGTTTGCGCTGATGGTCGAGAATGTGCTTCAAATTCAGATGGACGTGAGCGGCAATGATCATCGCTGCTGCATCTGGGGGATGGATCACGAGCTGACCGTCGAAGCCGTGGATACGTTTCTTTCCAAGGGACATCTGACGCGGTTTCTTTCCCTTTTCCCCAAGGTGATCAAGTAGCGTTAATCATCGCACGCGTGATCCTCGATCAATTGCTCAATGCGTTGAATTCGCGCCTCAATCTCAGTCTTGATGCGCGAACTGAATCGTCGCACTTCCTCCCACTCCGGCCTGGCATCGTCCAATTCAATAGCCCGCCGCAGGTGCATAACCGCTTGGGTCAACGTGCTGCACGTGGGCACCTCGACCAGGCAGTCAGCCAACTCGACGTAACTCATTGGCCTGGACGGATAGAGCGACAGCGCCTGCCGCATGGCCCAAACAGCCCGTTCGGCGTCCTTTTCACCTTCAACGCGATGACGTAATAAGTGAATTTGTGATGCCAAACGATAGTTGGTGTACTTGGATGGGGCGCGGCTGATCGCTTCATTCATGGCCCCCATCGCACTTGAAAGCTCTCTTCTAAGGTTGTCATCGCTCCGTCCGGCATCGCTGGTGGCTTTGCCCATCAGCCATCTGGCGTGTTCAACTGAGCTTGCGCCGTCGAGCGGATCAAGACGTCTCGCGTCGAGGTAGCGTTCATTAACAGCGTCAGGCGTCGCGCCGGATGAACCAAAGTTGCGGGCATCATTCAGCGCCGATTCAGCGGGAAAGACCCTGGAAAACTCGAAGACAGCCCATCCGAGCGTAAGGGCCAACAAGCCCGGGACCGCCCAATGCCCAACTGATCGCTGAGCCTCATCTGACTCCTCTACCACGCCGACGCGTGCAATCGTCACCGCAAAAACCGCCGCGAATGTCGTTCGGGCACCGGGCACAAAGAACCCAAAGTTGATCATGTCCTGCAATAGGAAAGCCGCCAATGCAAACCCGAGGGCTGGCATCCACCACGACTTCGGAATCACCGCCATTTCGGCACGCTTTGCCAACAGCGCACCGATCCCATGCACGATCATCCAAGCTGGCATCGCCACAATCAGCGACCACGCGACGAACGCCGGATCCTGGCTTGGAAGCATGGCGATTCGACTCGAGAACACGCCGAACGTGATCAATACTGCGCAGGTGACATAGGATGTCACTGTTGAACCATCGTTGTTTGAAACCGCCTTGTTGTCGGATTCATCGTCGCCATTGATCGCGGCGCGGGCATAGGCCTTGGCTCCTCCGAGCAATACAAGAATAAGGCCCAACAATCCGGGCAGGCCATACTCGGTTGCAATTTGTACGAGGGCGTTGTGCGGGTTCTTGACCTCTTCGGCGTCGGCGATCGTCTTGTATTTCAGGTAGGCGTCGCCGAAATTCTCCGGGCCAACGCCGGTTAGCCAATGGTCGCCAAACATCTGGCTCGACGCCCGCCAGTATTGCCAGCGAAAATCGAGTGACGCGCCGGGGAGGCCGTCGGTGATCACGCCGTACGTAGCCACGGAGATGATCCCGGCGATAACCAGCCCGATCGAGCATTGAAAAACCCACGCGCGATTCTTTGCCCACCAAGACTGGCAGGCAATCACAAATCCGAGCGCCCCAAGCGTCAAGACTCCGGAAACGATCGCGCCGCGACTGTTGGATAAATAGACGGCAAATGCAGCCAGCATCGCCAGCACCGCATAAGCCACCACCAAGCCCACGCCGCCAGTCTGTCGGCGAATTCGATACGCGCAAAGTGCACATCCAGCGGCTGTGAAGATCGCGAGAAGAAGATACCCGCCAAAGACGTTGCTGTGCGAGAAGTAGCCACTGGCTTCGCGCGACCGCATCCGGTTCTCAAACATCGTGACTTGTGGCGAGTCGAGCGCTATGCCCTTCTGCGCCCACATTGATTCGCGGTCTAATTCGTACTGCTTTTCGGTTTCGCGCATCGTGTAAAATGATTGATCGTACGACTCCGCGACACTGACCATTCCGCTCGCCAGAATTACAGATAAAGCCAATACGCGCTGCCATCGAAACTTGATGACTTGCACCAAGCCCCAAGCCAGCGCCAACGCGGCGAGTAAATCGATGGCCGCCAATCGGGCTGGGCGCTGATCCGCCGCACTCCAGCACGCGATCACCGCCGCGAACAACAGCAACATGGCCCCAAGTTCGATGCCGGTCTGCCTGACTCTCACCCCTTTGTAGAACAAACTGCGGCAGGCTATCGTGAACGTGGTTAGCAGTATGACGACATTGATCAGAAGCGTGTGCCAAGTCACCGGATCATGCAGTCCGGGGGCGAGCTCGTTCGCGCTATTCGACGTGTGAAATGATTCGGACACCAGCGGGCGCAGACCCACAACCGCCAAGAGCACAACCAAGCATGAGATATCGAAGAAACGCGACTTCATGGGCGACACCATATCACCGAGTGCTACGCCCGACGACTCTGATCTGTTCCCAATGCGAGGACGAGGGCTCAACACAATCGATTGCTAACTAAAGTGGGTACAAACTGTAGGCGATAGTGTGGGCGTCAGGTTGTGGGTCTACGTCCTGGCGGACGGACAACCTGATGCGAGGATTCGAGTCACGGCGAGCTCGGATCCTCTTATTTTAAGGGTATTTTCGGGTTATCGGACGATTTGGCGTGACTCAGCCATTGGCCTTCGAATTACGCTGAACCCGCTTGCAGGAACCCCTTCGATTCCAGCAGATCGAGAACCTGCTCAGCCGCTTCTTTGGGCGTGCCTGAGTCGTTTGGGATCGTCAATTCTGGGGCGGCTGGCTCTTCGTACGGTGAATCGATGCCGGTGAAATCTGAAATCTCACCCGCCCGGGCCTTCTTGTAGAGCCCCTTCGGATCGCGCTGTTCGCAGATGTCGAGCGGCGTGTTGATCCAGACCTCAACGAATTCACCGTCGGATAAACGCTCCCGGGCTTGGTCGCGATCGGCCCGAAAAGGGCTGATAAACGCGGTGATGGTGATGAGACCCGCGTCCACAAAGAGCGCTCCGACTTCGGTGATACGGCGAATGTTCTCTGCGCGGTCGGTGTCGGAAAAGCCAAGATTGCAATTGAGGCCATGACGGATGTTGTCGCCATCCAGCACGTAAGCCGCTCGCCCGCGCTCGATCAACAACCGCTCCAATTCAAACGCGATGGTGCTCTTTCCCGATCCGCTCAACCCCGTCAGCCAAACGAGGCAACCCCGTTGACCGAGCAGTTGACTGCGGTCCTGGCGACTGATAGCCCCGGCATGGCGGGTGATGTTGGTTGCTTTTTGGTTGGCCATTTTCATCTTCAGTATAGTGGATATTGCAAAATTGGGCGTGCCAAGTCGTAGCCAGCCCGAAGCTCAATCGACAGCATCTTGAGCCTTCAGTCTATAAACCCGGGCATGCTGATCCGAATACACTTGTTCAAAAAATACCTCCGCCTCGAATTGAGGCAAGGGTCCATAGGTTGCACGTTCGACCGTTCCGGCCAATACATGCGTCACGTTCAGTTGCGATAACGCATCATATGCGAACTGGGCATCGGCTGATTTGAACGCTGATTCAGCGAGCGCAACGGCTTCTCGGAGTCGGTCGGTATTGGGTGGCCAAAACACGCGCACGTGCCAATTGTCAGTATCGGACGCGCCGATCTGACGACTTATGATTTGCGGCAGGGTCACGCGATCGTCCGTGGGTGCGGCTTGTACGACGGCATCCCGAGGCGCTTCTTCGCGAAGGTAGCGGTAGGCCCCGGCATCTTCATGATCGACGGGTGTGCGAACCAGGCTGCGGGCGGCCGACAATGGCGATTCATAGAACCCCACCGGCAACGACAAGAATGCGCCGAGAATCAGTAGTGGCATTCGCGCTTTCACTAGTGATGGGCGAACCCAATCTTTGCGCATCAGTCCTCCGGCAAGGATCGCCGCGACAATCATCGTCGGCATGATCGCCACGCGGAATCCGTAGTCGATGGGATTGACGCTGCTCCGCATGGTGAACATCGCGACGACCCCAACCACGCCACTGATGATCAGCAAGCGCAATCCCGGCAGGCTCCACGCTCGTTCCCACGCGTTTCGATTGATCAATATCAGTGCGAGGGCTGGTATGCCAAAGTCGATGATCGCCAGCCACCATGCGTCGAGGTAGTTGGCGAGCGGCCCCGGCGAAAGCACGCGTCCCAGTAGCGCCAATGGGAATCGCTCCCACGTCAGCGTAAGGCCACCATCAAAACGGCTGGCCATCTCCCGGTATCCCAACGCCTGAACGACCATCAGCGCGGCACCGATCACGGCGATCAGCAAGACGGCAGCTGCGAACCGACCACGCCCCTCACGATGGTGCCACAATGCATGCAGGCAGAAGATCGCCGTTGCAAGAAACACCGGAATCGCGACATAAACACTCGCGCCGAAAACCGACGCTCCCAAACACGGACCGAGGATCAACCACCATCGACCCTTGGGCGCGTGCGTCAACCAGTACGCAGTCAACAGTAGCGTGCAGACGGCTCCGACGTGTTGCGGGCACCAATAATATTGCGTCGCGAGATTGTGGATGCGCCACGCGACGGGGCACCACGAATCGAGAATCACCGGCATCGATTGGCCACCGATGAGATTGATCATCACCGGCACGATATCCCAGCCACCCAACACGCTCACGCAGGCGGCTGACAGCAATGCTCCGGTGGTTGTCTTGGTGAAGCTAAGCGACATCCAGAACGTCAGTCGAATCACCACGACCGCCAGCACCGCACTGACCAGCCCAAGGGCGAACGCAATGGAAATCTGTAAACCCGCCATCGATCGGATCGAAGCGGCTAAGAGGTAGTGGTATTCGTAGTAAAAATAGGGCCCATCGCGTTCGACGGCATTGAACACATTGTGCAGCGGTAGGGGGTATTCGTTTAGCGAAAATACGATGGCGTGGTGTTTGACGTAGTCGTGCGCACCGTTGGCTGCGACGCGATGAAACGCCGTTGGAATCCAAAACGAGCCCAGTACGCAGATCGCCATCCAACCACAGATTGCACCCAGCAACCATGGGGCCACGCCGCGCGGCTCGCTCGGGTGCGATGGCGCGTTCCCGGTACTCTCTGTGCGACCAACCCTGACACCATGTGCGACGAGCGCCAGCAGCACATTCAATCCGCAGACGAACAAGGTGACGTGCAAGGTCGTATTGGAGAAACGCCAGAACCAACTCAAGGGAAAGACGACCAGCGACATCGAAGCGGCGACGATGACGGTGCGGCGCCCCGGAATGTCGTCGAGTCGGGCGATGGCGCGCACGACCGATGCACCCGGCAACCAGAGGACCAGGATAGCCGCCGCCAGGGTCGAAGTGGGTGGCCAACCCAGCAAACAGATTCCGCCCAGAACGATACTGGCGAGGGCGTTTCGGACGAGTTCACGCGAGATGTTCACGGGGTTATCATAGGCTTGAAATTGCATGGCAACAACGATTGAGCGAAGGGTCAAGGTGTCGCGATGTCGCTGCCGAGAATAAGATGTTGGGTCGAAAATAAGATGTTGGCCAGTTGTTCAACGGTCAAGGGCGACAAATTTGCTTGAGTGAATGGGATGTTGATGCGTTCTGATATTAAACCGGGGAATCGGATGACGTTGACTGCGGGTGTGCGGGGGCTATTTGCCGCGTTTGCGTTGATGGCGTTGTTACCAATAAATGCCCAAGCTGAAGATATTTCGGTCGAGGGCAGACGCTCGGAAGAAAACCGCTTTGATTACATTTGGACGGTCACCAATCACTCGGACAAACGGATTGCGTCGCTGGTGGTCGATCACTATTACGGTAAGACGGTCACGCCACCGGATGGTTGGATTCGGTCCAACATGACCGGCAACGTCGCCGAGAAACAACCGTTGGAACCGGGCATTATCGAATTTACCGCTGAGAAGCCGCTGCGGGCCATCGGGCGCGGGCAATCGCGGGACTTTAAGGTCAACGTCGACCGGCTGTGGCGCGGGCACTGCGAGCGGCGTACGGTGACTGTCGGATTCGAAGATGGCACAACGCTGGAAATTCCCGGCGTGATTTGTCCGGCAGAGGAAGATTGGTTCAAGAAAAATGTCGCGCTGGTCGGATTGGGGGCAATGTTTGCGATCTTCGTTTTGTGGCGGGTGCTCTTCGGAAAGAAGTCAGCGCCAGTCGAAACCCACTCAAACTAACCACGCCTGAACAAGCCAAAGAATCAGCGCGGTGTAAACGCCCGCAACGATATCGTCGAGGACCACACCGACGCCGTTGTGCATCTTATTGTCGATGATGTTGGCTGGTGGCACTTTGACGATGTCGATGAAGCGCTCCAGAAAGAACCCGACGACCATCGCCTTCCATGTCAGTGGTGCGTAGGCCATCGCGACGAAAAAACCAGCCAATTCATCCCAAACCAACTTGCGGCTGTCGGACTCGCCGAGAATACGATCGCCTACCTGATGCAGCGCCATCGCCGCGATCGAGAATATGACGGTGATCACCGCATACCACGTCGCATCCAGATAGCTGCGCATCAGCCAGCACAGCGGAATGCCCGCGATAGCGACTGCCACCGTTCCCGATGCCGGGGCGTGCCCCAATGGCCCAATCGAACCAACCAGCAACAAAAGTCGCCCGAAACCGGTGACACGTGGGGCTGGGGTTGTTTCATCCGGGATTGTGGATGAATCTGTTTCGCTCAACTTTCTGATCTCACGCTACTTAAAACCGTTTTCAGTCGCTACAGTCTACGGAATTGCATTCGACCCAGCCACCACATGGGCCGATATCACTGATTTCAAAACCGAACGGGATGAATTGCGGATGTCGCTGTTTCTTGAATCAATTGAAAAACGGGTGTTGGTCTTCGACGGGGCGATGGGCACCACGCTGCACTCCCTGGATCTGACGCTTGCGGATTACAACAACCTTGAAAACTGCTGCGAGATTCTGAACCTCACGCGGCCCGACGCCATCGGTTCGATCCACGAGAAATTTCTGGCTGTCGGTAGCGACGCGGTGATGACCAACACGTTTGGTGCAAGTCGCCACGTCCTCGACGATTTTGATCTTGGCAGTCAGACCGTAGAAATCAACGAGCGCGCCGCACGGATTGCGCGCGAAGCGTGCGACAAATACGCAACGCCCGATAAGCCGCGCTTCGTCATCGGGTCGATGGGCCCGGGAACCAAACTCGTCACGCTCGGGCAAATCACCTGGGATGAAATGCTCGCCAGCTACACCGAGCAAGCCAAAGGATTGATCAAGGGCGGGGTCGATGCATTTCTCGTCGAAACGTGCCAGGACATTTTGCAGACCAAATGCGCCGTCGTCGCCTGCACCGATGCCATGGAGCAAGCTGGCGTTGAGATTCCGATCATTTGCACATTTACCGTCGAAACGACCGGCACCATGCTCGTCGGTACCGAAGCGCTTGCGGCGATCGTTGCGCTCGATGCATACCCGCAAGTTAAAGTTATCGGAATGAACTGCGCGACCGGTCCGCAGGAAATGAGCGAGCATGTGCGCGTGCTTTCCGCAAACTCGACGCGGCCGATTCTCATTCAACCCAATGCAGGTCTGCCCGAGTTGGTGGACAGCAAACCGCACTTTCCTTTGACGCCGAAGGAAATGGCCAAGTGGCTTGTCGAATTCGTTGAGGAGGACGGCGTCGCACTTGTTGGAGGATGCTGCGGAACCACGCCGGAACACCTCCAAGCCGTCGCGGAAGCGATGAAAGGTCGAGCGCCCAAGGCGCGCGAAGCCACTCTTGAACCGTCCTGCTCCAGCCTCTACCAGGCCGTTAACTTTAGGCAGGACAACGCCTTACTGAGTGTGGGCGAACGGACAAACGCGAATGGTTCAAGGAAATTCAAAGAGCTGTTGGCCGCCAATGATCTCGACGGAATGATCCAAGTCGCCCGCACCCAAGTGAAGCACGGCAGTCATGTTCTCGACGTCTGCACCGCGTATGTGGGGCGCGACGAAGTGGCAGACATGACCGGTTTGCTCAAGCGCGCCGTCGGCGAAGTCACGGTACCGCTGATGATCGACAGCACCGAGGTGCCAGTCATCGAAGCCGCCCTGAAGTTGGCGGGCGGCAAGTGCATCATCAACTCGATCAACCTCGAAGACGGCGAAGAAAAACTCGACGCGATTTGCAAGCTGGCTCGTCGGCATGGCGCCGCCCTTGTGGCGCTGACCATCGACGAAGAAGGGATGGCCAAGACGGCTGACCGCAAGGTGGAGATCGCGCAACGCATCCATGACTTGGTAACAAAGCGGCACGGGATACGCGCTAGCGATCTGATTTTCGACGCGCTGACGTTCACGTTGGGCACGGGTAATGAAGACGATCGGAAATTGGGCGCAGACACGCTTGAAGGCATCCGCAGGATCAAAGAAGCGATGCCCGATTGCCACGCGATTCTCGGCTTGAGCAACGTCAGTTTTGGATTGAACCCGCCTGTTCGCAAAGTGCTAAACAGTGTTTTTCTGCACCACGCCCGCGAAGTGGGTCTGGACTCGGCGATCGTGCATGCGACGGGAATCCTGCCGTATTACAAAATCGACGACCATCAAAAAAAGGCTGCAGAAGACCTGATTTTCGATCGGCGCAAGGACGGATACGACCCGCTGATGGAGTTGATTGGCCTTTTCGACGATGCCGCCACAGCGTCTACCGAGAAGAAGGAAAAACCAACCTCCGTCGAGGAGCGTTTGAAACTCCGGATCATCGAAGGAGATCGAGTCGGGTTGGAAGCCGACCTGACCGAAGCGATGACCACGTATACGCCGCTCGACATCATCAACGACATTTTGCTCGACGGCATGAAGACGGTGGGCGACTTGTTCGGTGCCGGACAGATGCAGCTTCCGTTTGTGTTGCAGTCGGCAGAAACGATGAAAGCCGCCGTCGCGATCCTTGAACCCTTCATGGACAAGCTCGACAGCGAATCGAAGGGGACCGTGATTCTCGCGACAGTGCGCGGTGACGTTCACGACATCGGTAAGAACCTCGTGGACATCATCCTGTCGAACAACGGGTACACCGTCGTCAACCTCGGTATCAAGCAGCCGATCTCTGCGATCATCAGCGCCTGGCAAGAACACAATGCCGACGCGATTGGCATGAGCGGGTTGTTGGTGAAGTCCACGGTGGTGATGAAGGAAAACCTTGAGGTTCTCAACGAGCGCGAGATGGATCCGGTCGTCATCCTGGGCGGGGCGGCGCTGACCCGCAAGTATGTTGAAGCCGATTTAACGCCTATATACAAGGGTGGATTGCACTACGCGAAGGATGCCTTTGAGGGCTTGAATCTGATGAACCGGATCATGTCCGGCGAATTGGTGGCTTCCAGCGCGACGCCTGAGAAAGCGCCGGCCGTCGTTGCGGAGAAGCCCGCGAAAGTCGCCGATGTTGCGACGCCTGCCCACTCAACGATCGCGCGTGACGTGGCCATACCCACGCCGCCATTTTGGGGAGCCAAACTAGTCGAACACATTCCACTCAAAACCGTCTTGGGCTACATGAACGAAAAGATGCTCTTTGGCGTTCAGTGGCAGTACCAGCGTGGCAAGATGACCCGTGAGGAACACGATCAATTCGTGAAGACTGAAGTACGGGGAATCTATCGCGACTTGGTGGCCAAGTGCGAGTCTCAGAATATCCTAAGCCCCAAAGCCGTCTACGGTTTTTGGCCATGCATGGCCGAGGGTGATTCGCTACTTGTCTTCGATCCGAAAAACACCGAACGCGAATTGTGTCGGTTTGAATTCCCACGACAGCGCAAGGCTCCGTATTGGTGTTTGAGCGATTTCTTCCGACCGACTTCCAGCGGGGAAATGGATGTCGTCGCGTTTTCGGTCGTCACCGTCGGACACGAAGTCACCGATGTCGCGCTCGAATGGTTCAATAACGACCGCTACCGCGACTATTTGCACTTGCACGGTCTCGGTGTGGAGACGGCTGAAGCGCTGGCTGAGTACGTCCACAAGCAGATCCGCGTCAAGCTCGGTATCGCCGATAACGATGCCCGGGAGATTCCGCGCCTGTTGCAGCAGAAGTACCAGGGCAGCCGTTACAGCTTCGGGTACCCAGCCTGCCCGCGACTCGACGATCAACTCAAATTGTGGCCACTGCTCAAGCCTGAACAAGTTGGCGTCACCATCTCCAACGAGTTTCAGCTCGAGCCGGAGCAGACCACCACCGCGCTGGTTTGCCATCATCCCGAGGCGAAGTACTTCAACGTCCGCTAACGCCCGCAAGCAGCAGCGCCGGTTACAGGACACACTTCGCGCCCGGAATAGGCCTGGACTCACCCGCCCACCATTCCGACGACGTTATCAATACTGAAACGTAAGCTTGAGGGCATCGCATCGGGATGATCCCTGCGCCCTATTTGTGGTGCCTCGCCCTTCAGGGTGGGGGACGGACGAGCAGCGACAAGCACAAAGGCAACGGACACAATTTTGAGCAACATCAACGCACCAGCATTACCTCGCCTTGAGTACAACGCCCCCCCTGCGCCATTCTTGAGCGACCCAGCCACCCGAGTGAAGGCCGTCATCCTGGCGATCGCGGTTGGCTTGAACCTTTGGGCATTGAACAGTTTGCCATCGCGCGTTTCCTTTGCAGAAGTTTGGTGGGCACCGCTGCCGACGATCATCATCCTCGCCGGGGCTGGCATGTTCTGCACGTATCAGAAGTGGACACGGGTGGGCATGTTCTTCTGTGCGTTGGCATGGGTGGCATCGTCCGGGCTTAGCGAGATCCACGCTTTGTATGCGGTGGGCACAATGGGCGGCCCGTTGGTGGACGACTGGTTGGCCAACATCGACGCGAGCCTCGGTTTCTGCGTCGCCGACGTGAAGGTCTTCGCCGACAGCATGCCTCTCGCGCGAAATATATTGGCCGTCCTATATGACGGCATCATCGTTCAAACGTTTCTGGTGCTGCTTTTGCTGTCATTGAAGCGTGATCGCATATCGCTCAATCGCTTCGTGATCGGTTTCATGATTTGCGAACCGATTCTGCTGCTCTCGTTTCTGCTCATGCCCGCTGCGGGTCCGTTTGCGCATTACGGTTATGAGATGACGCCGATGCAGGCACTTTATCTCGGTCAATTGGAAGCCTTGCGTGGGGCCGATGCCATGCACGTGGCGTTTCCGACGGGATTGGTGACGTTCCCATCGTTTCATACGACGTGGGCGATCCTACTGGCATATGCCGTCAGGAAGCATCGTGGTTGGTTTACGTTTGGCGTGGTGATCAACGCTCTAATCGTGCTGGCCACGCTGACGACGGGGTGGCATTTTCTCGCCGACGTTATCGGCGGGGCGCTCTTGGCAATGATTGTTATCGCGGTGTGCAACCGGATGTGTCGACAGCAAGACGATTCTTTGCAAGCGGGCGCTTCTTGAATTCGACGCAACAGTCGAATCCGACGTCGTTGCCCCCAGCAATCAGGTCAAGTCGAAGGCGTATTAACGCAGGGCATTGCGCCGCCACACAGCCGCCGTTCGCCGATAACTTCGGGGCGAAATGGACCCTCGGTCCAATAGTTATCACGGATAGAGTGTCACGATGCGGCACAAAAAATATTTTGAGAGTCGTTTGCTCACGGCAATTTCGTTTCATAGGTTTAGCGTGTCGCTAGAGGCTGGGCGATGGAAGCGTCCGGCCCTTGCGACAGAGAGAGCATCGCTGGCTACGGACGGCTGGCAATACCGAGACCCTGTGGAGGTTCGGAGGAAAATGAGGCGTACTGGCGAACGGACGGGCCACTATGCGAACCAGTTTCCGGTTCTGCAATGACGGGATCGGGGAGAAGCAGTAAGGGAGAAATCGGTATGAAGAATGCAATTATGCGTCGTGCAAAAGATTTCCTGCGTAGCGAAGATGGCCCGACGGCCACTGAGTACGCAGTCATGTTGGCGCTCATTATCGTCGTATGTATTACGGCGGTGAAGGCGATCGGAACAAAGGCTTCGGCTGCGTTTACCGCGGTCGGCAACGCCATGTAAGCGAACTGCGTGGGAGCCCCCGGTGGCGTAAGCTGCCGGGGGCGGTCACGTTTGACAGGGGGGAGTTCGGGGCATCGACCCATGCGGCGGTGCCCAATCCCTGTTGAGGGCAGAATCCGGAGGGGGACAAGTTTGTACCGGATTGCCTGCGAACGTCGTCAGGCGTTTGAGCATTTCAAAACGACAGTCTTTCACGAAAGGTCTCACCATGGAACCCTTCTGGTTGGTGACATGTCTGATTTTGGTTCCGGGCGTTCTACTGGCGTCCTGGATTGATTACGCGCAACGCAAAGTTCCGAATTGGCTGAACGTCGCGCTGATCTTGATCGGTTTTGCGGTTCAGGGATGGTTCTTTGGTTTGGCCGGTGTCGGTCAAGGCGCGCTTGGTTTACTCGTTGGTTTCGGCGTCTTAATCGTACCGTGGCTGATGCACGGAATGGGCGCTGGCGACGTGAAGTTGATGGCCGCCATCGGTGTATGGTTTGGCCCGTTTATGACGTTGGTTTCGTTCGCACTCGGTGCCATGATCGGTGGCGGGGTGGCGGTGCTGATGATCATGTCAACCGGACGCACACAACATGCCCTGGCCAACATGAACGTCATTTGGACGAAGATGCAGTCGCCGGACACGATGTTTGGCGAATTCGGATCGGCTAAGAGTTTTGGCGATACGTCACAGTTGCTTCCGTACGGAGTGCCGCTGACGGCGGGTTCGCTGATTGTGCTGGCGGGTCATGTTTGCAATTGGTGGGTGATCTAATGCGACGAATAATGGGATTGAAGCGGTCAGGCACAGGCCCACGCAGACGAGGGGCGGCGCTGGTGGAGTTTGCGGTGGTGACACCGGTTTTGCTGGCGATTCTGTTTGGCATCATGGAGTTCGGACAGTTGTTCCGGGTTCGCCAAACGGCACAGCATGCAGCGAGGGAAGGATGCAGGATGGCTGTGTTGCAATCGACGGCGAAGCCATACAGTGCGTCGAGCAGCCCGGTGTATCAGCGGATCTCCGAGATCATGACGGCTGGCGGTGTGGCGTTCTCCGGTGGCATGCTTTCGGTCACCGAAGACACGCCCGGCAACCCGACGGTGAGCGTTACGATCACCGTGCCTTACGCAGACGTATCGGTGACGGGGTTCATCGGGCAAGTCACGGAGGCCGTATCGGGTACATGCTCGATGCGAAAAGAAGGGGTGTAGCGCGGTAAGCGTTTCGCTCGCTTGCCTGACAACAGGCAGTCAAACAAATCGATCGGTTGCGCGCGGCGCAGCCGATCGTTTTTTTTGTGTGCCCCGTCATTCCCGCGCACGCGGGAATCCAGATGCATAAGCACAGTTCAAGAAACTTTCCCTCGCTTGCGGGAGTTTCATCTTAGCCAAGCGTGGTGAAGAATGCGGCCAGGTTTCGCGGCCCGTTCTGGTTTCCCGCTTGCGCGGGAATGACGACGAGGCGATCGGGCCGCCGTTGAAAGCATTTTCGGTCCATGCCTTGATTCGCACAGCGGACCCTACGGATTTTGTTTTCTCGATCTGATTGTTTTCTTCGGAACACGTATTCTATATTGGCATTCGGAAGCGACACGACGCTTCTGCATCGAATGGATTCGACCCAGTACTGATTCAACCTAGGGCAAAATTCGAACAGGGCGGATTCCACTGATAAATCCAGTCACCGCCTTCGTCTGCGCAAGTTTCTTGCGCTCGGCGAAATATTCTCCACCCATTCCGGGCGTCATCGGGGACGACGCTCAGCGGTTCGCAAAGCGATGGGGTCCGATAATGGGGCTCTGTCTTAGACTGCGCGAATCGTTCAGGGACACACGACAGCCTGGTCGAAACGAATTCGCGCGAAATCGTGCTTAGGTTCGTTCGACACAATTCCGATCCGATAAGTCAGATAGGTCGTCCTTGCGCTTCGCCGGCGCGGGACATCGTCGAGACACGACGTGGTGGTTACGCGTGTCTAAATAGAGCATTGGGGTATGGCGAAAGGTTGAAAATGAAAAGCAAGGCATTGGTTCCTTTGGTGGTCGGTTTGGTCGTTGGTGTCATCGCGATCAAGTACACCATGGATACGGTGAATGCTGCCAAGGGCGCGAAGAACACCGATACAGTATCCGTGGTCATAGCCCGGTCAGACATACCCTCGACCGTTCAGATTACACCGGACGTGTTGATCGTCCAGGAGACTCCCAAGTCTCCATTGCTGGCGATGGATACCGTCGCTTCACCGGACGAAATCGTCAACCGCGTGGCGCTCAAGTCGATTCCGCAGGGCGTCCCGATCACGATGTCGATGATCGCGCCGGAAGGCACGCTGCCTGGCTTGATCGTTCGCGTGAAAGAAGGCTTCCGCGCTGTTGGCGTGAAGATCACCGAATCATCCGGCGTCGGTTACTTGATTCATCCAGGCGACTGGGTTGACGTCATCGTCGTGATGGATGTGAAGCGCCGCTCAAAATCCGACACGATCAGCCGCGTAATTTTGCAGCGCGTGCAGGTTGGCGCAGTCGGTCAGCTTCTTAACGAACGCCATAGCGAAGAGAACGGCAACCGTGTCGCCCAAACCGTCACGCTCATCGTGAAGGAAGAGGATGTACCGAAGTTGCACCTCGCCCAGTCGCGTGGCCGCATCACGTTGGCGATGCGTGGAGCTGAGGATCTCGCGATGAACAATCCGGCTGAAACGACCGGTTCAGAAGTGTTCGGCACCGAAGACGGCAAGGACGGCGAACAGCAGCAGAGTCAGCAGAACGATTCCGCGATGGCGGCGATGATGGCGCAGTTCAACGCACTCAAGGGCCAAGTCGCCAACCAGAACAAGGGCGACACGAATCCACAACCAGTCGTCGAGCCGATCGCCCAGCCCAAGACCGTTACGATCATCAATGGTAGCACCAAGGACGATGAGAAGTCTGTCGTCAATGTGACGTACCGCGATGAAAATTCCAATGAAGTCATCGAAGTCACCGAAGGAGACCAATTCGCGTCTCCCCGTCGCCGTCGCCGAGGATCACGTCGCCGCCGGCAACCAGTCATCGAACGCCCATCGTCAGATTTCAGTGATGATGAGGACATCCAAGAAAACGTAGACCCTAGCGAGGACAGCGAATAATGAATTTCACCGTCATGGACGATTCACAAAACGGCGCCCGAAGGAACGGGCGAAAGCAGTCCGGCGCTTGGATGCGCGGTTGTTTGCTTGGCGCTGCGAGTGTTCTTGGCTTCGCAACAATTGTGCCGACAGCCCACGCAGACGGGTTCGACATTTCCGTGCGCGAGGTCGAAAAGAGCGCCGCCCACATCGTGGTCCCGCTGCGCGGTAGCATGGTGATCGAAGCAACCGAAGCCGGCGCGAGAGCGCAGGTCGTTGAATCCAGCATCGCAAAGCTGGAATCGATTGGGCCAAATCAGTACTTGGTGACCGGCGCAGGTTATGGCCTGACACAGATCATCTTCACGTCGGAATCGGGTGAGCGCAAGATCGTTGACGTTCAGGTCGAATTGGATGTGCGGCTTTTGAACGAAAAACTCCGCGATCTTGACCCACAGTCCGACGCGATGGCTGTATCGGTGATGGGAAACATCGTGCTAACGGGCACGGTGAGCGGCGCGGCGGCGGCTGAACGGATGCAGCAGTTCGCATCCTTGTTTGTCTCACCAGACGAGCAATCGCCCCAATTGATGATTCAGAATCACTTGCAGGTGGCTGGTCAGCAGCAAGTACTCTTGCGTTGCACGGTCGCCGAAGTCAGCCGATCAGCTGCACGGGAACTGGGCATTAACGGTTTCCTCGCTGGCGACGACTTCCAGGACATGTTCACCGTTAGCCAGATTGGTGGATTCAACCCGATCAACATCGGAGCCGCCGCAGACGCTGCGATCACCGGAACCATTCCGTTCCTGACCGGTAGCGAAGGCATTCCGCTGGCACCGACTTCAACGCTTTCGTTTGGATTCCCGCGCGTGCAGATGCAGGTTTTCCTCAAGGCGATGGCTGACAACTCACTGTTGAAGATCCTAGCCGAACCGAATCTGGTGGCGATCAGTGGTGAGTCCGCATCGTTCCTGGCTGGTGGTGAGTTTCCGATTCCGGTTCCGCAATCTGGCTCAGCCGCGGGTTCGGTAACGATCGAATTTCGTGAGTTTGGTGTACGCGTCAACTTCACGCCCGAGGTGCTAGCCCATCAGCGCATTCGCATGCGGGTGTCGCCCGAGGTTTCCGAGACGGACTTCTCAAACGCCATCCAAATCCAAGGGTTTGTGGTTCCGGGTCTGACGCAGCGTCGTGTTGACACGACCGTCGAAGTCGGCAACGGACAGACGCTTGCGATTGCTGGTCTTTTGAGCGAAGAGGTTCGCGGTCTTGCCAGTGAACTTCCGGGCTTGGGCGATGTCCCGGTATTGGGGGCATTGTTCCGCTCGACGTCTTATCAACGACGCGAAAGTGAACTCGTTATCCTCGTGACGCCGGAAATTATCGCACCCATGAATCCGCAGCAGGTCCCAGATCTTCCGGGACACGATTACTTGCCGCCCAACGATTACGAATTGTATGCTTTGGGTGAGTTGGATGGTGAAGTCCCAGACGACGAAGAAGTCTTGGAAGACAAGGGCAGTGTTTATCGCACGCGAAGTGAGCCCAATGTCGCACCGCTTAGAAGTCAACCCGATGGTATGTCATCACTCAAGGGACCTTGGGGATATTCGACCAACGATGACGGGTAGCATTTATACGTAACGTAATTCGAAAGAAGCGCAAGCAGACAAACGTCCAGTTCTCGACGTTCCAGCCAGGGGGGAAAATTATGTTTCGAGAGGTCATCAAACAGAGGAAGTGTGTGCGCAATCGCCGGCGCGCCGCAGTGGCAATCCAGGTTGCAGTCAGCATGACCGCAATCATCGGGTTCGCCGCACTCAGCATCGACGTGGGTTCGATGTACAACGCCAAGGGCGATTTGCAGCGAACCGCTGATGCCGCAGCACTGGCCGCAGCATCCAAGCTTGCTGCCTACAACGAAGGCGATCCAACCACGCTCGCTCGGGCAGAGGCGATCTCGTTCGCGCAGAAGAACGATGTTTTTGGGCGCGGCGTCACGCTGGACAATTCAGACGTCGAATTCGGCCGCGCTGTTCCCAGTGAAGGCGGCGGATTTGATTTTCAGCCGACCAATACCAATCCCGACGCCGTGCGCGTTCGCGTCAAACTCGAAGAGGGTTCGTCGAATGGGGCGCTGGCGCTCTACTTCTCCCGCGTCTTCGGGTATGACAGCGCCGACATTGATGCCGAAGCGGTGGCCATGTTGATCCCGCGAGACATCGCCATCGTCGCGGATCTTTCCGGCTCGCACAAAGAAGACAGCGAACTGCGCAGCTATAAAGACACCGACATCAACCTGCACGAAGTGTGGGACGACCTTCCGGGAGGCATCAACGATG
The DNA here is from genome assembly GCA_021604825.1 of Phycisphaerae bacterium. The sequence continues at coordinate 6,577 of BQJS01000010.1, read as the reverse complement.
TCGGTTCGGGCTGGGAAGGCACCGAGTTTCCGCTGGACGGTGAAGGATACAGTCCACAGATGGCTGGTCCTGCATGGGGCCACATGAAGAGCTTGGGGTACGGCACGGAGACGCTTGATTCCAGCTATGATCCAACGGCCGACCCCGGACTGATTGAATTGGCCAAGAATGCAAACTGGAACGATGCAGGACTCGAAAGTGCGCTCGCGGCTCGCGGTTACAGCAATGAAGAAATCAACGCAATCATGTCGTCGCAGCACGACGGAGATGGCGCATGGGATGAGCGCACGGCTGTCGCCTTGGGCTTGGCCGACTGGAACAGCGGGATCCCTGGAGGTCGATGGGAAATCGGAAGCCAGAACAACAACAACGGTAACCAGCTTCAGCAAATAGGCCAGGGCGGAAACGGGAATGCGTGGGTTGGTTCCAGTGAGTTGAATTGGACTGAATCATTCGGTGATCGTACGGCTGAGCAATCCAGACCGATCTGGCAAGACTATATTAACAACTATGCGAACAAAACCTGGACGCAAATGTACCGGGCCAATAGCGACTTCAAGTACCAATTCGGCATCAAGACGTTCGTCAACTATCTGATGGAGCGACGCACGTCTCACAACCAAACGCCCGAGTTGGCCAATACCCGCCAGCAGCCGATGCGCGCTGTTAAGGACGCGGTGCAGTTCTTGACGGACGAACTCTACGCGCTCGAAACCGACGATCGGTTGTCCCTTGAAATTTATGGCGAAACTGCTCGGCACGAAGTGGACCTGACGGCGAACTATGATCTCGTCAGCAACCGCTTGGTAGAGATGCAAGCCGGTCACTACGACACCTGGACCAACATGGGTGGCGGTATCCAGCGTGGCATCGAAGAACTGAGCAGTTCCCGAGCCCGAGCCAACTCACGCAAGGTGATGATCGTGCTCACCGACGGCCGCGCAAACGTGACCGCCGACGGAACGACTGGCGATTACATCAATGGCGCTAGTTACGCCCGAGGACGAAGTGAAGCCGCAGCCGCAATGGGCATCAAGATCTATACGGTGAGTGTCGGTTCGAATTCAGACATTGACCTGATGGACTACCTCGCGGTCACTGGAGGCGGAACGCACTTCCACGCCGAGGGATCCATTGACAACTACAGTGAGCAGTTGGCTGATGTCTTCCAGAAACTTGGCGGTGCACGACCTGTTGAATTGATTCGATAACGCCTTCATATGCGGGCGGACTAATTGGACTGTTTTCGGACGACGGCTCGCGCTGATGTGCGGGCCGTCTCCTTGCGCGAGACGCCCTGCGAATGGGTTGGTCGCGACGATTATCGGGCATACTTCATCGATGAACATTGCACCTGACAATAGAGAATCACGCCGAGAAAGTGTCGATGTCAACGTAGGCATCTGGACCATCCGGGTTTCCGGGCCTCTCCACGGTCGACCACAGGGCGGTGACTTACCCACCCTGAGAAGTCGAGGGGAATTGTTGAACCGGTCTTTGATGCAACGAGCGGATCGAGCGTTAGTAGCGAGGAGTCTTCAATGGCGGCAGTTCGGGTACTGGTCTTCAACGCTGAGGAGGAGTACACAGCCACGTTGCGATCAACACTTCTTTCCTTTTCGGGAGTGAAGATCGTCGCCGAGGTTGATGAGCCTGCGGTGATGGCCCACGCGCTGAATCAGTTTCCCGCAGACGTGCTCGTCGCCAATCTGGATCCTGTGCCCGAAGCCGTCCTGCCCATGCTGGAGGAAGTGGCGCAGACCAACAAGAACGTCGAAGTCTTTGCGGTTTCGAATTCGACCGACGGACAACTGATTCTCGCGGCAATGCGTCACGGGATTCGCGAGTTCTTAACGAAACCGATTGACGACAACGCCCTGGGCAATGCTTTGGGGAAAGTTGCAGAGCGTCATTCGGGCGACGATCCGCAAGGCCGATTGGTCACAGTCATCGGCGGAGCTGGTGGCGTTGGGGCGACGACGATCGCGGTGAACCTTGCCGTCGAACTCAAGCAGCTGACTTCCGCAGGCGTGGCTGTCGTAGACCTGGACCACCGGTTCGGTCAAGTCGCGACGCACCTGGACGTGGACCCTACGTATACGATGGCGGATCTGTGCGACAACCCAACCCAGCTTGAATACCAGATGATCGAGCGGGCCCTGATCAAGCACCGCTCGGGCGTACAGATTCTCAGCCGCCCGAATCAGTTCATGCAGGCGGACAACATCACGGCTGCCCACTGCGTTGGTGTGCTTTCGACATTGCTTGCGCAGAACGATTATGTGGTTGTCGATGGCCCGACACGATTCGATTTTGGAACCAAGGCCGTACTTGATATTTCCGACTTCAACATGCTGGTGCTGCAACTGGTGGTTCCCACGGTTCGAAGCGTGCATCGCATGCTAGAAGGCATGACAGAAGTTGGATTCAACCTCGACCGGATGAAGCTGGTTTGCAATCGGGTCGGCGGTGAAAGCGGTGGCATTACACCAGAAGACGTTCGCGAAACGCTCAACATGGATGTGTTTGGCGAGGTTCCGGACGATTGGAACGCCGTCAATGCAGCAATCAACGTCGGCGAGCCGCTGTCAGCCAGTTCTCCAAAGAGCAAAGTTCGCCAAGCCATTCGGGGCATGGCCATGCGGCTGCACGATCCAAACGGTGAGATTGAAGACGAACCCAAAGAGGCAAAAAAGGGCGGGATCTTAAGCAAGATTTTTTGACGCGACAGGAAGCAGCGCGAAGGGGCTGGGCCGGTGTTCAAGGCGGCTTCTTTCTGAAACATGCTTCGCAGGAATTTGATGGGAGTAATCCGTGTTTGGTAAGCGAAATACAGTTCAACTGCCACCGGCACCCAGCAAGACAGAGCGGCCCCAAGAGCCGGCGCCATCGACATCAGCACCACAGCGCCCGGGCCAATCGTCTGACAAACAGGATCAGTTCAGCGAACTGAAGCAACGCCTGCACCGCAATCTTGTTGATCAAATCGACATGACGCGGCTCATCGGTGACGAAGAAGAACTCCGCGGGCAGGTTCGCGAGATCGTCGAAGGACTCTGCGAGCAAGAAAACACGCTACTCAATTACAACGAACGCCAGCGCTTAATCGGCGAGGTTCTCGACGAAACGTTTGGCCTTGGACCACTCGAAGTTCTACTCGCCGACAACAGCATCAGCGATATTTTGATCAACGGCCCCAAACAGGTTTATGTCGAACGAGGCGGTAATCTCGAATTGACCGAAGTGAAGTTTCGCGACAATGGTCACCTGATGCATGTCATCGACAAGATCGTCAGCTCGGTCGGTCGGCGCTGCGATGAGACTTCGCCGATGGTCGACGCCCGTTTGCAGGATGGCTCTCGAGTCAACGCAGTCATTCCGCCGTTGGCGCTCGATGGAGCCAGCATGTCGATTCGTCGATTCGGTGCTGACCCGTTGACTTGGGACGACTACATCCGCTTCAAATCCTGCACGCCCGAAATTCGCGATTTCCTCGAAGCTTGTGTAGTGGCCCACATGAACATCTTGATCGTGGGCGGTACGGGGTCCGGTAAGACCACGCTGCTCAACAACCTGTCGTCGTTTATTCCAGAAACCGATCGCATCGTCACGATGGAGGACGCGGCTGAACTTCGCTTGCGTCAGCCTCACGTGGTCCGACTCGAATCGAGACCCCCCAACATTGAGGGTAAGGGTCGAATTTCGATTCGCGACCTGCTCATCAACAGCCTTCGTATGCGTCCGGATCGTATTGTTGTGGGTGAGTGTCGTGGCCCCGAAACACTGGACATGCTTCAGGCCATGAACACCGGTCACGACGGTTCGCTCACGACGATTCACGCCAACAGCACGCGTGATGCTGTCCAGCGTGTCGAAACGATGGTGATGATGGCCGGTTTTGAATTGCCCTTGCGAGCCATCAGGCAGCAGTTTGCCTCGGCAATTCATCTGCTCGTACAGGCTCAGCGCCTGCCGGGGGGACTGCGAAAAATCGTTGGCGTGACGGAAGTGCAAGGCATGGAAGGCGACATCGTCACCATGCAGGACATCTTCCAATTTGAGCAACTGGGCACGACCCCCAAGGGAAAAGCTTATGGACAGCTGATTTCCACGGGGCTGCGACCCATGTGTCTCGAACGACTGCAAGCCGCTGGATGCAACGTTGATACCGGGATGTTTGAACGACGGACGCTTGTCCGGGACGAAGTGGACTAGACGCCGTATGTGGAACGAAATGAGGTAATGTTGTTATGACCTTGCTCTTAGCCGAACTGAACCTGCTGCAAATCGCCTTGCCGATGGTTGGCGCGATCTTGCTCAGCTACGGCATCTTTCAGGTCATCGTTGAAAGTCGCAACGGTGAACGCAAGAAAGTACTGGATCGTTTGCGCGGTGAGTCATCGCGTGTGAAAGACGCCGCGGCGGCATCCATCCTCAAACGAAACACGCTCACCGAAGACGCGGGTGACATCGTCAACAAGACGTTTGGAAAGCTCGCATTCATCCCCAAACTGCAAAACATGCTCGACCAGGCAAGTCTTGATTGGTCGGCGACGAAAATGGTCGCCAACTTATTCAGCGCCGCACTGATTATCACCGCTGGCATGGTGTTGATGGACTTCAGCGTACTGGCATCCTGCGGAATTGGCGTCTCGGTTTTCTTTGCACCGATTGGCTACGTCTCCATTCGCCGCAAACGCCGGATGAAGAAGCTCGTCAACCAACTTCCCGACGTGTTCGAAATGATGTCGCAGGCGCTGCGGGCTGGACACTCCCTGGCAAGTGCGATTCAGCTTGTACACGAGCAATTGCCCGACCCCGTCAGTCTCGAATTCGGTCGTGTCTTTCACGAACAGAACCTGGGTATCAAGATTGAAGATGCCCTTTTGGCGATGGCCGACCGCGTGGACTCGCTGGATGTTCGCATGTTTGTGACGGCTGTCTTGATTCAGCGAACCACCGGTGGCGACTTGGCAGAAATCCTCGACAAGATCGGATCGGTCATTCGTGGACGAATCGAGTTGTTCGGAATGGTGCAAGGTCTCACGTCTGAAGGCCGGCTGTCGGGATGGGTGTTGTTTGCCCTGCCGATCATCGTGTTCGCAGCCACCATTAAGTTGAACTACGAATACGCCAGTATGCTTTGGACGCACCCGACCGGAAAAATCATGTTGGCCGTCGCGGCGGGCATGGAACTGATGGGGCTCGCGATGATCCGCTGGATCGTCAATATCAAAGTTTGAATGGTTGGTAAGTGGACGGATTGGATTCGAGCGGCCCTTGAGTTGGGTCACACTTGCTAGATCGATACTGAGGACAGAGATATGCCAATCTATGTGATTCCCATTTTGGCGGTAATCAGCGTGGTGCTCGTTGTTTATGCACTCATGCCCGCTGGAAAAGAAGAGGAAGACCGCGTCAAGCGCCGCCTGACTGGTCGCAAGCAGGGCGACACAGTCGTTGATCTTCGCAAGCAAGCGCATGAATCCGTCGCCCAGAAGATGATGACGAAAATGGCGCCGATCGCGGTCAAACCCGTGATGCCCAAAAACTCCGCAGAGATGTCAAAGCTGCGGCAGAAGCTTTGCAGTGCCGGTATGCGCCGCGATAACGCTGCCCAACTGTTCCTGGCGAGCAAGACCATCATCGGAGTGGCTGGGCTGCTGGCTGGTGTGCTCTTCGCCTGGATGAAGGGATATGCATTCTCGGATGCAATTGGTATCGTCGTACTTGGCATCGCAATTGGTTTCCTGGCTCCGAACCTTTGGCTTGGATCTGTTGCGAGCAAGCGCAAAGAGAAGGTCAAGCACGGGCTTGCCGATGCGCTCGACCTGATGGTTGTTGGCGTGGAAGCCGGCTTGGGTCTCGACGCGGCGATTCAGCGGGTTGGCGACGAATTGCAGAATGTCCACTCCGAATTGAGCGAGGAGTTTCAGATCGCGGTCCTCGAAACGCAGATGGGTATTCCCCGCTCCGAATCGCTCGACAACTTAGCCAACCGCACCATGGTCGAAGAATTGCGGGGTATGGTTGCGATGATCAACCAAGCCGAACGCTTCGGAACGAGCATCGCCCGCGCCCTTCGCAACCAAGCCGAAACGCTTCGCATGAAACGTCGCCAGGCGGCAGAAGAGAAAGCTCAGCAGTGTGCAGTTAAGCTGATGCTGCCATTGATCCTGTTCATTTTCCCGGCGATTTTCGTCGTGCTGGCTGGCCCGGCAGCCCTTAGCTTCATGGAGTCAGGCATCTAACCACACAAAACCAAGGTCAGACGTATGGCAGACAGAACTAATTGTCAGACATACGACTGACAAGCAGGAAACGAAGAAAGCCCGCGACATTCATCGCGGGCTTTCTTTGATATCAGTATTGCTGTGGGAGTTAACAGGTTGACTATGACCGGCGGCGACGCCTTAGCATTATCGTGGCACCGGCGGCTGTCAGACACAGACTGGCAGGCTCAGGCGTGGCTGACGAGGTGAAATCAGCCGTAGCAGTAAAGCCATCGGGCGTTATAAGCTGGTTGGCGAAGCTGAATGCGAACGCCTCGTCCATCAGGGCAAATGGGACGATTGGT
>BQJS01000009.1 GCA_021604825.1 Phycisphaerae bacterium | reverse complement strand
AGGATGTCCTTGATGTCAGCCGGCGCGAACAGGTTGTACAGGTTGTCGGCGTGTTGGGCTGGCAGGTCGTACCGCATGGTGACGATTTCGTTGGGATCCGGTTTGTCTTTCTTGCCCTTCTTGTCTTTCTTTTTCCCCTTCGATTTGGAAGCTTGCTTTTTCTTCTTGGGCTTGTCGCCTTTCTTGGCGTGATGATCGCCATGGGCCTTGTCGCTATGGTGCAGTCCCGCGTGTTCGTGGCCTTCGCCGGAGTGAAGGGCGGCGGCTAATTCTTCGAGTTTCTTCACTCTCTCGTCGAGGCGTTCGACTTTTTCAGCCAGCTCACGTCCGCGACGATCGGCACCTCTGCCGCGGTCTGCTCGTTCGCGATCACCACCGCGCCGGCGTTCGGCGCGATCGCCACCACGACGTCCTTCTCCGCGACCTTCACCTCGTGCGACTTTGCGTTCAGGGGCTTTGTGCATTTTCTTGGGGGCCATGCCTTGTTGAATTCGAGCAATGTCGGCAATGACGGCTTGGTCGCGCTTGGATGCTCTGACACCGATGCCGTCGGGCTGGTTGGCGACCAAGACCGGAACATCGGCAAAAGCCAGATTCTTCAACAAGGCCTCTCCGGCTGGCTTCGGTAGTTTGTAAACGGATGCCGAATCCCAAGTGCCCTCCAACTCGTCGATGAATTTCTGCGGATCGGTGATTTGGCGATGTGAATCGCGCATCATCAGTTCGGCGAATGCTTCGAGCGTCGAAACTTCCTTGGCCGTCCCGCGAACATGCACGCCTTGATTGCGTCGACCGACAAGCACTTTGACATCATTGGGGGCGAGTAATTCAAAGAACGCTTCGGATTTCTCGGGCGTCAGTTCGAGCAGCTTCTCGACGGAACGATCATCGCCTGCCTGTGATGTCGCAGCCGTCGCGACCGACTGACCAATCCATGTCACGGCCGTGGTGACGCTGGCAGACGCCGACGTCGATCCGACCAGCAACAGCGCCGTAACGACTGCGCCGACGCGTCGCGACGTTTTTGAAATCAGTGGTTTGAGTAATGAAGTCTTCGTTGTAAGCATGGCCATGCTCCTAAATACCTGTTTCTGTTTCGCGCAATCGTGCCACTGCTCTGTGAGCAGTGTGATATTGGAGACGCATTGAATATGCACTGCTCACAGAGCAGTGGCACACAGTTGTTTTTTCCGAATCTTACCGTCGGGTTTTGATCTTGGGCTATGCGCTGCCCGACAGATCATCCGACTATGATACGGGATCGGACGACCCACGGTTGCAATTAGTTGTAAGGCCAAACGACGTGCCAGCCGCCGTATTGCGTGTTATTCGGCGGTCCGGGTGGCCATATAAACGTTTTCGGCGACGAGGCCCGGTTTGGGGCGGATGCGGGGATCGTCGCGCAAGGTCTCTTCGATGAAGCGTTTAACGCCGGGGAAGTTGTGGTCGTGGAAGATGATGAGCCCGCCGGGTTCGACGTGGCGATGCCAGTTTTCGAAGTCGTCGCGGACGCCTTCGAACGAATGGTCGGCATCGATGAACAAAACCCGAATGGGTTTGCCGGGGTATTGACCGGCCCAATGATCTGTGCGGCCGACCAGCGGCGTTACGCGATCCTTGTGCCCAGCTTGCTCGATTCGTTTGGTGAATTCGGCATACGTGCTGCCACCGAAACCGGCGACCGAAGGATACGTCTGGCCGTATTCCATTGTGCCTTCAAAGGTGTCGACGGCATAAACGTGGCTGGCACCGCGCTGTTGACATGCGGTGGCGAGGTAGCAGGTGGTCAGCCCGGTCCACGAGCCGAGTTCGACGACATCGCCATCACCCGGCCAACGCAATACGTGGTCGTAGATGGCGAGGAGTTGCTCGACGGGCATCATGCCATCGCCCGGTGACCAATGAATGCGCTTCCAAAGCTGGATGAGTCCGCGCAACGCTTGCGGTTTCAATTCGAGGGCGTCAAACGGGGTGAACGCCTTGCGGGCCAACCCGAGTTTGCGGATCGATCGAACGAAGCTGCGGGCTAGAACGTGCCCACCGGTGGTGTTGCAAAGCGAGTAGTAGCACTGACCAGCCAATGACATTCCGCACGACCCCCATCAAATGCGCACCGGATCTATGGTGCATGTGCGCTCAACGGTTTATCGGACGAAAAATGGCCCCACTTTATTTGGGTCGCTGGCGTGGCGTTCGACGCAGGAATCAAGGTGTTTTCAGATTGGCTGGCTAAAAAAAATCCTGCCTTCGAACAGTCATCGAAGGCAGGATTGGTATTGATTCAAGATAGGTGCCAGCTGCAGAAAACTTAGCGGCCGGCGGTTTGAATGTCGGCATCGAGTGCGAAGATTTCGACGCGACGATTCTGCTTGCGATTCGCTTCGTTTGAATTTGGAACGCGCGGGCGACTATCGCCACAACCGCATGCGACCAACCGGTTGCGATTGACGCCTTCCTTGCTCAACCAACGAACGACCGAAGCTGCACGCTCGGTACTCAGTTCGAGGTTGTCTTTCCAACCGCTTTTCTTGATGGGCGTGTTGTCGGTGTGCCCGTAGACGAGAATGTCCTTGCTGCCATACTCGCGTCGCAAAACTTCGGCGATGCGGGCGAGGTCGTTGGTGGCACCACCGCGCAGTTTGGCTTTGCCCGGTCCGAAGAGTACTGAACCTTCAACCGCGATCATCGCGCCACCGGGGACAGCCGTCCATCCACTGGGGACCTGCGGTTGCGGGGCGGGTGCTTGCTGAATGATCGGTTGCGGACGCGGCTGATTGCGTGCGGCGGCCAATTGACTGTTCAAATTTGAATTCTGATTGCGTGCCGACGACAGATTGCTCTGACACTGATCGTTGGCGTTTCGCATCGCTGCCAATTCGTCTTGAGCGACGGTGAGGTCTTCGAGGAGTTGCTGGTTGCTTTCCTCAAGCATCACGATGCGGTTTTTTTTGTCTTCGCAACCGGTGCCCAACGTGAGCAGGGCGGCGAAGGCGACGGTTAGGAGTGCGGATTTGGCGCGGAACATTTCTTCATACCTCCAATGTAAACACGAGTATTTCGTTCGATCCCGTGAGGGATTCCATTCCCAAATTCAATTTAACAGTATTCAGTTGTCACTACCCAATGCAGCTAAACGGCTCACTGCGATTTGGCATCATCGTCGGCGTCAGACGGCTTGCTCTGGGGCGTTGAGATGCCCGGTGTCAAACCGCCGGTTCCTTTCGGATCTTCGCGATCAAGACGTTTCATCAATTCGTCCTGGCGCTTTTTGTTTTCCAAGTCGTCCTCGTGCTTCTTGAGCGCCTTGAGATCCGTAACCACCCCAAATGCAAATCGGAGCGTGATCCAACCGAGGACGGCAAACAGCGCCGTAACGAATATCAGCCATGAAACGTTGATCGCCTCAAACTTAATGAGGAACCAAACGGTCACCTGATTATCCCAGTTCATGTAAATCATCAAAAAGATGAATAGGGTAAACAGGATAATCAGGATGAGCTTAGAATACGCCTTGAAACGTTGGATGGCAAGGTTCATTTGATCGGCGCTCAGTTACGAGTTGTGACTTTTTCAAAAAGCACAGGCACGAAATCAAACAGGTATTCCATGTTGCGAATCGGTTTCGAGGCCATGATGTCATCGTAAAACAAAACCACGATGAGAAACGAGATCGAAAGCCAAGGTCCCAACGGGATCGCGCGGGTGCGTTTGATCGGGAGCATCATCAGCCAGCCCGCCACCGCCAGTAGCGAGCATAACACAAACCCGACCAACACGGTCGGCCAACCGCACACGCAGCCAGCCGCGGCCATCATGTGAATGTCGCCGCTGCCGAATGCTTCGCGACCGAGAATCAGCGTGGCGATGATGCGAACGAACCAACCGATCGCACCGCCCAGCAGGAAACCCGAAGCGGCAGTCCCGATCCCGCGCAGGGGCATCCAATCGGTGGTGGGGGACCATTGCAAGATGCCATCGAACATCAAACCGGTTTGCGTGCAAGAGTCGCCGTAGTACCAAGTTACGCCGCCCAGCCCAATCGCGGGCAGCAGGATCAGCAGTTCAAAAAGGACGGTCCGTCGGGCCGTCGATTTCTCGGATTCGATCGAATGGATGATCTCGTCGTCGGACTCGCGCGGTTCGCTGCCCCCCATCTGAATGAGGAAGAACAGGAAAATGAGCCCCGGCAGCCATCGGGCGGTGTATGACAGCGATTTGCTGAGTCCCGCACCCTCAAACAGGGCTCCGACGGCCAGAATCAGGATGCTCGAAGCCACGGCGATGAGGCCCAGCATGCCGAGGATCTGCCGCGTTCCTGACGGTTCGGAGGAAGGGAGGGCTTCGCTCGTGTCGATTTCTGACTGGGTATCCGAAACGTCATCTTCGGACTTTCCTTCGTGTTCTGATTCATCCCCCACAGATTCGGGCATCGGTGTCACGGCTGCGGGATGTAGGAATCTTCGCACCACGAAGAATGTCACGAGAAGCGTCGCCACACCAATGATGCTGCCCGCCGACAAGCCGGTTGAGGGTCGAGGCCATTGCGAGCTGCGCTGAGGTGTCCAGATGGCGTGCAGGCAGAACCCTGCGATCGTGGCCATTGTCGTGAAACGAATATCAACCCAGTAATGCTCCATGTCGATCGCGGACATCGCCAGCAGCGCCATCATCAGGATGATGTGGGCTAGCAAGATCGGCCAATCTTCGCCGAGCTGCCAGGTCATGCCTGGATAGTCAACGATCACTCCCACGTGTGTGTGGGCGATCAGGAAGGCGTCCAGAAGAAATAGCACCACCAAGCCGGCTGTCATTTCGAGCAGCGGATAGCGAAACGAAATCTTGTTCGCGCAGGCGCGGCATCGCCCACGCAGACGCAGATAGCTGAACACCGGGAGATTGTCGTACCAGTGAATTTGCGCGTTGCACTTGGGGCAGAACGACCATTTCGGATCGCCAAGGGCCATGTCGCGGGGGAGGCGGTAGATGATGACGTTGAGGAAGCTGCCGAGGCAGAGCCCAAACGTGCACAGAAACGCAAGCCACCAGATCACTTCAAGGGTGAAGCCAACACCGTTCGACGCCAGGATCATGAATCGTTACCGAGGGCTTGATATGAGTAGGTGATGCCGGTCGTCCGTGACTCGTGCCACTGCTCTGTGAGCAGTGCCGTCCAACGAGTCTCAATGAATTCGCACTGCTCACAGAGCAGTGGCACGTTGAGTCCGTTTTCCATTCGGGCCCGTATGTTACTACAGCTTGTTGTGCGTTCCGTCGCAGAACGGAAGGTTGCAACTTTGATGACATTGGCAGATGGCGACGGTGCCGTTTTCGGTGACTTCACGGACCATCGGGCCAACCCCCACGTCTTTTCGCTTATGGGCCCCATCGCAATAGGGCAGGTTGCCGGAATGCCCGCACATGCAATAGGCCTTTGTGCCGGGGGTTTCCGCAACAACGATTGGTCGGGTGTCATGGATCTGATCGGTCATCGGTTTTTCCTTGCAACCAAGTCACTCACCGCGAGGCGTTCCAGCATTGCTGCAAGAGACAATTCTGAATTGTCCGAACGCCTGCTCGCCAAAGCAATTTAATGGTCGCCAGCATACCCGATCGGAGCGCGTCCCGCACGTATTCGCACTTGATTGTGCAATTGGCGGAGATGTTGCGTCAATTGTGATGCGGCTTGCGCTGGTTCTTGTCCTTCAAAGGCAGCCGGTCCGATGAGTCGGCCAAACTCAATCCACAAGGGTGAAGGTCGGGGCATAATCGCCGATCTGGGCCACGCTTCAAAGACGCCTTCGATCGCCACCGGAAGGATCGGCACGTTGGCTCGCCGCATCAGATGAATGATTCCCGGCTGACATTCGGAAATCTTGCCATCGGGTGAACGCGTCCCCTCCGGAAACACAAGCAACGCGCCGCCGGCTTTTAAAATTCGCAAAGACATCTTGAAAGAGGACAGGTCGGCGGTGTTGGTTTTGACGGGAAATGCGTTGTGCATGCGGATGAGTGCGCTCAAACCGGGCACTCGAAAGAGCGAATCGCGGGCCATGTAGTGCAGTGGACGACCGGCCAGCGATCCAACGAGTGGCGGGTCCAGAAAACTTTGGTGATTGCACGCAAGTAATAGCGGACCGCGCGGAGGCAGGTGTTCACGTCCGAACAGCCGCACGCGACACGTAAGGCTAAACAATCCCCCAAGCGCGATCGTGCTGGCGCGGTAAATGAGTTTCTTGGGGGCTTCGATCATCGCAAATGGCCTGGCCACTGGTCTGCACGGAGATTCTGCTAACGGGTCAGGTCGGGCCATTCCCAATCGGCGATGGCTTTCATTTTGGCGTGATCAGTCATATCCACATGAAGTGGCGTGAGCACGACGTATCCATCTATGAGCGCCCGCAGATCGTGTTCGGGCGGTCCATGATCTTTGAACCAACCCTGCAACAAGAATTCGGGCTGACCGTTGGAACCGGTGACGCGTTTGTATTCGTCGTCGGTGCGATGGGTGGCTTGCGACGCAACTTTCATGCCCATCGGACGTTCGTCAGTGACGTTCGGGAAATTGACGTTGAGCAGCGGGCACGGATGATTGCCAGCCATCACGCTCTTGCCGTAATTCTCGACGATCAATCGGGAGAGGCGAGCCGCTTCGGTAAATACCGTGTCGCCAACCTCCGCCCACAACTGCGAGATGGCGATCGAAGGGATGCCATGGATCGCACCCTCAGCCGCACCGGCGACCGTCCCGGAGTAGAGCACGTTGATACCGACATTGGCTCCGTCGTTGATTCCCGAAACCACCAGATCGGGTTGATGCTCGACAAGCTTGCCCAGGCCCAGTTTGACGCAGTCAGCCGGCTTGCCACGCACCGCCCATCCTTCAAAAACACCATCGACATCGGTCTTTTTGATGGTCAGAGGCTCGCGAATGGTGATACCATGTCCACAGGCGGACTGCACCTGATCGGGGGCTACGACCGAGACTTCGGCAAACTTGATCAGCTCTTTGTAGAGAGCAACAATACCCGGTGCGGTGATGCCGTCGTCGTTGGTCAGCAGAATTCGCATGGCCGCGATTGTAGATGGCACCCCTAAGGTGTCAACGCAGCCGATTCCACCCGCGAGGGAGAGTTGCCATGCCGTCAAACAACGTCAGCCTCACCCGAAGCCAATCACGCCACATCGACGAAGTCGCCTCGGAAACGCTCAAAATCCCCTCACTCATTTTGATGGAAAATGCCGGACGCGGTGCAGCCGAATGGATCTGCGAAACGTACCATGAAGTGTTGCAGGCTGAGTCGGTGAAGGTGCAAGTCATTTGCGGAACCGGTAACAACGGCGGTGATGGTCTGGTGATCGCTCGCCATCTGCACAATTGCGGATGCCCCGTGAAGGTCTGGATCGTTGGTGACCGCACGCGATTGACGCGTGACGCCAGCGCGAACCTGAGCATTATTCTGGCGATGGGGTTGACCATCGTGGACATTGTGGATGAAGAAGGCGTCGATCAAGCGTGCGAATCGTTTACATCGCAGGATGTCATTGTCGATGCGATGTTGGGTACCGGTTTTTCTGGTGACGTGCGCGAGCCGATGGCCACTTTCATCAGACGGATCAACGCAGCCGACTGTCAGCGGGTTGTCGCGATTGACGTTCCATCGGGGCTCGACTGCGATAAGGGGACGATCGGAAATGTTGGCATTCGGGCGGCCGCGACAATGACGTTCGTCGCTCCAAAAGTTGGTTTTAAGGTTCCGCCTGCTCGCGAATTTCTCGGGAAAGTCGTGGTCAAGGGGATCGGCATACCTCCGTCGCTGATTCAGGACGTGGTGGCTGAGCAATCGCGCGAGGAGCAGTTGGGTGCGCCGTGAATCAACGACACACATCGGACGAATGGTTTCGTGTTGCGATTTTCGGGTAATCGTTGTGCTCGCGACGTTGGGCATGATTTGTCCGTCGTTTGCAAAGTCGCCTGACGAACCCCAGACAGCAGCAACCACGGAGGCCAACTTGTTGAAAGAGGTTGGCGAGAATTTCAAGATCAAAACCACCGCGCATTTCGTCATTGTATACGACGGCGACACGGAAACGATCGCCGACTTCATCGCCCGCATCGAAGCCACTTATCGCGGTGTGTACCGGTTCCTCAAACTCCATGATCTTGATTCCACCGTGCCAGCGCAGAAATTGGAGATGCTCTTTTTTGAGCATCCCGATTCCTTCTTTGAATACGCCGAACGTACGGGCGCAAGTGTGACCGGGGCAGCGGGATTCTACAGCCCAAAGACCAATCGCTCGGCGTTTTATCACGCCTTAAACATGCGACGCCTTGTCGGTGTTAACGAAGAAATTGCATCAATCGAGGCATCGCTCGATTCAAGGCAGCGGAGCAACCGTGGGCGCGACCGAAAGAACGTACTCAAGCAGCTTCGACGACTGCGCATCGAGCGCGATCAAACCATCGAGTCGGTCAACCAACTGGTCGTGCAGCACGAAGTCGCCCATCAGGTGCTGTACAATGCCGGGCTGCATTCGCGCGAAGGGGATCATCCGACGTGGTTGGTTGAAGGGTTGGCCTGCTTGTTCGAAACGCCACCAAACAGAAATGGTGCGGGATTTGCAACCGTGAATCAATATCGTTTGTTGAATCTGCGCGAAGCCCTGACAGGCGAGATTGCGCCCAAGCGCGTCCGGGCTGCGAGTTTTAAAGATGCGATTCGGCATGGGCGGTTGGTTCCGCTCCGCCGATTGATTGGCGATGGTAGCCTCTTCGATACGGGCAAACCCAACGTCGGGAATGCGTACGCCCAGGCGTGGTCGTTGGTGCATTATCTGCACCGTCGAAAGCGTGAGGCATTTGGCGATTATTTGATGGTGTTGGCCAAGCGTCCGACGGATCGGGCGTATTCAGCCGCGACTGAGCTGATGATTTTTGAAGAGGTGTTTGGTCCTGTGGACGACAATTTTGTGAAGGGCTGGCTCGATTATTGTTTGGACCTTAGGGTGCGATAAGTAGCGTTCGCGGTTCTCGGTTGTTCGTGGAATTGCATCGATTCGATGCAATAGCCAGTCCGATTGATCGTTGAGAAATACGAGCAACTGAAGGCAACGTCGAACGACCATCCGGATCTTGGTCGTGAAAATCGAAGCTTAATGCAGGCGTTGAAGAGATCGGTAGGGTCATGAAATCTTCATTCTTGATACCGGTATGTGTGTCACTGTTTGCGGCGAGTGTCGTTGCAGCCCCCATGCCTGAATTGGCACCCGCTACCGAATGGGATGCAGCCGCTGCGGCTCACGTGATTCGTCGGGCGGGTTTCGGTGGCACGCCGGCAGAGGTCGAGCGGTTGGCTTCGATGTCGTTGACGGACGCGATTGCGAGCCTCGTCGATTATGAAACCATCCGGCAAACCGATCCGGAATTCGAGCCCGTCGAATTGCCCGATCCAAGAATGGTTCAAAAGAAACGCAAAGCCCTCGAACCGGAGTCGGCGAAGGAATTGAATCAACGCCTTCGCCAGTTGAGTCGGTTGCAGATCGAAGATTTGCGGGCGTGGTGGATGCGGCGGATGATTGAGACACCGCGACCACTCGAAGAAAAGATGACGCTTTTTTGGCACGGGTACTTCACGTCAGGCTACCGCGAAGTTCGCAGTTCACAGATGATGTTCGATCAGAATGTACTCCTTCGCGAACACGCCCTGGGCAATTTCCGCGAACTTCTCGTCAAGATCAGCCAGAACCCGGCGATGCTGCGCTACCTCGACAGCGAAAGCAATCGCAAGAGCGCCCCCAACGAAAACTACGCCCGCGAACTATTGGAACTATTCACCATGGGCGAGGGCAATTACACCGAAAAGGATATCAAGGAAGCCGCTAGGGCGCTGACCGGTTGGACCATTCGCAACGGTGAATTCAGCAATGTCCGCCGAATGCACGATGCCGGTGAGAAGACATTTCTCGGACAAACCGGCAAGTTCGACGGCTACGACATCATCGACATCATCCTGAGTCAGCCAGCCACGTCCAAGTATTTGGCGCGCAAGCTGCTGCTGTTTTTTGTGACTCCGCAGCCGACGTCCGACATGATCGAAAAACTCGCCACCGAGATTCGCGGGTCGGGCTACAACATGCGCGAGGTGATGCGGCGGCTGCTTTCAAGCAAGGTATTCTACGAACCCGATGTGCGACACAGTCTGATCAAGAGTCCCGTCCAACTCGTCGTCGGGACGATTCGGTCGTTGGAAATCGAACCGAACGACTTGAGCGCTTTCGTTGCCGCTACCCGAGGCATGGGGCAGCAACTTTTTCAGCCGCCCAACGTCAAGGGTTGGGATGGCGATCGAAAATGGATCACGACGGCGACGATCTACGCCCGCTACAATTTCGCGTCGGCACTGCTTGCGGGCACCCAATCGAAGCAAGCCAACCGCATGATGGGGGGGCGGGGTGGTCCAAAACGTCACCAGCGAATGGTGGCGAAACGGTACAACCTGGAACGCATGCTTGATGCCGATCTCGGAATCGAGTCGCACGGCATCCAGGTGGAGCAAGACAATCAGCCGCCGTTCGATCCGCGATCAATTATTCATCGCGAGGGACTGCGCTCGGTCGATCAAGTGCTCAATCATTTTGTCGATCGTCTGTTGGGAACGAAGGTCGACCATTTGCAGCGAAAGCAACTTCGGAGACTCATGACCCAGGGAAAACGCAAATTCGACGCCCGCACACAGGATGGAGCCATTCGGACACTGGCATTGATCAATGCAATCATGGCAATGCCCGAGTATCAGGCGTTCTAGAAGGACTGGTTCGTGCCACTGCTCTGTGAGCAGTGCCGGGTAGTGTCGTCAATCCAAAATAACACTGCTTACAGAGCAGTGGCACGAGTTGCAGTTAGACAAAGGGTATCAGTCATGAAAACGCCACGACATTCTTCGCGACGTGACTTTCTTATCAAAGGAGCTTCCTTTGTCGCATTGGGCGCAACGGTACCCATGTTCTTGCAGAGCACCGTGCAAGCCGCCAACAAGGGGCGTCGCGGCAAACGTATCAAAGACAGTGATCGCATCCTGGTTGTCTTGCAATTGGCGGGCGGGAACGACGGCCTCAACACGATCGTGCCCGTCACGAATGACGCGTACTACGCAGCCCGTCCGAAGCTCGCCATCAAACCGGGCGACACGCTCGCGTTGACTCCCGATTTCGCCGTACACGGGCGCGCCGTGGGTTTAAAACGCCTGTTCGACGACGGATATCTGAGCGTGATTCATGGCGTTGGTTATCCAAACCCGAACCGTTCGCACTTTAAGAGCACCGATATTTGGAGTACCGCGTCACCTTCGGGCAAGATGCATGAGGGTTGGCTGGGACGGTACTTCGACAACAGCTGTCGCGGCGCAGACCCGCCGGATGCGACGACCGGCATCGCGTTAATGAAAGAGTCGCCATTGGCGATGCAGGGCGACGACTTCATGCCGCTCGCGTTTGAAAAACCGGAGTCGCTCAACTGGACAGCCGCGGTTCGGGCGGGTTCGACGGGTAAGGTCGTGACTGCGCTGAACAAGCCCAAGCGAAGTGACTCTGCGGATGCCGAAACGTCGCACGAGTTCTTGCGCCGCGTTGCGCTCGAGGCGCGTCTCAGCGCCGAACAAATCCAAGCCGCCACCCGTGGTCGCAAAGACAACACGCGCTTCCCGAATTCAGAGATAGGGCGGTCACTGCAAACGGTGTATCGCTTGATCGGTGCCAACCTAAGCACCCGTGTGTACTACTTGTCGCATGGTGGCTATGACACGCATGCCCGGCAAGAGAATAAACACGGCAACCTCATGCGCGACTTGGGTGAAGGTCTCGATGGATTCGTGCGAGCGCTCAAAGCCCGAGGCGATCTGGACCGCGTGACGGTGATGGTATTCTCGGAGTTCGGTCGGCGGGTGGCTGAGAACGCGTCGGGCGGGACCGATCACGGAGCCGCCGCCCCGATGTTCGTCCTCGGCGGGAAAGTCAAAGGTGGCGTTCATGGCACCATGCCCGACATGACCAAGCTCGACAAGGGCGACCTGCGTTTCACCACGGATTTTCGCACCGTCTACGCGGCGATGCTGAAGAACTGGCTCAAAGTCGATCCTGCGCCGATTCTGGGTGGGAGTTTCAAGCCACTCGACTTGATCCGCACCAGCTAGGCTCCAATCCCATTGCGAGCCTCTCACGAGCCGCTTCGTTTCGGGTCCGAAGCCCGGTTCGCGCCTGACTCGCCAAATCGCCAGAACGTCTTACAATGAATGCTTCATGCAGCAGTTGCAAACACTGCTGGCGTGTCAGTTCCCCACCCTTCCGCTGCGCTCAAGGATGGGGCACCCGCTGGTTATGGTTAGGGTTGCGGCGCATAGATCAAAAGATGCATAGATCAAAAGATAAGGACGAATGAAATGGGATTGCTGGACGGAAAACGCGGATTGGTGTTTGGGGTGGCCAATGATCGCAGCATCGCTTGGCACATTGCAGAACAATTGATGGCACAGGGTGCGACGTGCGCCTTTACGCACTTGCCGGGCGAAAAGATGGAACGTCGGGCCCGCAAAGCGATCGAATCCGGCGGATGCACCGACCCTTGGCTCATGCCTTGCGACGCGTCGAGCGATGAGGACCTGGACAAGGTCTTCAACAAGGCTCGCGAAGATTTCGACACGATCGACTTTGTCATTCACTCCATCGCCTTTGCCGAACGCGAATACCTGAAAATTGGAAACTTCGCCGAGACGACGCGGGCAGCGTTTTCGCAGGCGCTCGACATCAGCGCGTACACGCTCGTGGCGATGGCCAAACGCGCCGCACCGTTGATGACCAACGGTGGGTCGATCATCGCGATGTCATACTACGGCAGCGAAAAGGTCGTGCCCGGTTACAATGTCATGGGCGTCGCAAAAGCCGCCCTTGAAGCCAACGCCCGCTACTTGGCATTTGAACTCGGTGAAAAAGGCATCCGCGTCAATACGATCAGTGCCGGTCCGATCCGTACGCTCTCTGCGATGGCCGTCGGTGGCATTGAAGACATGTTCGACCACGTCGAAAAGAAGGCCCCGCTCCGCCGCAACATCGAAGCCGACGAAGTGGGCAAGACGGCTGTCTATCTGACGAGCGACCTGTCGAGCGGCGTCTCGGGCGAAAATATCTACGTCGATGCCGGTTACAACGTCGTCGGGCTGTAGGTTGCTCGTTAAGTCCATGTTAAATATTGAGTTACGTTGCACTACCCTTCGCCGTATGCCGGGGGAGGATGGACAATGGGGAAATCTCCGTCGATGCGGTCGGACGTCTTGTAGCGGGTTCTGACTTTGGTATACTGGATGGTTCGACGCTATTGGGCGTTTTGACGTGTTGGAAGGCTTGTAACCGCAGGAGTTTATGTCTTGGCTGTCAAGATTCGTTTGTCGAGGTTGGGTCGGCGTCATCGACCATTTTATCGAATGGCCGCGATCGATTCGCGCTCACAGCGCAATGGTCGCGTCATCGAGGAACTTGGTTTCTTTGATCCGCTTGCGAAGGATGAGGAAGCGGGTCTTAAGATAGACACCGAGCGCGCCGAGTATTGGCTTAGCGTCGGTGCCCAACCGTCAGACACGTGTCGCACATTGCTGCGCAAGCGCGGTGTCACGGTAAAGTCGCGTCGCATCGGTTCAAGCGAGAAAAAGTAGGCTAAATTGCAACGTGAAAGCGTTGCTTTTTGCGTTTATCAGCCATGCGTATTGATGTCCTTACGTTGTTTCCCGCGCTGATAGACGCTTTTGCCGATACAAGCATCATTGGTCGGGCTTGTGCGGCAGAGTTGGTGAGCATCATCCCGACGGATATTCGGGACTTCACATACGACAACCATCGCTCGGTGGATGACAAGCCGTTCGGTGGCGGGCCTGGAATGGTCATGTCGTGCGGTCCGGTGTTTGAAGCATTCGAGCATGTTGTCGGTGCCGATGGCAAACTCGAACCCGGATCGGAATTGATCATGCTGACCCCCCAGGGGGAGCGGCTGGATCAGTCGCTGGCCAAGGAGCTGGCTGAGCGTCGTCGGCTCATCCTCTTGTGCGGACACTACGAAGGGTTCGACGAGAGGATTCGTGACGGACTTTCGCCGAGAGAAGTCTCGATTGGCGATTATGTCCTGACCGGTGGGGAACTGGCTGCGATGGTGTTGATGGACGCAGTCATCCGCATGTTGCCCGGTGTTTTGGGTAACGAGATGTCGGCTGAGGATGAGTCGTTTTCGAGCGGTTTGCTGGAATATCCTCAATACACGCGTCCGAGGGAGTTTCGCGGGCATAGCGTACCAGAGGTTTTGTTGTCGGGCGACCATGCCAAAATTCTCGAATGGCGCCGGGCACAATCGTTGGAGCGTACGAAAGAGCGGCGCCCTGATCTGCTGGATGGTTAGCCGATAGGGCCTTGAATCGAATAAAGAATGGGCTGGCGGTCCATCGTATGGACGCCGATTTTGTTGAGTGACAGTCAATCATACGCTTGATTGAGTTTGGGTTTGGAGTACAGCGATGAGTCAGCAACTTATGGAAATGGTGGAACAGCGTTATCAGAAAGCCAGCATCCCCGAATTTCGAGTTGGTGACACGGTCGATGTGCATCAGAAGATCGTCGAAGGCAACAAGACGCGAACCCAGGTGTTCAACGGCGTCGTGATCGCCCGCAAAGGTCGCGGGATCAACGAGACGTTCACCGTTCGCCGCATCGTCAACAACGAGGGCGTCGAGCGTGTATTCCCGTGCCATTCACGTTTGATCGGAAAGATCGATGTGAAACGTCGCGGCAAGGTGCGTCGCGCCAAACTCTACTTCCTGCGCGATCGCGTCGGAAAAGCCCGCAAGCTGCGTGAACTTCGCAGTGGAAAGGCCGCCACCAAGGCGAACAAGGCAAAGGCGGCCCCAGATTCAAAGCCCGATGTCCAGACCCAGGACGCCGAACCCGTTGGGGTCTAGGCGTTCGACGCACCGAATCCGGTCTTGTGAGTCTCGGTCCTGTGAGTCTCGGTCTTGTGGGTCTTGATTCTGTGAGTTCGGTTGTCTATTGACCGATTGAATAATTCCACGCTCCGCACCAGTCGCGCAAATCGATGCGATGGCTTCTTAAACGACTACCATTTCTAAGCTGGCGGGCTAAGCCGTTGGGGGATTATGGCGAGAGAATCGCCCGGAGATTCCTCAAACGGAAGGGCTATCGGATCGTCCAGTCGAACTACACCTGCCCAATTGGCGAACTCGATATCATAGCAGCCGACGACGATGTCCTCGTTTTCGTGGAAGTAAAGACCCGCCGAAGCGCCGATGAGGGTGATCCGGAAGAATCGGTCAACTGGCACAAGCGCTGCAAAGTCACGAAGGTGGCTCGGTATTTCATTTCCCACAAAAATGCCCACAACATGACGGCTCGGTTTGACGTGGTGGCTGTCCTCGTGCCCCAATCCCAGAAGCCGACGATCACCCATTTCGTGGACGCATTTGGTCCGACACCGCGCTGAATTCGGTTTGATGCGATACACTCCCGTGCTGATTCGGCAACCGTCTATCCTGAGCTTGCGCCCTCCACTGGAGAGGATGACCGACTGATGCAATTGATTGATTCCCATACCCACCTGACGAACGGTGCGCTGTCGGCAGATGTCGAAGGCGTGATGCAGCGGTCGCACGATGTTGGCGTGTCGAAGGTGATCACGATTGGCTGCGACGCGTCGGACTCTGAGGCGTGCGTGCGGTTGGCCAACGCTCGGTCCGACGTATACTGCACGGTTGGCGTTCATCCGCACGAAGCCGGCAAAGTCGTAGACGGTGACTTGGATCGCTTGGCGGCATTGATTGATGAAGCGCGCGTCGTGGCAATCGGTGAACTCGGATTGGATTACCACTACGATTTCAGCGATCGCGATTCACAGAAAAACGTGTTGGATTCACAACTCGCGTGGGCGGCAGAGTTGGATTATCCGCTGGTGGTTCATTGCCGCGAAGCGTATGACGATACGGAAGCAGCGCTGATCAAACACGGGTTCAAAGATCGGCCAGTGGTGTTTCATTGCTTCACCGGAACGAAAGACGAAGCCCACAGAATCGCGTCGAACGGTTGGCGGATTTCGTTCACCGGGATTGTGACTTTCAAAGGCTCGACCGAATTGCAGGCGATCGCCCGCGCGTATCCTGGCGAGCATCTGATGTTGGAAACGGATGCGCCGTATCTTTCGCCCACTCCCATCCGCCACATCCGCCCGAATGAGCCTGCCCACATGGTTCACACCGCACGATTTCTCGCAGACCTTCGCGGTACATCTCTGGAAGCGTTGGCCGCCCAAACGACGAACAATACCTGCGCGTTCTTTGGGCTGAGGTAAGCCCAACGTAGCAATGGGCTACGGGCGGTTACCTGTGAAGTAAAGTCATCACTTCTGAGCGAGTCCGCGCATCACTGCGACATAGTCCACGAATGGCCGACGTGACCATGACACTTCCGGATTTTTTGATGCCGCGACATGTCATGCACGTATGAGTGGCTTCCAGGACGACCGCGACACCCTTGGCGGCGGTGCATTCGATCATGCTTTCTGCGATCTGGGTGGTGAGGCGTTCCTGTACCTGTGGGCGGTGGGCGAATTCATCGACGACGCGGGCCATCTTGGACAAACCAACGACTTTTCCGTCCGGCAGATAGGCGACATGGGCCTTTCCTTCAAAGGGCATGAGGTGGTGTTCGCACATCGAGTTGAAGGCGATATCTCTCAAAACGACCAATTCGTCATACGTTTCGGTAAAAAAAGTTTTGAGGTGGCGGCATGGATCCAGGTGTAAACCATTGAACAATTCGGCGTACATTTTCGCGACGCGGCGCGGTGTATCTTGAAGGCCTTCGCGGTCGGGATTTTCCCCAACAGCGGCAAGAATTTCGCGAACGGCGTTTTCAATACGGTCCAAATCAACTTTTTTCATGACTCGACTCTCTTTAAGAGGACAACCCCGAAATATTTGCTCGAAGATTCGTTTTGGATGCCAAAAACTTCGTTTCTAGTGTAGTGATCGCTGTTAATGGATGTACACCGACATGACGCGCAATGCAAAAAAAGATGTGTCCGATTGCCGCGTCATCTTATTTTTCACCATTCACTAGGCAAATGGGTAATTTTGTTTGCGCGCCGACAACACCGTCGATTTGCGCCGAGTGAATTCAATTCGCGCAACCAAAATTCGTCAACTAGAAGGCGCGCCGACTGGAGTTGCGCGCGTCGAAATGCCGAAAACCGTGCAAGAACTTTTTTCATTTTTTTACAGAAAAATTTTGACACGGGTTTTCGCACAGTTAACATTTCGATCAAGAAAGGAGGTCATAGCAATGGCCAAGAAACGTAAAGTCGCAAAACGCAAGAAAGCAACAAAGAAGAAAGCAGCTACGAGGAAGAAAGCGCCTAAGCGCAAAAAAGCAACCAAGAAGAAAGCTGCGAAGAAGAAAACCGCCAAGCGGAAAACAACCAAGAAGCGGAAAACAACCAAGAAGAAAACCGCTAAGAGAAAAACAACCAAGAAGAAAACCGCAAAGCGGAAAACCAAGAAGAAAGCAGCCAAGAAAAAAACCGCTAAGAGAAAAACCACCAAAAAGCGGAAAACAACCAAGAAGAAGGCTGCCAAGAAGAAAGCTGCTCCGAAACGCAAGAAGCGTAAAGCCAGGAGGTAGTCGCGTCGAAAGACGTCGATGACCTGCCGGCGACGATTCGGCGATAATTCGGAGCTTTGTTATTTTGGGGTTTCCAATTTGGTTTCCTTGAATCTCGAGGCATCTCGAGACTTCGCCGAAACGCAGCTTTGCAGTAAATCAAAGAGGGAAGGTGCTACTCGCCACGGCGGCACCTTCCCTTTGCTGTTTTTACTGAGTCACCCCTGCCTAGATTAATGTCGTGCCACTGCTCTGTGAGCAGTGTTGTACCTTGGGCGATACGTTAATATGCACTGCTCACAGAGCAGTGGCACAGGTTTCTCGCCTCGGTCATCATTTCAGCCGTGACGCAGTATTGGGCCTAATAGGTGTATTTGGCTGCGATTGGCATGCGGCGGCCTGTACCGAAAGCCCGCGATGTGACCTTTAAGCCTGTCGCGGCTTGTTTTCGCTTGTATTCGTTGCGGTCCACCTTGCGGGCAATTTCGACGACGAGGTCTCGGTCGAATCCGTCTGAGACGATTTCTGCGACATCCATGTCGTGTTCGACGTACCGTTGGAGAATGGCGTCGAGCGTCTCGTAGGGGGGGAGGCTGTCCTGATCGGTTTGGTTTTCGCGCAGCTCAGCCGAGGGAACCTTATCGATCGTGTTTTGGGGAATGAGCGGTTTGCCCGCCGACTCGTTGATGAACCTCGCGATGGCGTAGACCATCATCTTGGGGACATCGCTGATCACCGCCAACCCGCCGCACATGTCGCCGTAGAGCGTGCAATACCCAACCGCCAGCTCGCTCTTGTTGCCCGTCGTCAGCAGCAGCCAGCCGAATTTATTGGACAGCGCCATGAGGATTCCACCTCGGGCCCGCGCCTGAATGTTCTCTTCTGCAACGCCTGGTGATGTGCCCGCAAAATCTTCGGCCAGGGTCTTCTCGGCGGACTGGTGAATTTCGTTGATCGGTATCACGCGATGATCGATACCGAAGTTGATCGACAATTGCTCGGCATCGTCCACGCTGTGGTCGCTGCTGATGCGCGACGGCATCGCGACGCCGTGAACGTGATCCTTGCCGAGCGCTTCCACCGCGATCGCGGCAGTGACCGCCGAGTCGATACCGCCGCTCAGTCCGATGACCACATCAGAGAATCCACACTTGCCAACGTAGTCGCGCGTGCCGAGTACCAGGGCGCGATGGACCGCATCGACATCATCGGGAATCGCTATTGGCGGTTCGGTTGGCGGGCATTCGGTATCGACGAACTTGAGGTCTTCAACGAACGATTCAGTTCGCATGACGCATTTCCCGGAGGCGTCGAAGAAAGCGCTGGCCCCATCGAAGATCAACTCATCGTTACCGCCGACCTGATTGACCAACGCGAGGGGAATGCCATGCTCTGCCACTTGTCGGGAGAACAGCTCTTCTCTGGCCCGCTGCTTGCCCATCGAGAAGGGCGATGCCGAAATATTGACGATCAAATCGACGCCTTGATTCGCAAGGTCGGCGATGGGGTCGGCACCGTAGAGCTGGCGGTTGATGTAGGGCTCGTCGTTCCAAAGGTCTTCGCAGATAGTAACGCCCAAGCGAACGGTCTCGCCCGAAACCGTGAGGGGAATCGGGACACTGGCGTCTCCAGAAGCGAAATATCGAGATTCGTCGAAGACGTCGTAGGTCGGGAGCAGGCGTTTGCGATAGGTCGTCAGAATCCGCCCGTTCTGACAGACGGCGGCAGCGTTGTACAGCTCCTTGCCGGCTGCATCGTTGTTGGGCGATGCGAAGCCGATGACCGCAATGATGTCTTTGCAGGCGGTAGCGATCGTCTCGACGGTGCTGACGTTTCGTTGCACGAAATCCTTGCGAAGCAGCATGTCGCGCGGGGGGTAGCCGGGCACGCACAATTCAGGGAACAAGACGAGGTCCGCACCCTTGGCACGGGCGGTTTCAATTGTCGAGCAAATCTTGGCGCAGTTGCCGTCTATGTCGCCGACGGTGGGGTTGATTTGTGCCAATGCGATCAACATGAACGTGGTCCTGCTGGCCCGCGATAATGGTTTCAAAAACTAGAAGTGCGGTTCAGGACGAACGTGTTGCCCTGGCGCTCTAACCGATGTAGTCGATGGATTCAATCGGAGCGACGATGCCCGCCTCTGCACCTTTGGAAAGAAGCAGATTGATCGCTTTGCGACCCACGTCACCGTAGTCGATCGTCCATTCGTTGACGTACATGCCCACGAATTGATCGGCGAGATCCTTGCCCATGTCGCGGGCGTATTGCAGGGCATGTTCGACGGCTTCTGAACGATGCTCCAATCCGTAGCGAATGCTGTCTTTCAACACACCAGCAATCTCGGTCATGTGCGCTTCACCCAAATCGCGGCGAATGGCATTCGCGCCGAGTGGGAGCGGAAGGTCGTGCTCATCCTTCCACCACTTGCCGAGGTCCACGATGAGGTTGAGGCTGTGATTGCCGAACGTCAGCTGGCCCTCATGAATGACCAACCCGGCATCGGCGTGTCCCAGGGCGACGTGATTCAGAATCTTGTCGAAGTCCACCACGACAGGTTCAAATCCATCCGCACCGAGAAGCAGCTTGAGCGCCAAGACAGCCGTGGTGGTCATCCCCGGAACAGCGATGCGGGCACCCTTGAGGCTTTCGAGGCTTCTTGGTTCCCGGGCGACGACGATCGGACCATAACCGTCACCCATGCTCGATCCGCACGACGTTAACGCATACCTCGAGGCAATCAGCGGGTACGCATGGACGCTGACAGCCGTGATGTGCAACTCACCGCGCATGGATCGGTCGTTGAGCGTCTGGATGTCTTGAAGAATGTGTTCAAATTCCCAGCCCTTCGAGTCGACTTTGCCGGTCGCCAAGCCGTAAAACATAAAGGCGTCATCGGGATCGGGGCTGTGGCCCAGCAGTAAGGTTTCTTTGGACATGAATCTCTCGCTGATGCTTTTGCTTTCGGTGTCTCTGGGCGGCTGGTATACTCGAAAATTGGCCGATGGTCGAACGTCCGCTGCCCAAAAACACGGTCATTCGATCTTCAACGGGATTGTAGGTGAGTCTCTCTCGGCGGGCACATGTGAATTGTTCGCACGGTGCCAACGGGGGACGTCGAAACGGGCCTTCCATGCACATCGTGGTCACGGACGAAGAAAGACCGACTCGGGGATTTGATTTCGCAGAGGACGTCGTTCTCATCCGCGTGGGGTCAACGTCTGATTGCGAGTTGTGCCTCCCCGATGTCCGGGTGGCTGATGAGCACTGCCTGATTCGCCGGACTGGCGGGGCCGACTGGGTCCTCGAACACTGCGAAATCCCGCCTGATTGCCCGGCTGAATACACCCGCATCTACGTCAACGCGATCGAGTCCACCGAAACAACCCAGCTGCGCCACAACGACGAAATCATGATTGCCCGGTTTCGCTTGAAGGTGTTTCTGGACAGATCGAGCGAATTGGCACCGCGATCCGCGATCGTGGAAGCCGCGTCGAAAATCCGCGAGCATCCTTTGCCGGCCGGCGCGGAGGTGCGCGGCGAGTCTTGTGAGACCATTACGCTGCCAGACGGGATGATCGCGACGCTCGCCGATATGGCCTTCGAGATCAATCGGTGTGCCGACTTGTCGAGCCTGATGGGCACTTGCATCGCGTTGATCCAAAAGCAATTCAGCACACACCAGGTGTGGATGGGCACGCGGCGGCACAGCTACGGACGATTGGAATTTGTCGAAACGCGATTGGAAGTCGGTTCGATTGGTGGCGACCCCCATCTCATTGATACGTTCGTCTATCGCTGCACCGAACGCGGGCAACAAGTCCTTTGCAGCAAACTTGAAGGCTTTCCGGTGGGGTCGCTTATGTGCGTTCCGTTGGTCGCCGACCGTGGCATCCTTGGCATGATCTACTTGGACCAGCGTCACGACGGGGTACCGTTCGGTCATCAGGAATTCGAATGTCTGGTGGCGGTCGGTGCGATTATCGCCAAGCAACTCGATCGCATCGTCGCAGACCAGGTGGAGCTTCAGGAATCCATCAAAGCCGGCGAGCTTTCGTTTGTGCGCGAGCTACAGTCTTTGATGGACCCGACCAACGTTCCGCAATGGGAAGGTTTGCAGATGGCGATGTATTGCAAGCCCGGTTTGGATACTTGCGGTGACATGTTTGACGTGATGCGGTTGCCCAATGGCTTGGCATCGTTTCTCTGTGGGCATGTGCAAGGGAGTGCCACGCACGCGGCGCTGGCGATGGCCCAGGTGCGGGCAGCATTTCGGTTGGCCGGTCTGCACGCCGACCCCCCGCATGTTTTGTTTCGAGCGCTGAATTGGATTCTTCACGATCCGCAGCGACCGTGCGAATTTGCGGTGGCCGGTTTCGTCATGAACCCCAAAACCGGTGCGATGCAATTTGCGACAGCTGGTGACATCGGGGCGGTTGTGGTGGGGGCTGGCGGGCAACTGCGATCGCTCGTGCAGGACACGATGCCCGCGATCGGAGCGACACGCGAACACGCATACACGGGAGGAGCCGGACGTATTGAGGATGGCGAGACGCTGGTTCTTTATACCCCCGGATGTTGCACCGTCACCAACGAAGAGGGAAAATCGATCGGTCGCGGGCAATTGACCAACGCCATTTCCGATTTATTCGGACAGCCGGCTTCTTCCGCACTGGATGAATTACTATCCGATTTTCGGGCCTACTTTGCGACGGGGCGGCAATCTGACGACGTCACGTTCATGATTTTCCACCGCGAATGACGCATATCTCGGTTGTTAATATGCCGTTACGATTAATTACAGGCCCTTCGTTGCCCCCGACATTTGATTTTTCTACACTTAAATGCCGAAACAATGATTATATGGTGGGTTTGCTGAAAGACGGTCGAACGTGTTTGGCCAACTCCCAATGTTGATTTTCGCGGTCGCGTTTTGTGTTTCAATCGTGACGTTCCAAACGACACCCTGCTGACTTTGACGCTGCTGAACTTCGGATTGCCAGGCATGAATAAACGAAACCTATTCGGTCTGGTGGCGATGGGTGCATTGCTTGCAACGGGCTGCACGACGACCGGCGCTTCCGAAGAAGAGGCCAAGAACTACTGCGAGTTTCCGGCGAATCAATATCGCCTGTCGGGTGATCTGCTTGATTTGGTCAATCGCGCCCGCATGGATGACGGACTGTTGCCCTTGGTGGTCGATGATTCTCTCACCGATGTAGCCGGCGACTACGCCTGCGAAATGATCGAGTCCGAATTCTTTTCCCATGAAAGCCCCAAGACCAAACTGGACCCTGGCGAACGCCTGACCAGGGCGGGCTACATCTATTTCACGATGGGCGAGAATCTCGCGGTTGGGCAAGATTCCGCAGACGATGTGTTCGAGGATTGGATGACCAGCCCCGAGCATCGTGACAACATCCTCTCGCCGCACTGGCGCGAAATCGGAATCGCGGTACGCACCACGCCGGACGGAGAGCACTATTGGGTTCAAGAGTTTGCGGACCCAGTCAAGTTTTGACGCGCTCCACGCCATCGACGTATACCTATCTTCTCCAGCTTGCAAGTTTGTTCGGCTATTCGTTACGCCGTAATCCGGCCATGCGAGCCCGTACCCCAGCTCACGATTCCAATTCCAGGCTCATTTCAGAAAGTTTTGCTTGACATGGCTTAGTTGTTACAATGGTCCGATGAGTTCAACAGCCCCCAATCACGACAATTTGTTCGGAGAGTCGAACCGCAGTGGCGTCCGCGCAGTGCTGACGGGTCAGGTCGGCTTGGATAAGAAAGAGTTTGTCGAGCGCGTGGTCAAGATCGCCCGCGACAAGGGCAAGGAAATCGTGCCCTTCCATGTTGGCGAGCGGATGTATTCCGAAGCGCCCGACATTGCCGCCGGCCGAATCCTCGACTTGCCTCGCACGCGTTTGGATACGCTTCGCCGAAGTGTGTTCAAAGACCTGCTGGTGATGGCCGACGACTCCAAGAATATCATTGTCAACACCCACGCCACCTTCCGGTGGAACCATGGTCTGTTCCACGCATACGATCACGATCAAATGCGAGAGTTCGACGCGAATCTCTACGTGACGTTGGTTGATAACGTTGACGCGGTTCACGAACGCTTAACGCGCGATCACAGCGTGCGCCACACGCTTAAAGATATTTTGGTCTGGCGTGAAGAAGAAATGGTGGTCACCGAAGCAATGGCCGAGGGCGTGCGCGGTTTTGGTCATGCATACATCCTCGCCCGTGGTGACGATTTGGATGCGGCGGCGTTGTCGATGTATCGCTTGATGTTTGATAACGATCGCAAGCGTGTGTATCCCTCGTTCCCAATGACGCACGTGATGGACATGCCCGATGTGCTTGCCGAGATTGATGCATTTCGTGATGTTCTCGCCGAGCATTTCATCGCGTTTGATCCGGGTGATCTGGACGAAAAGCGATTGTTGTTCGATGCCGGTGAGGCGACCAAACGCGGCGAATCGACGATCGCAGTTGACGTCAATGGTCGCACGATTCAGCTCAATGTGAACGATGTCACACAAGTGGCTGCGGATATCGACGGGCAGATTTATGCCCGCGACTTCAAGCTCATCGACCAAGCCGACATGATCGTCAGCTATGTGCCCGAACTCGCCGACGGCAAACCGGGCCTGTCCAGCGGTGTCGAACGCGAACTTCAGCACGCCTGGGAAGTCACCAAAGAAGTGTACGTGGTCTGGAAACCGGCATGCGAACCGTCACCATTCATCACCGAAACGGCGACGGCGGTCTTCCCGAGTACGCATGACGCCCTGAAGCATTTCCAGGAAAAGGGCTACATTGGCGACATTCAGTTGGACCTCTTAAAGGCCGGCAAACCAGCCCGCGAACGCGGTCGCTTTGGCTAACCGCACCTTTGAAAGACCGACTGTTTGACTGCGCAACTGATTGTTTGACCAAGCATTCGAGAAACGCGTTGTGAAGCCCCCGACCCGACGCCTCTGCGAAGCCAGCAAATCGGTCCACTGTCCTCTATCCCTCATGGACCCAGCCCAAATCCGTGCCGAGTTCGCGGAATTGATGGATCAGTGCGCCAATACCGTCACGATGGAGCATGGCCTCGATCTCGATGATGTCCTCATGGAGCGGATTGCGCGGGTGGGGGAGTTAGGCGGTATGCTGGATGCGGTAGAATCGAACAGGTTCGAAGTTCCGGTCCCGTTTCTGACGGACCAATCCAGCCTGATACAATCCATTCAAGAAAGTAGGCCAACCGAACAGAATGAAGCGCCCTCGCCTGATCGGCTGACAATTGAGGAATTGGTGGTGCGGGTCTACCTCGAGACAGGGGCACCACTCTTCAACCAAGCCGGCAATGAGATGAACCAGAATACGCCTGATCCATCTAATAAGGCCGATAGCGGTCGGTAATCGACGATTTCGTTAAACTGGTTGGAAGGGCGAGGAATATTTGGAACGGGTTGGCGAATACCCCGGTGACGAATTGTCGGGTGTCTTGATATGTGGTGTAGATCGCCAAGAAACTGCTTAAGATGGAGTTGGGGCGGAGTTTGGCCTCGCGCGAATTCGCCTCGACCGGAAGCCATCGACCGCGGTGCAAGAAAGGACTGGATAGGAATGTTGCAACTCTGTGCGTTCGGCGGATATGAAGGTCCGCTAAGCCGCGAAAAAAAGTGCTTCCTGACCGTCTTCGGTAGCAGCGATTTGAATCGGCCCACGGTGGCCCGTCAATTGATGGCCGCTCGATCGCAGAAAGAAGGCAAGACCCCTGCGTCCAAGTTGATTTTCTTGACGCTTTTCGGTTCAACCAGCATCAAGTGCCCGACGCTGGCTGAGGAATACCTGGACCTGCAGCAGTGCGTCGAAAACGGTTCGCTTGAGTTGGGTGATTACAAGAATTACATCACCGAATTGGATCAATACCAAAGCAGCACGATGATGTCGCTGACGCTGTTCGCCAGCCTTGCTGAACATACACTTCCCACCGAAAACGAAGAAGTTGAAGGACTGGCGCTGCAGCGCCACTTCGGTAACATCTCAGATGACAGCGGCCACATTCTTGAATTGGGTGTGGGGCGTAGCGGGGCGCATCGCAATTCCGTGGTGTATCAAGCGCTGCAAGCTGGTTAGTTTTGGCGCACGCCTAGTATCGTCATTCCCTCCTTTCATCGTCATTCCAGTCTTTCCTTGTCATCCCCGCGAACGCGGGAATCCAGTAGCCCACGATATTCGTCACGCGTTCTGGACTCCCGCGTGCGCGGGAGTGACGGGGGGCGGCGCGCGTAGCCGGTATCGTCATTCAATTCAGTTGGAACGAATTACTGCCGCGGATGGAATTTTCGATGAACGGCTTTGAGTCTTGAGTCATCGACATGCGTGTAGATCTGCGTGGTTGCAACATCGGTGTGTCCGAGCAATTCCTGGACGACGCGCAAGTCGGCACCGCCTTGCAGCAGGTGTGTTGCGAACGAATGCCTGAGCGTGTGGGGGCTGACCTTCTTGCGTACGCCAGCGTTTTGTGTGTACTTGCGGACGATGCGCCAGACAGCCGACCGGTCAATGGGGCGTCCGGTGCGCGATAGGAAAACGGCTTCGGTGGATTCGTCGCGGGTCAGTTCTTTCCGCTGAGTTTCAATGTACTTTCGCGTCGCAGCGAGCGCGGTTGACCCGACAGGGACGATCCGCTCCTTTCGACCCTTGCCAATGACGCGGACATACCCAACGTTGAAGTTGATCCGCGACATGGTCAAATCGACCAATTCGCTCACCCGCATGCCCGTGGCGTAGAGCAGTTCAAGGATGGCCTTGTCGCGCGGGTAGAATTCGCCATTTTCCTCTGGTGCTTCGAGAATGTGATGGACATCGCGATAGTTCAGCGTGTCGGGTACGAGCCGCCATTTTTTCGGCGAATCGAGGAGGCTGACGATGTCCTTGAGGATGATTTTTTCGCTGAACAGGTAGCGAAGCAGCATGCGGATGGACGTCAGGTGTCGGGCGATGGAACTGACCGACAAACCCTCTTCGCGCAATCGCGAAAGGTGCTGGCGGACGACGTCAACGCCCAACTCTGACGAAGTCAGGCCCAGGTCGGTGACCGTATTCCAGAATCGACACAAATCGCTCTGATACGACGACACGGTCGAACCAGCCAGCCCGCACTCGACAAACAAGTAGTCGAGATAGCGCTTGATGATGGGTGGCGGAACTGTTGGCCGTTCCGTTTGGATTTGTGTTTCAGTTGTGATCATTCCCAATTTCTTCTTCGCCGTTCTGGCTCTGCTTGCTCATGCGTTTCTGACCCAACGAGCTTCCGTGCCGCTATCTCCGACGGCAGGGTTTTCAAGAGTGACACTTGTTGTCACATTTGCAGTGCGGCAGTGGGCGTGTTCGTTATACCAACTCGCCGATGGCTTCAAATTATTTGGTGGGTTCGTTCTCTCCGCAACCACTGAAGTAGCATTCTAAAGAGTAGACCCTCTCCGTCAATATATTTCACTTGCGCGGAACTCGCGTTCTGTGCTTTGATCATAGCAGAAAACGGTCAGTCAATTGAAGCGCTTCGGAGCAATGAATTGAGTGATTGTCCTTAAGTTGCCCAAATTATTCGTATTGACAGTGCAATACTGAATAACCGAGCGCAACAGCCACGCGAAGTTGCAACGGACGCTTATCGGACGGTCCAAAAAAACTGCGTGTGTTCAGTTTATTGATTTTTTCTTGGGGCATGCGAATGAATTGGGCCGATCGTCTTATTCAAATGAACGTTCTATTTGTCGAACAATGTGCCCGGCGGAATCATCAGGCGAATCGCTTGCGGCATGATGCGGCAATCGATCGGCAGGTTGTCGGCGACGTCTCCATCGATCTGGCAGGGAACGTCGGTGCCATCGGCCGATTCGATCTGCACGCGCGCCCCTTTGCAATATGCGACACCGTCACGGCGCACATGCCGGCCGATAACGGCTGCGATTGAAAGTCCGACGAGTTGTCGTCGCGACGAACACGGCATCACGCAAACGTCAAGCAACCCGTCATCGTGCTTGGCGTTGGCTAGAAGGTGCAGCCCGATGGCGTAGCGCGGCATCACGCCGACGAAAGCCAGCCCCTGTCCTTCAAAGACGAGGGCATCATCGACAGTCACGCGCAAGTTGGGGAAACGGTGTTGCCAAAAAGTCTGCCATAGAGGTTTTGCGTAAGTCAGATACGACACGTGACCCTTGCGTGATTCGGTGACGCGCTTGACGGCTTCCGCGTCGAACCCGACGCCAGCCATCAATAGAAATGGATTTGAATTGAGTGTGCCGACATCGTATGCGGTGATTGAGCCCTCAACGATTGTCGAGATCAGCGAATCGACGGTTGCCTTCGATTTGACGTACTTGGCCAGAATGTTCTCGTTGCCCGCCGGGGCCACGATCATGGGGATGGGGCGACCCAGTAGTCCGCTGGCGACATCGCGACAGGTGCCGTCACCACCGACGGCCATAACTGCATGGGTATCGTCGGGTGCCTCTCGGGCGAGTCGCGCGGCATCGCCCGGACCACCCGTTGGCGTAATCTCTAAACTAAAGTTCCGCGATTTCAATTGGCTGACCAGCTCGGCGAGAAACGCAGACAGGTCCCGCCGCCCCGCGATGGGGTTGTAGATCGCCCGAATGGTTGGGATGTTGCTGGGCATTGTTCGTCACTTCTGATTGCGATCAACAGTTCGTTCGGTTCGACAGGCAAATGATCCTGCGATACACTTGCGTCTTATTCAAGTACGCTAATCGGAAATGCCCAAAGCCTCGAACGAATTCCTGCCCGTTACTTGCTATCGCGTGGATCCATGTCTGAGCAAGACCGACCATCATCTGAATCCGACGCCATCGCTGATGTTTCCGAAGATGGCGAAAGTGCAAACGTTCAACCCAACGGTGAAGAGTCAGCCGGGGATGAAGACGGCGGTCTGGAAGTTCAAACGCTCGTCATCCGCAAGAAGCGTTCGGGCCGACGACTCGACAAGTATCTGCAAGGCCGCTTTCCGCGCATGTCGCGCACGCTGATTCAAAAGCTCATCAAGCAGGGCGAGATTACCGTCAATGGCAAAAAGGCCAAGAATAGTTACGAGCCTGCCCTTGGTGACGAGGTTGCGGTTCGCGTTCCACCGCCAGAACCCACCGACATTACGCCTGAAGATATTCCGCTCACAATTGTCTACGAAGATGAATACATGTTGGCCCTCAACAAACAGGTCGACATCATTTGCCACCCATCGAAATCGACTGGATTGGGGACGCTTGCCAACGGGCTGGCGTTTTATGCCGGTCAAAATCTGTCGAGCGGATCGGAGGCGTTTCGGCCGGGCATCGTGCATCGACTCGACAAGAATACGAGCGGCGTCATGCTCATCGCCAAGACCGACGAGGCTCACTGGCGTTTGAGTCTGCAATTTGAAAAGCGCGAGATTCAAAAAACCTATTTCGGCATTTGCGAGGGGGAAGTATCGCTCGATCGCGACATCATCAATCAGCCGTTGGCCGACCATCCGATGATCAAAGAGCGTTACATGGTGCCCGGTTTCCCCACGAGGCAGATGCTCTTTAAGGACGCGGTGACCAAGTATGAGGTGCAAGAGCGGTTCAGGGGATTCACGATCGTTCACATGTTTCCCAAGACGGGCCGGACGCACCAACTGCGGGTGCATATGTCGGCGATCGGCTACCCGCTGGTAGGGGACACGTTTTACGGTGGCCACCACGTCAGCGAGAAGAACCTGTCGGGCGAAGGCTCGGAGGAGACGCTTCTACCGTTTCAGGCGCTGCACGCGTACAAGATCGAATTCCGCCACCCCATCAGCGAAAAGCCGATGGAATTGATGGCCCCCATTCCCGAGCGGCTAACGAGAATTGTGGACTTACTCCGCAGCCATCGAGCCGGCTAGAGGTACGCTGTTCGGGGGCAAAGAAGAATCGCAAGCCGACTGGACACCGCAAACTTGAAACCAACGCAAGAAAGCCCTAGTGTACAGCCCGACGGATCCCGGGGCGTGGCGCAGCCTGGTTAGCGCGCTTGACTGGGGGTCAAGAGGTCGGAGGTTCGAATCCTCTCGCCCCGATTAACCAAACCAAGACAGAACAAGGACTTACGCCAAGCATTGGCGTGAGTCCTTGTTGTTTGTGCGGCTTGGGCGCCACCGGAACACCACCCTTTCGCCACCATTGTCGAGGTTTGCGAACCGATTACAGCCGAGTGCGTCGATCTCCCGCGCAGTTGACGATTGCGCGGGCGTGTTTTGGATTCGAGATCATAGCTACTGGCGATCTTCGGATTGTGGAGTCGAGGCGTATTTCCGGGCGAGAACTGGCTTGTGCCAATCTGCATAAAGGCGCGACAATTCCGACCGAAGAATGCGGCGTAACTCCTCTTGAGTTGGCGTGTCTTCGGACGAAACACGATATGCGGCCATCAGCACTTTCTCGGCATCTTCAAATTCTTGAAGGTCAATGAGGCATGCCCCCAAGGTCGTATCGCACTGCAGAATGCGCCGATGGTGTTCCGGAAATGACTTCCGCAACAGAAGGGCGCCTTGACGCAGAAGCGGTTTTGCCGTCGCTGAATCTCCCAATTCCCGGGTCACGGTGCCCAAGCCAACAAGTGGTCCGCCGAAGTGAGGGTGATTTTCCGGGAGCTTCAATCCAAAAATGCGGAGGGCTTCTCCATAATGTTCGCGGGCGGATTCTAGTTGTCCGCGTTTCTTGCTCAGCGATGCCAGGTTGTTGTGCATTACGCCAATCCTCGGATGATCGGGTCCGACAATGTCGAGGTAGATTCTAAGAGATGCCTGATAGAGGGGTTCCGCTTCGTCAAGTCGGTCCTGCGCATAGAGCGAAGCCGCAAGATCGTTCAAGTTCTGGGCTACATCGGGATGACTGGTGGGTAGGACCGTGCGACGTATATTGAGGGCATCTCTCAGGAACTCTTCGGCTCGCTGAAACTTGCCCTTCGCGTAATACAGCCCGCCGAGATTGTTCATGGTTTGGGCCAAGTCGGGATGATCGGGCGCCAGCGCGGCCCTTTGAATATCGAGGGCTTCATTGAGCAAGCGCAGGGCATCATCGAATTGGTGCTGTGCTTTACGAAGGAGACCGAGATTGTTAAGCGACGCAGCGACCAGAGGGTGCTGGTCGTCGAAGAGCGATCGCTGCAATTGCGTCACTTTGTCGAACATCGCGGCGGCACCGTCGTAGTCGCCGCGTTCCCACCGCAGGAGACCCAGGTTGTTTATCGTCGTTACATACTCGGGGTGTGTCTCGCCGAAGTTTTCGAACTGGATTTTTAGCGCACCTTGATAGAGTGCTTCTGCTTCTTCATATCTCGCTCGGGCGTGTGCGACCGACGCAAGGTTGTTGAGGGCTGTGCCCAACTGGGGGTCCCTTCCTGATCCGATCGACCTTCGCAATTCGACCACTTTGGAAAACGCATCGCTGGCCTCATCGAGTTTCCCCTGCGCGCGCAGAAGACTGGCGAGGACCGTCAGGTTGGCCGCGTACTCCGACGAGCCGGGCGCTGATTCCGATGTCGAGAGTCGCAAGGCTCGTTCGCACAATTCCTGCGCTTCGTCGTACTTGCCTTGATCGATTCGCAGCATGGCAAAGCTGCGCAATGTTTGCAGAAATCCCGGATCGTTGTCACCGAGAATTTCCGTTGCTAACCCAAGTGACTTGGATAAATGGCTTTCGGCTCTCTCGTGCAGTCCGAGGCTATGATAGGTACGCCCGATGGTTGCGTGAAGGGCGGAGGCGATCCTCGGTTGATCTGCAAACTCGGCCTCGACGCGCGCGGCCGAGACATCGACCGCCTCTCGAACGGTTAGTTCCTTCCCGCGGGCAATTTCAGGGCTTGCCGAGGAAATCATGCCGTCCATGAATCCGGCAATCTGCTCGGAAATGCGGCGAGCAGCCGCTTCATTCGCCCCGGCGTCGACGGCGATTTGCTTTTGAACGGACAATCGGTTGGCCATGATCGTCGAGGTAATGCCAAACCCGACAACCAGGACAGCCAAGGCGGTGGTTACACCGAAGACCGCTTTATGCCGGGCCACGAGTTTGCGCAGTTGGTACAGACTGCTTGGTGGGTGTGCCAGAATCGGTTGGTTGGTGAGGAAGCGTTCGACGTCTTCGGAGAGCATGGCGACGCTTTGATAGCGTTGGTCAGGAGATTTTTCCAGCGCCTTGAGAACGATTGTTTCCAGATCCCCTCGAAGTCCGTGACGAAGCGTTGAAGGTCTCGCGGGGACCAACTCGCATATTCTCCGGGTGGCCTCATGAGGTGCACCAGGGTCGATCTCATAAGGTAGTGCTTCGGTCAGTATCTGAAAGAGAATGACCCCCAATGAGTAGATATCGGCGCGCGTGTCGATTTCGTCGTTCTTGCCTTGGGCCTGCTCCGGACTCATATAGCGCAGCGTACCCATGATTTGTCCGGCGCTGGTAATGGTGTGGTCCTTGTCCGCGCCAGACTCAATGATGCGGGCAATTCCGAAGTCCAGAATTTTGACGACGGCACCATGACGGTGGGAACTTCCAGTGCTGCCGGTGTACGGCGCTTCTCCGACCAAAATGTTGGACGGTTTTAGGTCACGGTGAATGATCCCACGTTGGTGGGCGTATCCTACGGCGTCGCAAACCTGGGCAAAGAGATCAAGTTTTTGGCGAATCGTGAACGGGCGTTCTTCTATGAACTGGGTGATTGGTTTGCCTGGGACCAGTTCCATTGCCAGATAATGCTGACCTGAGGGGGTGCATCCGGCTTCATGAATAGCGGCGATGCCCGGGTGTTTCAAACGGGCCAGCGATTCTGCCTCCCGTTTAAACAGACGTACTCGCTGCTCGTCATCATACCCACCGCGACGGATAACCTTCAGGGCGACGGAGCGGCGCGGGTTCTTTTGTTCGGCCTGATAGACGGTGCCCATCCCGCCGGAAGCGATCACTTTGACCAATTGGTAAGGTCCGATGGCGCCGCCAGCCACGGGCTCTTCCATGAAGTTGTCGGCTTCGCCCGCATGTTGAACCAAGGATTGAAGCTCTGTATGGAGGGCCTCGTCATCCGCGCAGACCATAGCGATAAACTGATCCCGCGCTTCCCCCTCAAGCTCAATCGCGGAGAGGAACAACTCCTGCAGTTGGTCCCAGCGGTCGTTCATGGCGATTTTCTTGCATTCGGTATATGGATCACAACTGCGAAGGGCAGCTGTTCTTCCGGCCCCGGACCTCTTATTCGGAATCTTTGATCTCTCGCAACAGCCAAGTCTTTGCAAACAACCAGTCTCTTTTGACCGTTGCCGGAGAGGTGTCCAGGATGTCAGCGACTTCGTTAATAGTGAGTCCGGCGAAGTAACGAAGTTCGACGATGCTGGCTTTCCTTGCATCGATTCGTGCGAGGCGCCCGATTGCACTGTCGAGGGCCAATAACTCCGAAGGCTGCATTGGGGCGGATGCTTCGGGGAATTGGTCCAATGGCACCCGGGAGAAGTTCCCACCGCGCTTGATTCGGTTGTGACTCTTTGCGTGATTGACCAGGATTCGCCGCATGAACGTTGCCGCAATTGCAAAGAACTGTTGGCGGTTCTTGGGCTCGCTCCGATCTTCACGAGCGAGCCGCATATAGGCCTCGTGGACCAATGCCGTAGGTTGAAGCGTGTGATCCCGCCGTTCGCCCTGGAAATAGTGCCCCGCGAGGGCGCGGAGCTCGTCGTAGACCAACGGGAAGAAATCCACCATTTGTCCCTCGTGAGGGGTATTCATGGATTTTGCTGCCGAAAATTGGCTGGGCGAGAACTCGGACACGGGGGTCTCAACAAAAAAGCACAATTGGATGAGCCATGCTGGCGACAAAAGTTGCGTTTACATGCAGAAGGGTCTGCCCATTCCCTCTGACCTCCTTAGTTTAGGGAGCCAGCGGGCGTGGATCAACCGGTTGGCGGAAGGTGCGGTTGTGCACTGTTTGATCGATTTGACGTGTTTAATGCCATGTTGCGTCATTATCGGACAAGTCTGCTGGGACAATGCTAGATGCGCCGCGGAACTGTTATGCCCGGCACAATAGCTGGCCTATCGTTGTGATACGGGTCTCTCCATCCGTGGTGCTGGCGTGTCTGCGCTGGCACGATGCCCGCGGATTATTTCACTATTGATGGCATATCTCTCTTGTTGGTTCGTAAGGAGGAGAACACATGAAGTCACCAAGTCTCTCAAATCGTGGGCGAGAACATCGTCCGATGTGTAGATGGCTCATCGGCGCTTTAGCGTTGGGACTTGCGGCGACTGGGCTTGTTGGCCCAATCGCTCTAGCAGGTACACCTGATCAACTGTTGCGCGGGGAAGCTCCGGTCTTATTCGTTCAAGGCGGGGAACGGGATGGCGTACTACTACGCGACGGCACAACATTCGCGCGGCCTGACGATATCATCCTCTATGTTCCCCAAGTCGTTGGGGGACAAGTCGATGTTGGCCAGACTGGTCAATTCTTCCATGTGTGGGATAGCGGTCCTGTCGCCGGTCCGAACGGAAACGACGACAATCGGAATGAGCTCCGGGGTTTGCATT
This sequence comes from Phycisphaerae bacterium, assembly GCA_021604825.1. Next base: position 17,881 of record BQJS01000009.1, on the reverse strand, counting down.
TTGAGCCCGCCACAAGTTCGTTCCTGCTATCGTATGATGACAGCGCTACTACAGGTTTCGATTTTGGTTCATTCAGTGATGGCGACATGATGCGCATGACGCCTACTTCAGTAAACAATGGCTTCGTCGACAATGTTTCCTTGGACCGAGTTTTCAACGAAGGGACTCCTGGAACTGGCACCGGCGCTGCCCCGGTCCTGACCAATGCCGATATCTACGGCATTGGCGTGTCCACAGACAATTCGCTGTTCTGGACCAGTGGGTCTGGAAATGTCCTAAACGAGGACGGCACTGGAACGATGAGCAAGAACACGCTGCATCTCGTGCACAGCGAAGGCTTCGATCAATTCGGTGATCCGCTTGCAAATCCAAGAAACATCGGGCCGGACTTTCTATACAACGGAATACTCTCGGGAGCGGGGGTTCCCAGTCTGGATGCCGGGCAGTTACGCGGTGTCGATGAACTGGATTCCGGCGAACTCACGGTATCGCTCGCCGAGGGAACAGATTACTACAGCGACCGAATCAACGACCCGACGATCGACTTTGAGGGCAACGGACAGATTCTTGGATTGGATCCGGTGACCAAGATTCTCGACATCATCTATGACGGTGATCGTTTCTTCAGCGATGTCACACTTGGGACGACGGATGGCGAGATAATGGGATTCGACGTGCTGGACTCCTCGGATGCAGTCCTCGCCCTGGCCCAGTTGTTGGGGACCGACTCACCAGGAGGCATCGCACTGGCGGCTTTTCCGGAACCCAGCTCGATCATGTTGTTCTGCGTCGGAAGTCTGGCCGCGATTCGTCGCCGCAGGGCTATACGGAAATAACTGAGAACTCCCTGATGTCCGTGCAGGTCTTCGGGTGTGGGCCAAACCTGTTGAACTTGACGGACATCAGGGAATTTTCTTCGGTTTGAGTAGAGCAGGCGGTTTTTGGACTGCCAGCAGTGTCTTCTTCGTTTCGGAGGGGGTTGTATTCAATGATGCGTTCCGCTTTCGCCGTCGCGATGACGGTCATGCTCTTCTCGTCCGCGAATTTGTTCGCGCAATGTCCAGATCCCAAGCCGGGGCATCCGCAAGAACTTAATCGCGGTGAGGCACCGATCATCTTCTCCCAAGGTCACAGCGGTTCCAGTCTGCGCGATGGGACGGTCACCAATGCCGACGACATCATCCTCTGGGTTCCAGCCGTCGACATCATTTTCGGTTGCGATTCGAATCTGGTGCGTCTGGATCTGACTGGGCAATTCTTTGTCATCTGGGATAGCGGTACCGTCGGAGGCAATGGCAACGACGACAACAACAACGAAATGCGCACGCTCGATTTCGATGAATCGACCGGAACTTTTCTGATCGGTTACGACGATTCGCAGACCGAAGGCTTCACCGACATCGATCCGATCGCGGACGGTGACCTGATCAGGATGACCCCCACCTCCACGAACAACGGGTTTATTGACGGGTTCACGTTGGCACGAGAGTTCTCTGAGGGCACCAGCGGGACGGCCGGTCACCTCAGTTCGGCAGACTTGTACGGATTCGCCCTCGCCAACGACGGAACGTTCTATTGGGGTTCCGGCTCCCTGACATTGGAGACAGTTGGTGGAAACTTTCTGTCCAAGGCATCAAACGACTTCGTGCATACGGAGGGTTTTGTGTTTGGTGGAGCGGGACCGCGCAACCTGACCGAGGATTTGTTCTTCGATGGAAGTCCTCTCCCGGGACCCGGCAATGTGAACCCCACGTTCATCAACGGTCAGAGTCGAGGGATCGAGGAATTGGATACCGGTGAGATCCTCATATCCGTGAGCGACACCCTCAGCCAGCCCAACGATACCGACACCGGTGTTGATGTCATGTTGGATCGATGGGACATCGGGGCAATCGACACGAATGGGCGGATGGCGGAAGTTGTCTACCCCGGTGAGCTTTTCTTCCAGACAATCGATACAGCCAACGCGGAGATGCTCGACTTCGATGTGCTCAACACGCCTGAAGAAGTCAACGCCTTGATTGATGTGCTGGGTGCCAACTCTACAGCGGGGTTCGCTCTGCGTCAGTACGCCGACCCGCTTCCGGTATCACTTGGAGATTCGGCACTGATGACCGTCGCACAGTTCGATGGGCAACCGACCACCATTCGGGCGCTCGATCCAAACTCGGGTGCAGTCATTGGAACGTTCGTGAGTCGCGACTTTGACAACAACGGAAATCTCTTCTCCGTATCCGACATCAAAGCCGGGCCCAACCGCACAGTTCTCATCGCCCAACCGACAGGTGACAAAATTGGGCAGTATAATTCCGATGGGCAATTCATTGCCAATTACTTGAGCGGGCAGGCGGTCAACAACATTCGCGGCATGGTTCGTGCTCAGGAAGGGGAGGACTTATTCACCGCCGACTGGACGGATGACAACATTCACCGATTCCGGTTCTTTAATGGGGAGCCAGCTCCGATTGCAGGCGACCCGCTGGGTGAGTTCATCCCTGGCGAACTTGCACCTCCAAACCTGAGTCGCCCACAGGGCATCGCTATTCTGTCAAATGGTGACCTGTTGGTGAGTGATGTCGATGAGCACAAACTAAAGCGCTACAACTCGAAGACCGGTGCGCTGATCGGAGAATTCTCCAGCCTGACCCTGCTCGGGAGCATGCCGGATGTCGACGTACTGCCCAATGGAAACGTTGTAGTCGTGCATGGGGCCAACATCACGACGCTCGACGCCAACGGATTGCAGATTGGGGCGTCGATCATCTTCTCGCAACCCGATGGTGTTCATGTACTGCCCAACGGTGACTATCTCGTCAGCAGTGGGGCGACCTTCGGGCAAGGGAAGGGGCTGTTTAGAGTCTCCCCGACCGGGTTCATCCTCGAGACCATCGACAACACACGATCTTACGGAACCATTGAGTTGATCGATCTGGTTCCAATCTCCGGAGACTGCGAACTTGATGACGACTTGGACTTGTCCGATTGGCCGGGGCTGTCCGTCTGTATCGGAGGCAGCGATGTCCCCATCAGTGTCGGATGCGAATGTGCCGATTTCGACTTTGACGGCGATTCGGACCTGATCGATTTTGGACTATTGCAGGAAGCATCGAACCCATGAAGTCGGGAAATATCGCAATGAACATCACTATCCGTTTGGCCTCCAAGAAGACAATCGGATGGGTTGCAACCGTGGTGGCCGTGCAATGGGCGTTGGGCGTGGGCACCTCAATCACAATCGCACAAACGTGCGTGGCGCCCGCCAATGAATCCTGTGAGACGGCTTCTCCCATTGTATTCGATCAGCTTCCGTTGACGATCAACGGTGTGCTTGGTTGCACCAACGATTTGGTCGATCGTCCGTACTTCGACCTGTTCTATCAATACGATTGCACAGTCTCGGGCGACTACGCCATCGAACTGTGTGGGAGTGTCGGTGACACCTACCTGCGTGTGTATGAGACCGCCTGTAGTTTCCTGTCTTCGACTGACACCTTCGAAGACGACGACGGATGCGGCGGGTTCCCCAGTAGTGACGCCCGGTTGGTGATTCCGCTGACCGCGGGGACTTCCTACTGGATTGAAATCGGCGCCTGGCGAGAGGCTGCAGCGTTTCCTCCCAACGCAAACGACGACTTCATTTTGAAAGTAGCGATGGCTTGCGGTCCAACGATCTCGAGCGTCTCAGGCGATCAAGCAGCCTGCGTCGGGGATGAAGTCGTGCTTAGCGTTGACTCACCTGGGGTGAGCACCAACGGTTACCAATGGAAGAAAGATGGTGTGGACATTCCGTTCGCCACGTTACCGACGTACACGATCCCCTCGGCAACAGCGGGGGACAGTGGGGCCTATTCGGTTTTCGTATCCAACAGTTGTGGTGCCGTCACCGTACAGGTTGGCGCTTTGAGTGTAACGTCAGTGCCTGAGATCACCGATCAGCCGATTGGGCAGTCGCTATGCGTTGGCGACGCGCTCAATCTTGAGATTCAAGCCTCAGGTGTGGGTACGCTTTCATACCAATGGATCAAGGATGGATCGCCACTGATCGGGCAAAATACCGCGGACCTGGCAATCGGGACTGTAGAACTGGCCGACGCGGGTAGCTACACGGTTGAGGTCACCGACGACTGCGGAAACGTGACAAGCGACAGCGCGACGGTGATCGTCGCCGCCTGTGCCCCTTCTGGGCTTCGATACGCTTACACGAAAATCGCCATCACTGGTGATCCGGTTCCGGATCGACCGGGGGATGTGTTCGATGTTTTTGCCACAAGCGATCCAACCCTGAACAACCGCAGCGAGGTAGCATTCAAAGCCAACTTCACAGGACCTGCTTCAGGCAACGAGGGTATTTACAAGTTCAGCAATGGGCAGTTGGCGCGTCTGGTGGATGACAGTTTCGATTTCAATCCCCCAGGACAGAGCGGAGCGACATCCTGGACATCGTTTGGCCCAACCAGTTTGAACAACAAAGGTGAAGTCGCATTTCGCGGCGGCTTCTCCTTCGGTGACAACAGTCAAGGTATGTACCTGCATGACATGACCCAGACTCTGCTGATGTTCGATGACAATCCACTTCAACCGGTTCCAGAACAACCAACTGCAATAGGGTTCACGGTCTTTCCGTTTCTTGCAGGTGTTTTGCCCCTGGTGAACGACAACAGTCAATGCACGACCATCGCCTCGTTTTTTGATGCCGGTTTCGTCGAGCACGAAGGACTCTACTTTGCAAGTGCTGGGGCGCCCCTGGAACGAATTGTCGATGAACTGATCTCCCCACCCAACCAACCCCCGACCGCAAGATATGAGCTCAACGATCCGTTCATGTCGTTGAACAACCTGGGTGATGTTGCTTTCCGCGCGGGCGTTGAAAACGGGACCGTCACCAATGGACTTTATCGCTATGTACGCGACGAGGAAGATGTATTCGTCGTGGCAGATGCAACGAAGATTCCACCCGGGCAACCAGAAACCGCACGCTTCGATGTTACCCAGGCCTTTTCGAACATGAACGATAGCGGCGTTGTTGGCTTCCGCAGCACGTATGCGGGCGGGGTGGGGTCGGAGGGCATCTACCTGGGCGACGGAGATTCCGTCAATCAACTCATTGTCGACAATTCCGGCACGTTTCCTGTGCCCGGGCAACCCGGTAGCAATTTCGTCGATTTCGGTGGTCCGGTCATCAGCGCGAATGGCACTGTGTTCTTCTCGGCCCGCTTCGGAACACTCGTGCAACAGCAGCAAGGGCTGTACGCCAGTTCGAATGGCGTCATCACCAAGATATTTGACTTCTTCGATCCTGTTCCCGGTCAACCAGATGGCACGTTCTTTGCGATGGGAAGTTATGTTGCCAATGTCCATGACCATGTTGTCGTCGCTGCCCGTTTCGGTGGAGGACAGGGGGACGAAGGCATTTACATCCACGATGGAACCCACCTGTCGCGGGTCATTGATGAAGCCGACAAGGTCGACGGCATCCAATTCGACAACCTTCACATGGTGTTAGGGGTAGGCGGCTCGGGTGGGGAAGACGGAAAACCGCGCACGCTCAACGATGCAGATCAAGTTGCTTTTCGTGCCAACCTGGTCGGTGGCGGCGAAGGAATCTTTCTCGCAACGCCACTCTTCCAATCGGACAATCTTATCGAGACGACGATCGTCGGCGGCCCCGGAAATCTGGCGGATTCGACCGGTTATGGTTCGGTCAATCGTGCCTTTCGAATGGGTACATTTGAAATCACCAACGATCAGTATGTTGAATTCCTCAATGCGGTGGCTGCAGACGACGTCAATGCGCTCTACGAATCGGTCATGACAACCAGCTTGCGTGGAGGGATTCTCCGGAACGGAGCACCTGGAAGCTACACCTACTCCGTGAAGCCCAAGTTTGGCGACAAACCGGCAAACGGTTTCCGTTGGGTATCTGCGGCTCGATTCTGCAACTGGCTTCACAATGGCAAACCCAGCGGACCTCAAGACACTTCGACGACTGAATCCGGTGCGTACGATATGTCTGGCGATCCGGGCGCGATCGTACGCAACGCTCAAGCGCGTTGGTTCCTCCCGTCCGCGGACGAGTGGCACAAAGCCGCATACTTCGATCCTTTCAACGGCGGGGCAGATGCCGGAGGTACGACCGATTATTGGGAGTACCCCACACGATCCGACTTCACACCATCGCTGGCAACGACCGACGAATGCGGCGTGGTCGACAACCCCGGTCCGAATGTGGCTGTGATGGAAAAGGGCGCTGATTGGAACGGAACCTGCGAGAACAACCAACCACCATGCGGGAATCTGGCGACGGTTGGAACGGCGGGACCGATCAGTCCGTGGGGATCGTTCGACATGGCCGGTAACGTATTCGAGTGGACCGACACGATAGGCGCGCCTGCGGCCGGGAACCCGACACGACAAGCACGCGGTGGCGATTTTTCCAATGGAGCTGTGTTAGCCCGAAATTCATTCGATCTGGACTTCACACAAGACAGCGGCGCCGCCAACTTTGGAATGCGGGTTGCGTCGGTGCTGGGCGATGTGACCGGGACGGCGGACTTCGACTTCGATGCCGACCGTGATCTGGTGGATAGCGCCGCTTTCCAACGATGCTTTTCTGGCGCGGCAGTATTCACCTGCGAAGTTGGATGCGAAGTCTTTGATCTTGATGGCGACCGGGATGTTGATACCGATGATTGGAGTGCGTTCGAGGCGGTGTTTAATGGTCCGTAACAAACATGACCAGTTATTCCAGCATTGGGCGCGAGTCGATTGCATCAATCGCGCTGTGGCCTTGCTTGTGGTGGCATTGCTTCTTGCGCAATGCGAATATTCATTTGCGCAGGCGTTCACCGTGCCGACGGTGATTGTTCCAGCCTCCGACTTGCAAGTTGGCGGCCCGGTTTACGATTACGACGTTGGAATCACCGAGGTCACCAATACTCAATTCGCTGCTTTCCTTAACGATGCAGAATTCCATAACGAGGGACAACATCCGGGATTCGGAAACGAACGCGGGAATAACTTGAAGTGGAGGCCACCTCCGATTGAGCCGGGTGATGTCGGGTTGGTTGTTGGTGATTCGAGTGATGTGGATGCGGTCTATGACATGTCTAGAGGCTCGCTTCTGTACAATTCCATTGCGGCTGTCGGGACTCGCTATACACCCATTGGCGGGAAGGAAGACCATCCCGCCATCGGGATGAGTTGGATTGGGGCGGTCAAATTCTGCAACTGGTTGACCATTGACCAGGGTTTCGGACTCGATCATCGCTGCTACGCAGAGGGAAGCGCTGAGACCGATTGGTTCCCGATTACAACGGGAATCGAGATCGACGGAACGCAGGAATCCAACAACCTGGCAAGAGACTTAAACGCTTCCGAGCGGGCGGCTTGGGTCAGGCAGTATCGTGGTTATCGTCTGCTAATGGATGAGGGCGGGACCAGTGTCGGCGCAAGCAACGCAGTCCCCCGCCGATTCAACGAGTGGTACAAAGCGGCCGCATTCGATCCAGCAGCACCAGACACCGACAGAACATTTTTCGTTGGCTTTCCATTCGAAGCACACAGCGTCCCGGCGGATCATTGGCTGCACGCCTTCGGGCGCGATCCACTCACCAATCTCGATGCGAATTTCAGGGACAGCGGTGATCCCTTCGACAATCCCGACCCAGCCGTCTATGCCACGACCCCAGCCTGCTACTATGATGGGACCGACCACGACGGTGCATTTCAGACAGCGGTCAACAACAATCGCTACGGCATCTGCGACATGTCCGGGAACGTGTGGGAGTTCTTAAGCGATCAGGTGACCATTTCAGCCAGCATCGCCCCAGATCGATCAATAGCTGGGGGTAGCTATCGCTCAAACAACCGCCAAGTCACCTGTGCCAATCGTGGCGACGTCGGCCCGGGTTCGACCCGTCCGGTGATCGGATTGCGCGTCATGCGGGTAACGAGTGATCCGTGCAGCGGTGATGGAGATTCCGACCTGGATGGCGATGTAGATCTGAGTGACTACGCGGAATTGGCGTCCTGTCTGCTCGGTCCTGCCGGGGGCGCGACAACCTCCTGTGCCTGTTTCGACAACGACAGCGACGGTGACGTAGATTTGAACGATTTTTCAAAGCTAATGGATCGCCTTTCCAACTAACGGATGGCGTTCTGTGGGGGGAGACATGTGGAGCGTTCGGCACACTCATTCGACTGGCTTGAGCGATTTGCCCTCGCGGTCTGCCTCACAACCTCGATTTGTTTTGCAGACCAAAAGACAACCGATACACGCGACCTCAAATCCCATGAGACCGGGCCTTCGCTATTCGCCAATTGGCAGAGTTCGGCGATGGACTCGCGCAGTGTAATTTCCGCCGTCGGATCAAGTTTGTTTTGCTCGCAACCGCAAGAAAATTGTCAGCCATTTCTGACCACCAATGCTCGTAATTCCAATAGCACGCGCTTCACGTCGGCTGACGACTTTACGCCGTTGGTGAGTGGGCAGCTTACCAGCCTTTGCTGGTGGGGTGCATATCAACCGATTCCAGGTCCATTCCCTGACGCGTTCACGGTAACTTACTACGCTGATAACGCGGGCGTTCCCGGTGATATCGTTGGCGGTCCGTTCGTTCAAGCAAGTGGCACGCTTACTGTTAAAGGCCCCGTCGATTCAGGTGAATTGATTCTGAACGTCGCACCAATCTTCGAATACAAGGCGAGCCATGCGCCGGTCAACGTTGCCGGGGGAAACTGCTATTGGATTGAGATCAAAAACGACCTGGCTGGTGGCGCGAATTGGTTTTGGGAAGATGGTGCCAATGGAAACGGTAGCAACCTCGACGATGGAAACGGCATTGGTCCGCCTGACGGGTATGAGCAGACGGATTTTGAACCCGACGATCGCGCATTTTGCGTCAGCGTTGAGACCGGTGATCCAACCGCGTGCCTCCCTCCCGGGGCTTGCTGTCACCCGGACGGAACGTGCACGACGGTCAACGTCTTGGATTGCGAAGCATCTGGTGGCGAATACCGGGGCCCTTTGAGCAGTTGCGCCCTCGAAAACTGCCCCGTCATTCCACCGAACGATGACTGTGTTGATGCGCGGGTGATTGATGCTGTCCCGTTCGTCGACACGGTTGATACGGGTGGGGCGTCGGCTGACGGTCCGGTCGGTTTGTGCGACAGTTTCGGCGCGACGGGGTTGATGCAAAACGATGTGTGGTACGAATGGACTGCCGATCGAGACTGCAACTTGCGCATTCGGGCCACGCCCATTGCGACCTACGACACGATCATCGCAGTCCGGAACAACTGCATTGATTTGAACGAGCTTGCCTGCGTCGACAACAATGGGATTGGCGTGGGGGTCGATTCCGTCGAATCGTTGATGTTTCATGTTACCGAGGGTGAATCGTATCTCATTCAGATCGGTGATAACGGTAACGTTTTCGGGGGCGATCCGACGCTCGTTGAAATCGAATGCTTGCCTTCGATGGGTGCTTGCTGTGAAGGGCAGGCTTGCATCGAACGCACAGTCGAAGACTGCGGGCAATCCGGCGGCGTGTATCTCGGCGATGGGGTAACCTGCGATGTTCCACCGTTGGGCGAACCCGTCGTGCGTTCTTCAATTGTCAACGCGCCGATCCCGGACGGCTTACCCGCACCTGGTGGCGTGGGGACACCCGTTTCCGACACAGTTACGGTTACGGAGTCATTCATTGTTGGTGACATCAATCTGCGCGTGCGCGTCGATCATCCATTCTTGTCTGATGTGCTCGTCACACTCAAACACGACGGCGGTGCGCCTATCACTCTGATGAGCAACGCATGCGGTGGAAACGATAATCTCGACATCACCTTCGATGACGAGGGCGGAACACTGGAATGTGGCTCCCCGACATGCGGAACATTCCAACCCGCTTCGACTGGGGGTTCGTCACTGTATGAATTCGATGGGCAAGACAGCGCCGGTGCATGGACCTTGGAGGTGTTTGACGACTTCGATGGAGATATCGGAGCGCTGTTGGAGTGGTCCATCGAGATCGATGCGCCCGGAATTCCGCCATGCGAAGTAGTATGCCCCAATGATCAGATTCCCGGAGACACAGGTGACGCAGACGTCGATCTCGAAGACTTCGCAGCCCTGCAAGAATGCATGGGTAACACCGTACTCGCAGAATGTCTCTGCCCATTCGACGCTGACGCAAACGGCACCGTGGACGTAAATGATATTGCTCTGTTCGCAGAAATGCTGTCAGGACCGTCCTAGTTTGTCGCCAAGGTCGCTGCTGCTCTGGTTCTTCGAGTAAGGCTGCTGCCTTCGGCGAGCAGCTTGAAATCGGGGCTCTCGACGGCGCTGTGTCTGCTCATGTCTACTCCCTGTCCACTTGATGTCCGCTCGAATAGTCAGTACTGCGTCGAAATTCCGCCATAAGTCTTGAACCGGCTAGGCGTTAGCCTGTTCGGCGTTTGTTCGCCTGGGGGTCAAGAGGTCGGAGGTTCGAATCCTCTCGCCCCGATTAACCAAACCAAGACACAACAAGGACTTGCGTCAATCATTGGCGTGAGTCCTTGTTGTTTGTACACTTCCTGCGCCATAGGAACGCCACAGTTTCGCCACTGGTACGCCACAGTGGTCAAGTGCTCCATAACCAGCCTTTCGACCTCTTGACCGCTTGCCAAGGAGGTCAAACGCCATGGCATTTCTCACAAAACGGGCAAATGGGATGTATTCTCTCTCTTTCTGGTGGAAGGGAAAGATGTACACCAAAGCCCTCGGCACAGACGATGAGCAAGTTGCAAACGAGATCAAGCGTGATGCCGAAGAGCAACTCGCTAACATTCGACGTGGTGAATTCGCCCTAGCCTCCAAGTTGCTTGCTGACGGCCATTCCATCGTGGACGTGCTGTTCGGCTCCAAGAAGATCGCACACCTGATCAACTCCCTATCCGACGACAACTCGCTCACCCTTTCCGAACTCAAGACGGATTTCATGGATCACCTGATGGCGAGGGATCGGACAGCAGGTCACGTCGAATGTACTCGCATTCACCTGGATCAGTTCATTCGAGTGCTCGGAGATGCCAAGGTGATAAGCCTCACGGATGCAGCCATGACCGCCTTCAAAAAAAGCGGGCAAAAGAGAAAACCGCAAGCAAGCGGACGGTGGAACGGCGTCGAGGTGGTAGGGCGGATCGATTGTTCGAAAAGCTGGTGAAGGATACGGATTTCGAGAGGTTGGATGGGTATCACGCCTTGCGGCATTCGCTCATTTCGACTTTGGTCGCTCAGGGCAAGACTTGGGATCAGATCGCAGCGTCTGTGGGTCATCTGGACCGGAAGACGATGCAGCGGTACATTCACTTCATGCCCAAGGATAAGCAGGAGACAGCGAACTCGATCCCATTTGACTTCTAGCCTGCGATGTCGTCAGGTCACTTGTCCCGCGAACCAACGCTACGGAGCCACAATGGGTTCAATCTTCTTCACCGTCGCGCCCTTGTACGTTCTAATTGCCATTGGCGCTGCTCTTAGGTTAGCAGCAGCCGTAGACGACAATTGGATCAAGGTGTTGAACAAGTACGGGTTGTACTTGGGATTTCCTGCCATCGTGTTTTCAAGCCTCGTGAAGATACCGGCAGGTGGCATGTTGGAGACCCGCACGATCGCTTGTAACATTCTGTTCTTGCTCGTAGTCGTGTCTCTCACGCAACTAATCGGGCGCCTCTTACCGTTAACGATTTCTCTCCGCAACACCTATGTCATTTGTGTCTTCTATGGCAACGTCGCCTACTTGGGGTTTCCGTTTATTACTTCGGTCACACCTGGATCAAATGCTTCGATCAGCATTCATATCGCAATCTACGTCGCGTTCCTCTTCACCGTCGGCATTCTAATGCTCGAACTATCGAAGGGGCGAGGCGTCTCTAGTTTGCCTTCCATCTCCAAGAACATCATCACAAGCCCTTTGCTATTATCTGTCGTGGCGGGTCTTCTTTTTCGGTCAACTGGTCTTCAATTGCCGCTATTCATCGAGCAATCTGTCGATCTTCTGGCATCGAGTGCGGCACCGATGGTTCTGTTGGCAATTGGGATGTTCATGGCCAGGCGGATTAAACTCGATAAGAGCGTTGTACACGTTGCGATACTCAGCAGTCTAAAGCTCATTGCCCTGCCACTGTGTTTCATTCTATTTGCAAGGCTTGCGTCCTCGAATGATGCGTTCGACATATCGATCATCGAGGCTGGTATGCCCGTTGGAATAACGGTCTTTGCTCTTGCAGAGATATATCCCCTGGAAAAACAAATCGTTGCCTCTGTGATTGTCATGAGTACGATTTTTTCGGCAATCACGCTACCGATACTGACTGGCTACGTCCTCTAGGGAATTGACCATGGAGGAGATCGAGCGAAAGATTGTGGATCGGCTGATTGAGACCGGCGACGAGATCGGAGGCGACGTATTGGTGTTTGCCAATGATCCGAGGGTTGGTAACCTGCCCCGCTACGCACGCCTCAACTGGCAATTCGGAGTGCCTTTGGATTATCAAAAGCTGTGGCACTAACACCGGGGAAAGGTCAGGGGTGTGTTTAGCCAGAATCAACCCGCTGGCGCCGTAGCACTAAAAGGGGACTCTCGATCCAGTGGGGACCTTGAGGGAACCGTTCAGTCCGCACCACCGTTTACAGCCCATCGACCCAGTTCTGCACGTCCTCTTCCGCCATTACGGGAGGGCATTGGGACTGGTCCGTGATGCACATGTCATCGTAGGAGAAATTGAATTCTTGGGCGGCTTGCCGAAAAGCCGCTTCCACTTCGGGTGGCATGTTGGCATCGGACGGTTCGGGTGTGCGGGTCATAATGTTCAACCCGGCGTACTCCCCGACCGGCGTTGAACCGCAATATGTGTACATGATCCAATCCGGGTGGGGTCTGGAGAGGACGTACCATCGTTCACGCTGAGGTTGAAGGGGGGGGGTGGTGTAGGGAACTTCCAGTCGGCCTGGTTCCTCGTCGCTGATCCGAGGCTCGCCGATCAAGTGAACCGCTCCTGGGTCGTTGCAACTTCCGTCCTCCGCGGGGGCGCAGAAGGATGTGTGGTACCACCACTGCTGTGCATTGAAGATCCATGAATCCGACCTACAGGGCAGCGCATCGTAACCGCCTTCCCAATTCGACCCGGGAACACCGCAGTTCCGACCCCGCACTTCCAACCAAGTGCCCTCGATTTCCTCAATGCTTTCGAGGACCTGCACACGATCGATGTTCTCGCTGGTCACCGGACACTCTCCGTCGGTGCCTTCTGGCAAGGTCGGTAAACAACCGTTGTCGGCGAAGCATTGCACCAGGGAACCGTACATCTCGCTTGCTTGCCCTCGAGCGAGTTGACAGACCAGATGGCAGGCTTGTTGCTCGCTCCTTATCGCCCTTGAACCGCATTCCGCGTTGCATTCGAGCGTTTCACGGCATGCGGGTTCGAATACGCAGAAGATGGTTTGAAACAGACATCTCGTCAGCCCACAGAAAATCAACTCGGGGTCAAAGATTGCGGTTTTGTCCGCGTTGGAAATGGGTGCTTCTGAACTCTGTGTAGCGTCATTGGATGATTGTGGAGGTAGGAATGTCGAGGAGTCGCAGCTTTGACCCAGCGCCAGAACGAGAAGAACGAAAATGGCAAGACATATCCTATTCACTTCTGCCCCCAACCGCGCAGTTCGTGTGGTCAACCCTCCACTGTACAGTATCAGTCACTTTGCCACTACCGTTACCAACGACATCGTGCCGTTACCATACCAAAGACATCGTGCCTCGGGGGGAGAAATCCACCATGATGACTTGCTGGATTCATAATACCCTAAATACGGCGGTGGCATGCTCGGCTTGGCGTTGAGCCAGCCCCAGTCCTTAGTCCATCCTCCGTGCCACGGCTGCTGGAGAGGCTATCTCGAAGTGTTCACCATTACGCTGCTTGGACCAACTCAGGCCCAGGCCGTGCTTCTGGGGTGCCTGGTGATATGCTTCGACGGCACGGTGCATAAACTCCTCAAGCGCCTGGATACGACGACTCTTGATGGGGTGAGTTGAAAGAAACTCCGCCGAATGGTCTCCCCGCGCGGCGCGCATGCGCTGCCAAAAACCGATCGCCTCACGTGGATCGTACCCCGCTTGGGCTGCATAAACTAAGCCGAGATGATCGGCTTCCAACTCATGCGTGCGGCTGTATGGCAGCAAGAAGCCCACTTCCGAGCCAACACCGAATGCGCTGTTCACGGCCAGCTGGGTGAAAACCGTTCCTCCTGGAATGGACCATACGAAGGCTTGTCCAGCCAGGTTGACGCCGGATTGTTGCGTTAAACGTTCGGCGCCGTGTCGTGCGACGGCGTGGGCCACCTCATGCCCCAGCAACACAGCCATGCCAGCCTCGTTGGCCATTATTGGAACGATGCCGGTATACACGACGATCTTACCGCCCGGTAGACAGAATGCGTTTGTTTTGCTCGACTCAACCAGTTTGAATTCCCAGTCGTACTCAGATTGGTTCGCAGCTAGGGCCACTCTCTGTCCGACGCGCTCTACCAGCGCGGAGAAGCGCTGGTCCTCGCTGGGTTTGGCGTTTCGCATGAATTTCTTGAAGGCCTTAAGGCCCAAGCACTTCTCGTGTTCCTTCGACATTAAAATGACTTGGTGCCGCCCGGTTTCTGGTACTCGCGTGCAACCGGTCGCTGCGACTGCAATGAGGCTGACCGACAGCGCCCAGACGAAAAGCCTCGCCGGGTCACTACTGGGATTGTTGGTTGTGATTACGAACATCGAAGCTCCAACTCGGTAATCCATTCTAAGCCGCGCGAGGCTCAAGCCCAAGTATGGCTATTCCGGAAGCACCCTGATGTGATCCCATCCTCAGTCCACCCTCAATGCGAGAGTGCTTTAATCTATAGCACCAACCGATCCGCCTGGCGAATGGGCGTGCGATAAGATCGGTTCAGGTACATCTATTGAAATTCGCCGTTCGTTGTGTCTTCGTGACTCTGTGGACTATTTTCTTGGCGTTACTGTTACCGCATTTTCGCACTCGTCGCCGCGTTCAATATTCGCTACGTTGCTCAGTGTTGTTTCCGCGATCGTCGTCAATGCCTCTTCGGTTAGAAACGCCTGATGGCCCGTGATTACAACATTGGGAAACGTCAAGAGCCGCGCGAATACGTCGTCCTGCAGAACCTTGCTTGACAGGTCCTCGAAGAACATCGCCTCTTCCTCCTCATACACATCGAGCCCGAGCGCGCCGATCCGTCCGGATTTGAGACCATCGATGACGGCTGGCGTATCGACCAGTGCCCCGCGCGAGGTGTTGATCAGCATCGCACCGTCCTTCATCGCGTCGACGGCTTTCGCGTCGATCAGATGATGCGTCGCGGGCAAGAGCGGACAGTGCAGTGTCACGATATCGCTTTCGGCGAAGAGTTTCTGAAGCTCAACATAGCTCACGCCGCACGCTGCCACCACCGGATTCTGCACCACGTCATAGGCGAGGACGCGGCAACCGAATCCGGTCAAGATCTTGACTACCGCCGCACCAATCCGCCCGGTCCCAATTACGCCCACCGCGCGCCGGTGCAGTTCAAAACCCACAAGCCCCTCCAGCGCGAAGTTGCCTTCGCGAACGCGGTTGAATGCACGATGAATGCGCCGATTTAGAGCGAGCAACAGCGCCACGGTATGCTCTGCGACCGATTCCGGTGAATACGCAGGCACGCGTACAACCTGCATGCCCAACTCAGCGGCTGTCTCAAGATCCACATTGTTAAAACCCGCACAACGCAAGGCAATGGTCCGCACGCCGCCCGCATGCAACTGCTCCAGTACGGTTGCGTCGACCTGATCGTTGACGAATACACAGACGGCTGGAAAGCCTTCAGCCAAACGCGTCGTATGTTTCTGCAATCGTGCCTCAAAATAGACCAACTCGTGTCCGAACGCGTTGTTTGCGCGGTCGAAATAGGTGGAGGTATAAGACTTGGTTCCGAATACGGCGATTCGCATTAGCGCTCTCCGGATAAGTTTGCGCGCAGAAAGATAAGGCCCTACTGAGGGGAATCACTGCTGGGAAGTTCCCACCGTTAGAATAAACCCATTCCTCTGCAGAATTCACGTCGCAGTGACGCTCAAACTCATGATTCTTGGACAAAGCGGCTGTGCAGGCCAATTCGCCACCATGATGACGTCGCTCACTGCAGATCCTCCACATTATCTCTTATCGCACAATTGCAGTGCCGCCAACGGTGCCCCTTTTTGTTTCCCGTTCTCGAATCACCCACGGCTTGCTGTTCAGGGAGTGAGGTAGATTGCTCCCCCGTTATTCGTCGTGTTTGATCTCCTCCACCGGGACGGTATTTCAAGAGAAGACAAAAATCCATTCGAGTCCCGTTGGCGCCAAGTGACAGATGCATCGGGTCAGCCGACGTGATATGAGCCGCGCAGGTCCATTCAGCGCGAGTCCAAACTTAGGTGTCCCTCCGATTCGCCGTCGGGGTGCTTCAAGGATTGTCGGAAGGGAGTTGGTTCGGCTGAGAGCGTCACGTTTGCTGAGCGTGCCATTTGCCCACAGAAGCTCCAGTGCCTACGATTACTTTCAAACAGGTCACATGGAGCATATTGAAACTTGCAAGGTTCTCAATGGCGTTTGCCTCGGCCTTAGCCAGCGAAATTGAGGTTGAATTGCACCGCCGTCGCGAACCAGAATTGATGGATGATCCGCATGTGGATCAATGTGAGCATCGTGCAGCACTGGCCGCGCTTCGGCGCTCCAATCGCTGGCTCGGCGCCGACTCCAAGATCGTTGATGTGGTTGCGTCGTTCACACATTCTCGCGAGACACGGGTGCTCGAACTCGGCTCGGGTGGCGGCGGGTTGATTGCCGCACTCATGGCCCATTCACGCCGAACGCAACGCGAAACCCGCTGCGTCGGTTTGGATCGATCGCCTTTCGCAATTTCCGACGCACAAAGTCATGTTGGGGCGGCCCAAACGACCGAATTCGTTGTCGGGAACGCATTGCAGCTTCCGTTTGCAAGTCAATCCATCGAAGTCGTCGTGTGCTCATTACTGCTGCATCACTTTGATCCCGAAGAAGCGACCAAACTTCTCAAAGAGGCGTCACGCGTCGCATCCAAGGCCGTCGTGGTCAGTGATCTTGATCGCACTGCCCTTGCATGGTTGGTCACGTGGACCGCCACCCGGTTGATGAGCCGTTCGCGATTGTTCCGTGTCGATGGACCGCTGTCCGTGCGGGCTGCATTCCGTCCAGCCGAGGCCTTGGATCTTGCTACTGGTGCGGGGATGGCGCGGGCTACCGTGCGCAAGGCGTTTCCATTCCGGTGGATGATGATCTGGCGTCGGGAGGCCCCATGATCGGCGCTGCAATCCAACCGGACGTTGTCGTTGTGGGCGCCGGACCTGCCGGTTCCTCCGCAGCGATCCACCTCGCCCGGGCGGGGTACACGGTAACGGTTTGCGAGGGCGCCAATTTTCCGCGGCGCAAGGTGTGCGGAGGATGCCTGTCCGGTGACGCCGTCGAATTGCTGGTTGACTTACTTGGTGACCAAGTCGCTGGGCTGGGTACGGCTGTGACCCGAATCACGTTTCGAATCGGGCGTCGTGCGTTCTGCACGTTTGGAGATGCACATTGCCGAATCGTTCGCCGCGATATCATGGACGCTGCGCTTGCGGAGGCCGCGGAAGCGGCGGGTGCAAAATTCAAGTTCGGTGAACGCGCCGAACTCATTGGGGAAACTCGCGAACGTTTCTCGATCCGCACAGCCGCCCAGCACTTGCGTCCGCGGTGGATTGTCTGGGCCGCGGGGCTGACTGACCTGGTACGGCATAAGAATCTGGAG
>BQJS01000008.1 GCA_021604825.1 Phycisphaerae bacterium | reverse complement strand
GGGTTGAATTCGTCATCCTCGAAGAGCGACCCGGTTGGTATCGCATCGAACTTCCCGACGGCAATTCAGGTTGGATACGTCAGTCTCAAGCGGCGGTGGTTTAGGGGTTCACGACTGCAAATCACCGTTTCGAGGTGCCACTGCTCTGTGAGCAGTGCCATGATGGTTTGATTCAAATCAAAGAGCACTGCTCACAGAGCAGTGGCACAGATCGTCGCTTCCTCTTCGAGATTACTTACGCAATCGAACCTGGATTTCGTACGGGCCGACATGGATCACGTCGCGGTGGGAAAGTATCGACTGGGTGACCTTGTCGCCGTTGAGAAACGTTCCGGTGTCGCTGCGCAGATCGCGCAACTGCCAAAACGCTCCGTCCGATTCAACGCGGGCATGGTGCAGCGAAACACCCTTACCAACCAGTTGCCAGAGCGTCGTGTCGCAGGAACCGACCAAGACTGTCGCCGGCGGTACAAGATTCATCAGTGGGTCGGGTACGCTTGGTCCCGAATGCACGACGAGCGACAACGGCGGCGCAGTCTGCGCAGCCTTGCGTCCTGAGGCGTTCAATTCTGAAAAGAGTATCCGATACCCAACCAGGTCAATCACGTCGCCCGCTTCCAAGAGATGCTCATGACAGCGGGTGTCGTTGACGATCATGACGAGCGACTTGTCGGCGCTTTTGATCACCCAGTTATCGTCACGTTCGTCGATCGTGGCTTGCAGCGGAGCCAACCGCAGGCTCGGTAGGCAGATCGTGGTGTGTGGATTGGTTCCCAGGGTGATAATATTGTCCGGAAGTAATTCGAAACGACTGCCGACCTGGGCAGGACCTGCGATAACCGTGATGCAAAACTCCGGCGGTCGGGCAGCGGTTCGGGTAAGCAGTAATTCGTCGCGGTCGATCTTTAGAAACTTTGCCAACCGCTCGTCGTATTCTGCCTTCTGCACAGAGTTGCCAAGCACAGTCTTTGCCGTTGCGATGTGGGTCATTACATCCTGGATGCGTTCGCGCACGTTGCGATCGGGATTTTCTTCATACGGTTTGATCTTGCGAAATTGCCTGCGCACCGCTTGGTTGATCCGCTCTGGGTGTGGGCAGAACAATTCGATGTCCAATAACTGGTAGAGGTGGGGCGGACGAGGGCCGTCGGCGAGTTGCAGGTATTCGCTGTAAGCGTCCAGGCTTTTGCTAGGGCTCGGATTTTCGCTGGTTTCGTCAGGTTTATTCGACATTGATTTCGGAGACGGCGTCTTTCATTTTGTTGAGATCTTCCTGTTCAAACCCACTGGTGCGTTCGAGTTGAACGTCGGCACTGATCCGGCTGGTGAGTTCGACGGCTTTGACGTGGATGCGCCCGCTGGCGTCGTATCGAAACGAAACTTCCACCGGCGCTCCTTTGGGCAATCCCTTGGGGAGTTGACGAATCAAGCACTCGCCGATTTGCGTGCAACCACGTGGGTCGCGGGTGTCGCCTTCGGTGATGCGCAGGCGCACTTGGCGTTGGTTCTTCGCTTCGGTTCCAAATAGCTTTACGCGTGACGTCGGCAGGGGCGTGTTCTTTGGAATGATCACGGAGTTGGCTGTTCCCTGGCCTTCCTTGGCGCGGACGATGACACCCAACCCGTGCGAATTGACGTCGGATAGTTTGATTCTCTTCGCTGCGTCGACGGCGTTGGGGGCCATGATGGACTGCATGATGCGTTGTTCGTCTTCGGCGTTGTCCGTACGCGGAGCCGATTCCGAATCCATGCGACGTTCCTGGCCCGTACTCACCGGTTGCGGAGCGCGGTCCAGCACAGAGATCGCCGCATGCAGCGCGGCTCCGTGCGAAACGATTTGATCGGGGGCGATAGCCATCTCCGGTTTCTTCCCAGAAATGTCTTCGAGCATTTGTGAGACGCGTGGGATTCGACTCGACCCGCCGACCAGAAGAATGTTGTCGATGCGATCCCAACTGAGCATGGCATCTTCGAGAAGCATCTCGGTGGAGATTTGCGTTCGGGCGATGAGATCGGCGGTAAGTTGCTCGAAGCGTCCGCGACTGATGGGCACCTGCATCTTGCGGCCCAAATGTTCGCAGACAAGAACGGTTTGCTCGGTGTCAGATAGCGATATCTTGGCGAGTTCGCAGGTGGCGCGAATTCGCTCCATCGTTTCAGTCGTATCGCGTGGATCGATGCCATGGCGTCGGCGGAATTCGTCGCAGAAGTAGTTGACGATGCGCTGGTCAAAATCGATACCGCCCAAACGCACTTCGCCGCCGGTTGCGATGACTTCAAAATCGTTGTGATCTATGCGGATGATGGTGACGTCGAACGTACCGCCGCCCAAGTCATAGACCATGGTGGTCGATGGAGCCCGCGCCGCGATGCGGGCGATGCTAAGATCACTTCGATCGCCGCCTTGATTGATAAATTGTTGGAATGCGTTGGCGAGCGCGGCGGCTGTCGGTTCGTTGATGATGTCGATGACGTCAAGTCCGGCGATGCGGCCGGCATCCTGAGTGGCTTTGCGACGGGCATCGCCAAAGTATGCGGGGACGGTGATGACTGCGCCGCCAATGTCGCCGAGTTCGTTGCGGCCGTCTTGGGCTAGTTTCTTGAGGACCAGCGCGGAGAGCGCCTCAGGTGAAAACTCCCGGCCGCCAATCGCTTCACTATAAAATTTTTCGCCCATGTCGCGTTTAAAATTGACAGCCACCCGATCCGGGCGTTCGCTGAGTGCGTCGAGCGCTTTTTGACCAACGACTATGGAGCGGTCCGGTTTGATGTAGACGGCTGACGGGGTGACGTAATTTCCGTCGGCAGTCGGAATGGCACGCGGAGCCCCGCCGTCATCGACGTAGGCAATGGCAGAGAAGGTGGTTCCAAGATCGATTCCGACCGGTTTGACGGATTCTCTCGACACTGATGTACCGCTCCATGGTTGCGGGGTGGCAACGTGTTAATTGACAATAGCTTAGACTGGTGATGACGCCGTCGCAACTGGGTTTGACGTGGGCGAATCTCTGGGGTTTTGGAGTCTGAAATCGCCGCCCCTAAGGCCGATGCCACTCCGTGCATCGCGCGCACGTGGGGTATTCGTCCAGGTGGCCGGTTGCGTGGCAGGTGCGCAGATTCGAATGGACTTTGCCCGCCCAGATTGCCCCCATTGTTACATCGCCCAAGTGTCCGAGCGGCATCGATGCCTTTAAATCCTGATCGCAGGCGTAAACCTGCCCGTCGGACGCGACGAAGCAGTGATTCGACAGGCGGCGGCACGGGGGCCGCTGGGGCGGCCTCATGTCGGCGACGGATTGGTCTTCCAGTTGACCGCCAAAGTTGGAGTATGCACCAATTAGGGCACATCCGACCTTGCGAATCCAGCCGTCAAAAAACGGGTCCATCTCGCCGATATTGAGACGGGATTTGATCATCGACGGTACGACGATGGGCGTGGCTTGCTGGGCATCACTGCGGGCTTGGACGAGTTGCTCGATGGCGTCGGTGGCGTTTTGAAGTTTGCCGCCGACGTTGCATTTGCCGAAGGCTTTGGGTGTCCACGCATCCAACGTGAATTCGATGATATCGACGTTGTTTTTGATGAGCGTGCTGATGTGCGTGTCGTCGAGCGTTTGGCCCGTTGTTCTGACAGCCAACCCGTACACGTTTGCTCTTCTGATGCTCGTCACGATTGAATCGAATTGCGGATGCAGCAGCGGGTCGCCGTAGCCCGCCAACGTGATGAGCGAATCGTCGTACGTGGACATCTCGGCGGCGAGCTTGCCCACGAGTTCGGGGTCGATTGGATCGCGCTTCGGGAGTTGCGATTTGTCTGGACGGAGTCGTGACTGAATCGGACTGTCGATGGTGAGCTCGATTTCAACTTCGCGCGGTAAGTCATCGAACCGCTCACGCTCATTCTCGAGCAACCAGTTGGCTGTCGCGTCGGCGGATGAATCGGCGCCGGATTGGATGATTCGCTCCATGTCGCGAAACGATCGCCGCGTGTCAGCCGTCAACCGGCCCGACGCATGACGCAGCGATTGTGACGCAATGAAGCATGATGGTTTGAATGCCAGGTCGATCGCGGGTTCATCGGGTTTGTAGCCAATCGCCCAGCCGACCGGCGCGTTGCTTTGAGCCAACTGCTCGCACAGCGCCCGCTGCATGATGACCGGCGACAAGCCCGGTGGCGTCTGCGCGAACGTGAGCCTGACGGAACCTTCGTTGGCCTCGGTGTGATCGAGCATCTCATCGACAAACGTCGGGTCGATCAGCGCGGAACCGGGTGGAATCAATGCCACGGTGTCGGCTTCAAACCGATCGAGCGCGCCCAGCAAGATGCGCACATCCATGTAGTCATCCAGCCCGCTTGAACCGCCAAGACCACCACGCCACGCATCGAGCGACCACTTGCGGGCGCAGCGAATCAAATTTCGATAGGTAGGCGGTGACGCATCGCGCGAAAAGCACTTTGCCGATGTGCCCTCGAGTATCGACTCGACGGTGGGCTGCTGTTCTTTCGGGCAGGCGACAACAATCGCGCAAAACCGTTTCACCGATTGCAGCCGGGCAATCGTGCGGCGCAATACGATTTCGCCGCAAAGCTCCTCAGTCAACCGGCTACGCGTGCCGATGGGCGTTTGCTCCAAGTCCACGTCGAGTAGGGCGATGGCTTTCAAGCGTGTGCCTCCAGGCTATGTTCGACGCGCTCGATCGCTTCGTTCAGAATCTCGATCATTGATTCGCCGCCAGAGATGATTTCACCGACGAATTCGCGATCGCGGGTAAGTTGGCGCTTGGCGCGTTCAGCCCCCTTCGTTTCGTCGGCATTGAGTCGGCGATCGGAGGTGAACCGGCGTAGTTCGGCCAACTGCGACGCGGCATTGATGATGCGGTAGGCACGTTGGGCTTGATTGACTTGGGCGCGGAGTTCGTCCACCCGCACCATCGTCTGGTTGAATCGCCCCGGATCGTCGGTTAAATCCTGAAGCTTGGCCAACTCGACGTCCATTTTTCTGCACACGTCGACAAGGCCTTCGACATCCTTGGTGCGACTGGCGATTTCGTCGCGGACCTTCGGGACGATACTCCAATCACGGGGCTGTTTGGATTCGGCATGAACGGGCAGCGTTGTTGTTGCGTAGGTGTCGAGCACTTGCTGGAGCGGCATGGATTCGGTGCCCGCAATGTGGGCGCCACCTTCTGTTGCGTTGATGACCTTCGCCGGCGTTTCGGCGATGTCCTTTTCAAATTGCTCCAAATAGGTAAACAGTAGTTCGTCGGTGTAAAGTTCATGCCCGTCGTTGCCCGCCACCTTGCGCAACACCGGACGATTGCGCACGATGCGCTCCCACTCTTTCGTTTCGAGCGTGTTAAACCGATTCAACTCGCTCTGCCACACGCGATGCGTTTCGACGCCGGGCACGTAGAAATTGTTGGCGGTATACGCAAGATCTTGGCCGACAAAAATAATCGGATCGCAACCCATGTAACGCAGCAAGTAGAACGAAAGGTGCGCTACCGTTGCTCCGGGAGGTAGTTCGGCGTGCGGCGCCAGCGTTTCACCGATGAGCAACCGGGCGAACTGGTTATCCAAAATCGAAATGGGGCCTGGATAATTGTCCAGCACATGCCAAGTGGCTTTCGGTTCGGCGACGAGATGCACTTTCTCAAGCCCATCGATCCCTTGGTAGTACTGGCGGCTAATCTCGTGAAAGTCGAGGCTGGTGGCGAAGTCGGGCATCACGCCCATCTTGCTCATCGGGCGCAGCGCAGTTTGAACCGCCGAGATGACCGCCCGCCCTTTGGCATGCTTGAGCAGTTCGATGTTCGTGCGGAGTGACGGACCAGCCGACACGACGATGCCTGGAGACCCCTTGTATCGATCGCGCAGTTCCTCGATCGACGGGGTCGAAGCGTACGTGGCGATGTTGTTCGCAATGTTTCGGCACGTGATCTTGGAATTCGTAATCAACGTCATCAGCGTCATGCGCGAGTAGGCCACGAAGTCGGTGACCATCGCGCGAATGATTTTATGGAAATCCGGTTCGAGTTGTTCGGACGGCGGATGTTTGACGAATCGTGTGCCCAGCATCAGCAGCGGCGTGTGGGGACGCAGCTTATCGTGCAGACGAACCTTGTCAGCCGTATGAAGAATGATCAGCCGCCCGTCGCGCAGGGCATTGGTCAGATCAACCGACGCGAGTGCAGCGGCCAACAATGCCACGTTGGGCTCGGCGACGACGATGATGGCGTCCTGGGCGATCGCTTCCTCGAGGGCGAGGATGTGATAACCCAACCCGATCCCACCCACAACAAAGCAGTATTGATCATCCGTGACCACACCGCCCACCAGTTGGCCCGCTTCCTTGACGGGGTCGTAGCGGCTGTGGAGGTATACAGCGCGTTTGTCAGCCGAGCCGATTGCCACGGTTTTTTTACCGGATCGTGTCTCTTGAATCTCAGGGCGTTTCTCGTCGGGCACGGCGTCGATCACCATCGCCAGCGTCGGATCGTGTCGCCAAAGCTCGGCCATATTGCGCGCAAAGATGGCGTGCTGGTCGGGCGGATTTGAAATTTGCGGGGACGCGGCGGTCATGACGCTTTATTCACAATCCTCGTGATCCTTCCAAAGCGCCTAGGGTATGCCAGGGGCACTCGGTCGTCGAGGGTGTTTTGCTTTGACAGGGTTGGGTGGCGGTCTATACTTTGCGTTCGGTTCGCGTACACGGATTGATCGTGTAGGCGCGGTGGTTTGCGAGCCGAACTCCGATCTTTCGCATGAAATCTTTGGCGTGCGTAAATCCTGTATGGGTGCCTGTCTCAAAGATCGGGTGGATTTGGTCAATGTCGTCCTAACAACGGAACGCGGTGTGAAAAAATACCCGGGGCCATTCGTCCATTGTGCTTGGATTGTCGGTGTTGTGTGTGCGGTCGTTGCTCCCAATGCGTTGGGGCAAGCGCTCGTCCCATTGGGCGACGAAGTCAGTGAACCGCTCACGCCGGCTGGGGTCAGCCATGCCGATGTCGAAATGTTCGGCGAGATGGTCCACCTCTGGCGTGATACCGACGGCAGCAACGTCGTTCACTTCGTCGGTGATTTTGAACTGCAACTCGGCAAACGTCGCCTCAACGCGCAACAAGCCGTCATCTGGATGACCCAGGCCAAGGAGCGGGGGACTTCATTCACCCGTCTCGAAATCGTGCTTTGGCGAAATGCCAGGGTTCGCGATGCAGCCGGTACGGTCACGCGCGGTCCGGCGTTGTTCGTCACGCTCAACAGCAGTGGCAAGATCCGCACCGGTGCCGACCTGCGAAGCAGTGAAGCATCGTCCGAGACATCCGTCTACCAACGGGCTAAACGCATTCGAGAAACGTTGGCAGGTCAACGGACTGGCTACGAGTTGGCTGGCTCGCCGATGAGCGTGATCGATCTGGGACGACGTGCCGATGCGGAAGATCTGGAGGTTCGTGAACCGGTTTCGTATCAGGGCGACGATCTGCAGGTTGAGCAAACCGGCGACGGGCGGACCATTGTCACCGTCATTGGCAATGTCATCGTCTTTCGCGGCGCGTCTTCCAAAGATGGTCAGCCACTTGAGTTGCGTGCTGATGCGGCTGTTGTGTATCTGGCCGGTCAAAGCAACAAACCCAAACCACAAGCCAATACCGAACTCGACGATCGACCGGGGCGTGCCCAATCGGATTCCGATGGCCTTTCGGGGCCGGGACTCTTGGGCAACATCGGGAGCGGCGGTCAATTTGACGGCGGAGCGGTTGAGAGCGTCTATCTCGAAGGCGACATTGTGTTGTCCAACGGCGACCAGATGATCCGGGCGTCGCGGTTGTATTATGATTTTGCACACGATCGCGCGTTGGTGCTGGATGCGGTCATGCGAATGCTCGATCCGGTGCGTTCGTTGCCGATTTACGTTCGCGCCGACATGATTCGTCAGCTTTCGGCACGCGAATTCGTTGCCAATGATGCCAAGTTCACCACCAGCGAGTTCTATACGCCGCACTATCACATCGGTGCGGAAGAACTTGAAATCGTGGATCGAACCCCAGCCGTCTCGCTCGCACCGAGGCAGCGCGGCGTGATTACCGGAACGTACGAAGCCAAGAAACCGACGCTAAATCTCAACAACGTACCGATTCTCTTTTGGCCCTACGCCCGAGGGAACATCAGCGATACCGAGACGAGTTTGAAGAACGTTCGCACCGGTTTCAGTGGTGATTTTGGGGCTGAATTTCAAACACGTTGGGAATTGTTCAACATCCTCGGTCTGGAGCGACCGGATGGTTTCGATGGCACGCTGAGGCTCGATTACTATTCGAAGCGCGGGCCAGCCGCTGGTGTCGATCTTGACTACGAAACCGACGACTCGTTTGGATTGTTTCGCGGGTACTTCGTCAATGATACCGGCAAAGACAATCTCGGAGGGCGCTTTCGCAATCTCGAACCGGACTCCGAAACGCGCGGACGATTCACCATTCGCCATCGCGAATACCTGCCCGACGACTGGCAGTTGAGCTTTGAGCTTTCGTACATCTCCGATCGCAACTTCCTCGAAGAGTATTTCGAGCAGGAATTCGACAAGAGCAAAGAGCAGGAGACGGTTCTATTTCTCAAGAAGCAGCGCGACAACTGGGCCTTCACTGCCCAGCTTCAATACCGCATCCTCGATTTTCTCACGCAAACCGAACGGCTGCCAGAGTTGACGTTTCGCTTGATCGGCGAGCCGGTTGGAGATTTTGCGACATTCTTCAGTGAAAACCGCGCCGGTGCGGTTCGGTTCAGGCCGGCGGAAAAAGAGAATTTCCTTCGTCGACTGGTCCGGGCGTCGATCACCGACGGGCGACTTGGATTTGGCCAACCGGAAGAATCCGGATCGGTCATGCGGGCTGACTCGCGTCAGGAAATCGAAATCCCATTTTCAGTGGGCGACCTGCGCATCGTGCCGTTTGCATCGATTCGCGGAACCGCGTGGGATGATTCACCGCATGACGGTGGCATCCAACGGGCGCTGGGCACCTATGGTGTACGAGCCAGTCACTACATGTCGAGAATCTATCCGGATGTCCGCTCGGAATTGTTCGATATTTCCGGCGTGCGTCACATCATCAAGACCGACGTCGTCGCGTGGGCTGCCCATGGCAACGTGAACCCGGCTGATCTTCACCCGTTTGACGAAGTCGTCGAGGGTGTTGGCGATACCGACGGTGTGTCGATCGGTGTGCGGCAGCGGTTTCAAACCAAGCGCGGTGCGCTGGGTCGGCAACGAACAGTGGACTTTTTAACCTTCGATGTGGAAGCCGGTTTCTTCAACGACTCGCATCGCCGCAACCAGGTGACCGGCAACGAATTCACCAATGGATTCGTATCCTATACGCGACCGGAAAACAGCATCGCCCAGAACTACGTGAACACGTCTCTACTTTATCGCATGAACGATTCGTCGACTCTCGCGTCCGAGATGAACTATGACCTCAATGACGGGCAGGTGGATGTCTTCAGCTTGACCTATGCGGTCGAGCGATCGCCTCGGTTTAGCTATCTCGTCGGGTATCGCTACATCGGTGAGATTGAATCCAGCCTGCTCGGTTTGGGAATGAATTATCGTCTGAACGAAAAGTACACGTTGGCGGTCCGCGAACAGTTTGACATCGAACGGGGCCAGACAGCCGAATTCGACGTTGGCATCATTCGCAAATTCCCGCGCTGGTTTGTCGGCTTGACCTTTGCTCTGGACGAAGTGGAGGACGACTTCGGCGTATCGATCAGTGCTTGGCCCGAAGGACTTCCGAGCGCCACGCTGGGCAACCGTCGCTTCACCGGGTTAGCCACCTCCACCGGAATCCGTCCGGGGTACTAGTCCAAATGTGCGGCGCAGCTTCATGAATCCGTCGCCAGCATGCCAACTGATCGTCCGGTTTCACAAGCCCGTTGCGATCCTCATCGCAATACTGACCGTCGTCGGCGGATGGTTGTTGATTTCGCGCGGGCTCAAAGAGGACTACCGCCTCGAAGCGTTCGTCGCCAGCGACGATCCGTCCTACGCGAAGTTTCAATCGTTTGTCAAAGAGTTCACGAGCAACGAGTTCGCCGTCGTAGCCATCCACACCCCAAAACCGTTCGATGATTCCGTTGACGCGATGCTCGTCAAGCTGAACGATCAATTCCAAACCGTCGAAAACGTCCAGCGATGCAATTCGATCGCGAGCATTCCCAAACCGCTTCGGGCCATGCTGGGTGATCGGTTGTTTTCGCATCCGCTGCTGGAAGGCAATCTCATCAGCCACGATCGACGAACCGTGGCGATACTCTTGCAGATGTCGGCTGAAGATTCCGGCGGTGCTGCCCGTCGTCGCTCGGTGGGCCAGATGCGCGACATCGTCAGCCAGTTTCGTGAGCGGCATCGGAACGTTGAGATCTTTCTGACCGGTCCGTACGTCACCCTGATCGACATGTACGCGTACGTGGATCAAGACCTCCTCGTCTTCTCCGTGCTGGCGTTCATGCTGATCGTGGTGACGCTGTGGATTGTGTTTCGACGCATCGCCCCAATGTTGTTTGCAGGGTTCGTCGGGTTGTCAGCCATTGTATTGACGTTGGCGCTGACCGTTGTCTTCGGCATCGTGGCGTCGCTCATCACCCAGATGCTCGTCATATTGGTGGTTGTGTTGGCTGTTGCGAATTGCGTGCATTTGGCTGTCGCGGCGGAAGATGCTCAGAAGGAGGGCGACGACGCAGCCACACGGTCGCGCGTGGTTCTTGGGCACATGTTGATGCCATGCGCGATCATCATGCTGACGACAGCCGCCGGCTTCGGATCGGTGAGCATTTCGTCGATTGCACCGGTCAAGCGGTTCGGTGGGTTGATGGTTTTTGGACTCGTCGCGGCATTTGTGGGTTCGGTGGCCACGTTGCCGCCGCTGATTCGATGGGGCGGGGTGTCTAAGAATCCCGAGCACCGATGGGCCAAGCGCGTGCTCAGCTGGTTTGCAGAGTTGGCGCTTGCCCACCGCAAGAAAATGTTGGCCGGTTTCTTCGTCCTGGGCGTCGTCATGCTATTGGGCGGGACGCGAATTCAATTCCAAAGCGATTTCATCAAGAACTTTCGAGCGGGTAGTGAAATTCGGCAAAACTATAATTTTATCGAAGAGCATCTGACGCCTTTGGGTTCAACCGAGTTGGTGGTCCGTCGCCGCGATGGTGGGGAGGTTGTGTCGGCCAGCACCGTTCGCACCGGAGCAGACGTTGCTACGGCGTTCGTGTCCAAGTTGCCGATGGTGCGACGGGCCCTATCGCTGCGAGATGCGTTGAGTCTTGTAGCGCCCGGTTCGATTGAGACGGACGAACAGGCCATCCAAAGCGGCCAACTGCTGCGGCTGATTCCCGGCGGTGCTGAAATCCTTCGCAATTTTCTCAATGACACCGGCGATACCATGCGCATCAACTTTCGGTGTGTTGAAGGATTCGACGTTCAAGAGAAGTTAGCCGCCTGTAACCAGATGAAGGATGACGCCCAAAAAGCATTTGGCCCTGAATATGAAGTGGAAGTGACCGGGCTGTACCACTTCTACTCAACGCTCGTTGACGGTTTGCTTCGCGATCAGTACCGCTCATTCGCGCTGGCGGGCGTGTGCATTGCGGTGGTGCTTGCCTTTGCGTTTCGCGGAGTGCGGATGCTTGTTATTCTGCTCTTGGTCAATTCACTACCGGTGCTGTTCTGCGTCGGCGTGATGGGTTGGTTCGGCATTCCTGTCAACATGACAGCCGCCATGATGCTCTCGGTGACGCTGGGTATCGCGGTGGATGACACCGTTCACTACGTCTGGCGGTTGAAACGCGAACATGCGAAGCACGGTGATCTTGAAAAGGCGATTCGCGATTCTCATGAAAGCGTTGGCCGGGCGTGCTTGTTTACGACAATCGTGATCGCGTGCGGATTTTCGATCTTGTTGTTCTCGCGATTCCTACCGACGGCATACTTTGGTGGACTGCTGGCTGTAACGATGCTAGCCGCTTTGGCGTCGGATTTGTGGCTATTGCCCGCGCTGATCCTCACGCTTCGCCCGTTTCGTTCGCACCCGATCGCCCCGATCGATCAAGAAGTCGACTAGCGATCCAACTTCTCCGGAAACAACGAATGTGGTACGTCGACGCGGATGTTTCGTTTGAGTCGTTTGCCACTGGGCATCGCAGTCTCAAGCGTGACCTCGTGCGTGCCTTCCTCGAATTTGTAACTGGGCTGTGCTGTTGAGGATGTGCTGCCATCGCCGAACGTCCAACGGTAACCAGCCGGTCTGAATGAGGCCCGGACTTTGAACTCGATGGTGTAGGGATCGTTGCCATTGGCTGCGGTTGCCCGAACGGTGAGCCAGGGAATCTCTTTGATGACCTTCTCGAAGAATTCATGCGCGGCTTTGGGGTGCGCCCGGTGCGGGCCGGATACTTGCCCGTCGAAGACATACGCGTTGTGATCGTACAACCATTCCATGCAATCTTTCGATTGACCGCCGGTTAAAACGTCGGTTGTCCCGTAAATCGCATATACCGGTTGGTAAGGGTCGATGTGGTCTTCGGCGTCGGTCAGAAAGCGTTTATCGAAGTTACCCTGCATGATAGTCAAAGCGCGAAACACCTCCGGATGGCGCAAGCCTGTGTGCAACACCGCGTATCCGCCGGCTGACCACCCGGTCAGGAACACGCGGGTGGGGTCAATATGGTTGGCCCCCGATACGTGACGAACTGTCGCCAGAATGGTTCGCTCATCCTCACGCTGATATCGGATTTGCTTGTGCGGCGGCGGTGGAATATCACCGCGCGTGCCCACAAGCTTCGGGGCCGCGACGATGAAATTCTTGTCTTCCGCGAGGCTGACCCAATCGCGAATCTGACGCAACGCTGTGTCCCAAGGCGTGGTTCCATGACAGAGGACCACCAGCGGACACGGCTGCCCCGGTTGGTATCGCGACGGGACATAGACGAAGTAGTCATTTTCAGTGGACGGTTCTTCGACGCGGCGAATCGGGTTGGGAACGGTTGGGTCGGCGTACTGCGGGCAACCGGCGCAGAAGCACATCGTCAAGAGTGCGAATGTTGTCACCGCGCGCATGCCTGGTCGATTCAAAGTCAATGAATGCTCCCGTGAATTGAACGTGTCAATCGGCTAGAACCCTCGGCGGTTCTAGCGGCGCAACTCGTATCCGCAACTTCCGATGTGCTTTTCAAATGACGCCCTCACCGCGCTGACATCATCCTCTGCAAGCGTTCGCTCGGGCGAGCCAAAGAGTACGCGGTACGTCAAACTGCGCTTGCCCGTCGGGACCGACTTGCCTTCATACGCTCCTACGTAAGAAATTTTTCGAAGCAGTGGATCATCGAAGCGGGCCAGGTTCTCATTGACCGTAGCGTACGGTGAAGTCGCGTCGATGAGCAGTGAAAAATCCAATTCCACTTCCGGATACTCTGGCACACGTCGCAATTGCTGGAATTCGACCTTGAAATCATGCAGCAGCTCAAGGTTGATTTCCGCCCAGGCGATGCTCCACGCCGAAAGATGCTCGTCGATGTTGCGACGCATCGCCAACGGACACACGCTGACCGTACCGATGGCCTTGCCGTTTGCGATAATCTGGGCTGTCTTGTGCTCGTGCGTCCAAGGCCGCCCAGCATTGCTTGAAGCCGGCTCGTATTGGAGACCGCATCCGAGTGTTTCCCAAGCCCACGTTTCGAGGTCGCCTTTCAGCGAAGCAAACAATTCGTCGTCTGCAGCCTTGCCACGCCTGGCGCTGATGAGCCCCAAATGTCGCGATTGGTTTTTTGAGTCCGCACCTTCGACAAAAACGGTCCCCACTTCACAAAGCTTAAATGCTTCGGCATGGAATCGGTTGCGATCTGTGGCTTGTAGGAGCCCCGGCAGCAATGAACACCGCAGTTGCTCCTGACCAGCCGCAGCCGGATTAACCAAAACAGGGCCCGCTTCTGGCTTGAATTTCAACCGCTTCAACCAATCCTTGTCGTACCAGATGTACAAGTGGACTTCGTTGTATCCCAGCCCCAGACAAAACGCCTTCAGCGCGTTGCGCTCGGTGATGTGCTGAGAGTTCGCGACGAAGTGTCGCACTTGCACTTCGGGCAATTGCGGCGTGATATTGTCGTACCCGACGTTGCGGGCGATTTCTTCGATGATGTCGGCTTGGATGGAAACGTCTTTGGTAGCCCGATAGCTCGGGACGCGAACGCTGAGCTTGACATTCTTCGATTCCACACCGAAACCGATCGCAGTGAGGATGTCGGTCATCTGCTTTTCCTCAACCGGGTGGCCCATGGTTCGGGCGACGAGGATGGGGTCGACCTCCACGGTGATGTCCGCGAGCTTGTTTGGGTACGCGTCGGACAAACAACTCGCCATCTGCAATTCCGGAAATTCTACCGAAGCGAGATGAACGAACCGCTGGATCGCCAGGACCGTGTGGTTGGGGTCGAGCGATTTTTCGAAGCGGGCGCTGGCGTCGGTGCGCAGTCCGATGGCCGCGCATGTCTTGCGAATGCCAGACGCTTCGAAGTTGGCTGATTCGAGCAAGATCGTTTGCGTGTCGTCGGCGACTTCCGATTCCAACCCGCCCATGATGCCAGCCATTGCCACCGACTTGCGGTTGGATTGAATCATCAAGGCATCGTCGGAAAGCTTGCGCTCAACGCCATCGAGCGTCGTGAACGTCTCGCCGGTATTCGCCAGACCAACTTCGATGCCTTCGATCTTGCTGCCGTCGAAGGCGTGCATGGGTTGACCGAGGTCGGCCATGATGTAGTTGGTCAAGTCGACGAGACAATCGATGGGTCGCAGACCCACGTGGCCGAGTCGCGTCTGCATCCAAAGCGGTGCGGCTTGGGCACGCACGCCGGTCATTTTCAATGCGCTGTATCGCGGGCAGCGCACGGCGTCGTCGATGGTGATCGGGACTTTCGGTTGCTTGTTGTTCGCGAGCGTATCCAAGTCGGCGACCGGATACGGCGTCAGCGGTTTATTGAGGATCGCAGCCACTTCGCGGGCGATGCCGTAGTGGCCCCAAAGATCGGGCCGATGGGTGATCGATTTGTTGTCGATTTCGATGACCCAATCATCGAGCATCTGGGGATCGAT
The DNA here is from genome assembly GCA_021604825.1 of Phycisphaerae bacterium. The sequence goes on along the minus strand of BQJS01000008.1, from coordinate 38,026 downwards.
TGCTTCGCCCGGCTTCATCGACGGCGGACAAAAGATCGCTTCCTGATCGCTCGCCGGGATGCCGATGGCGCTGCCCGGTAAGATCATGCCTTCGCTGGGAAGATCGGCAACGGTGGTCGATTGGATCTTGCCCGTTTCCAACGTCGATGCGCCGGGTGGGGCGAAGACGACCAATTCATCGACGCGTAACACGGGTGCGGCGGACACCACTTGGGCTGTCTTCCCGCCCAGATCGAGTTCGACGCGCTTAAGATTTGGCTTACCGTCGACCGGGTCGACCGACACGATGCGGGCAGCGATCAAACCCGACGCTTCAGTCTTGATCTGTTCAACGCCCTCGACCTCAGCCGTCGTAATCGTCAGACGTTCAGCCAATGCGCGCACGTCGAGCGAATCGGAAATCTCAACGTAATCGCGAAGCCAATTGACGGAAATCAACATCGATACAGTATTCCAGTTAGTCGGCGATTAGCCTTTGTCTACGATCACAGGGCCCGCCCAACGCGCAGGATGAATGAGGTTGCGCAGGTCGCCCGAATTCACCACGCGGATATCGCGGATGCCAAACTTCATCATCGCCAAGCGTGTCAAACCCAGCCCAAACGCAAACCCGCCGTATTCGTTTGGATCAACACCGCCGGCTTTCAGTACGTTCGGATGCACCATGCCGCACGGCAGCAATTCCAACCATCCGGTGCGTTTGCACGTCGCGCAACCTTTGCCGTCGCATATCAAACACGCAATGTCCAATTCAAAACCGGGTTCAACAAACGGGAAGTATCCGGGGCGAAGTCGAATTTCAAATTCGCGTTGCAGCACTTCGTTGAGCAAGAGTTTCATCACCGCGATCAGGTTGGCGATCGATACGTTGCGATCGATCATCAAGCCTTCGACCTGATGAAACGTATTCTCGTGCGACGCGTCGATGGTCTCGTATCGAAAGCAGCGCCCCGGTACGATGCAGCGCAGCGGTGCGCCAAACTTTTCCATCGCTCGGATTTGCACAGGTGACGTTTGCGTCCGCAGCAACATGCCGTTCTTCAGCCAGAACGTATCTTGCAAATCACGGGCTGGGTGCATCGGTGGAATGTTCAATGCTTCAAAGTTGTAATAGTCCGACTCCATTTCCGGACCGGCTTCGATGGTAAAACCCAGCCGCTCGAAGACCGCTTCGACTTCCCATTGGACGGCGGTGACGGGATGCACCGAACCGAGTCGGGCGCGATCGCCGGGTAGCGTGGGGTCAAATGCGGTGGAGGTGGCTGCGTCGGCTGCGACTTCGGCGCTTCCGATGCGATCGGTGTGTTGGTTGACGAGTTCCTGAATGCCTTTGTTGGCTGAGTTGAGCGTCTTGCCGACCTCGCCGCGTTGCTGGGGCGGGTAGTCCTTGATCGTTCCCATCAGGCTGCCGACCGAACCGGTCTTGCCCAAATACTTCGATCGGACGGATCTCAATTCGTCCAGCGACTTGGTTGCAGCCAGGTCGCTATTGGCTTCTTGGTGCAGCTTATCCAGCCTTTGTTGTAATTCACCGACATCCACGTGATTGTAACCTTCTGTGATTCAATGCTTTCGGTTGACTTTGGGCGGCTCGTTTGTCGTCAAGCGGGGCATAGCTTAGGCTCCACCTTGCAGGAATTCAAGGGATGCGAATCCGCTTGGAAAATGTATTGATTCGCAATCGTGGGTGTGGGCGGTCTTATCAGCGGTATCGAAACGGAGATGGCGATGGGCAATCAGGTCGTTGTGATCACAGGTGGTGGGAGTGGCATTGGACGGGCGATCGCGTTGGCATTCGCTGAGCAAGGCGCGAATGTCGTCGTCGCGGGTCGAAACCTCGAAAAGTTGGAAGCCGTTGCGAGTGAGGTTCGGGCGTTGGGGCCGAAATGCGAAGCCATGGTGACCGATGTGGCCAAGGCCGGCGATGCCGAAGATCTGATCACCAAGACCTTAATCACGTTTGGGCGACTCGACGTTTTGGTCAACAATGCCGGTAATGCGATCCTCTCCGACGTCCAAAACATCGATCTCAAGGCATTCGACAAGATGCTAGCCGTCAACGCCGCCGGACCGACCTATACGTCCAAGCATGCGTTCGGCGCGATGAAGAAAAACGATGGCGGAACGATTGTCAATATTTCTTCGATGGCGGCGGCTGATCCGTTTCCGGGGCTTGGTGCTTACGGTGCAACCAAGGCGTACGTCAACATTCTCACCAAAGCCCTCGCCACCGAAGGCAAACCGCACGGCATCCGAGCGTTTGCGGTCGGACCGGGCGCGGTCGAAACCGAGATGCTGCGGGCCTCGTTCCCCGACTTTCCGGCTGAGCAGACCCTGCCCGCCAAGGCCATCGCCGAGATGGTTTTGCTTCTCACCAATCCGGCATGTCAATACAGCAGCGGTCAGACGATCTACGTAAGCAAATAGTTGCAAGGATTTTCTTGGTCGAATTCTCCGGCTGCAATGACAGTTTGGCGAAACTTTGGGCTGATCCCGCATAGATTGCGCGGATTAGTCTGGACCCTCCGTGTTCGTATCATCAAAATCAAATGTGTGTGGTGGTCCGGGTCGATTCTTGGAGGTCGTCAACAATGCATTTTGTTCAGGAGCTGTGGGTGCCAATTCTGTTGGCGGCTGTCGGTGTGTTTGTGGTCAGTTCGGTCATCCACATGCTCATTCCGATTCACCGGAATGATTACGTCAAGCTGCCTGGTGAAGACGCATTCATGGCGCAGATGCGCGACATCGGCATGCAACCGGGTGAGTATGTTTTTCCATGTCCCGAATCGATGAAGGAGATGGGCACGCCCGAGATGATCGAGAAGTACAAGCTCGGGCCCGTCGGTTTTCTCACCATTCGTCCCAGCGGGTCGATGAACATGGGGGTGTCATTGGCCCAGTGGTTTCTGTATTCCCTCGCAATCAGTCTTGTTGCCGCATACCTGACGCGCGCAGCCCTCGCTCCGGGAAGCTCTTATCTTTCGGTCTTCAGATTCGCGGGTTGCGTGGCGTTTCTGGGATATGGCGTCTCCTACGTGCCCAATGCCATCTGGAAAGGGTCGGCATGGACGACCACCGCCAAGTTTATCTTTGACGGATTGCTTTACGGACTGGTGACCGGTGGTGTTTTCGGATGGCTCTGGCCGGAAGCGTCGCATTAACGGGAATCGGGCATAGGATTCTGCTATCATTCCAACAAGACGGCGGCACCTTTCGCATCGCGCTATTTGTCATTGAGGGGAATCCATGCGGTATCTGTGCATCCTGTTGACTTCAATTGGAATGTGGGGAGTGGTCTCGTCAGCGCACGCCGGCGACGGCTGCCCGTTTCAGTGTGCGGACGTTGACGGCGATGGTTCGATCGACGGTAGTGATTTCGATTTGTTTGCGGCGTGTCTTGGGCAAGACCCCCAGTCAACCTCGACGTGCACTTGTTCGGACATGGATGGAAACAGCGCCATCGACTTAGCCGACTTCGCATTGTTTACACTCTTGTTCCAAAACGTATCAGACGAAGTGCCACCGGGTTGCAGTGGGGCGATCGGCTCATCGGCAAACCTTACAGCGCATCGGCCACAACATGGCAACGGTTACGCGCCATTTTCCAAGACGTTCGTGCCTGACAACCAGGAGTCCGATCCGTTGCTCGGTCCCGGCATTCGGATCAATCAACCGGGCGACAACGATCCGCAAGGTGAAGACGATCTGATCGAGATGACGCTGGACGTCAGCCCGCCCGGAGCAGCACTCGCGCTTCGTCGTAGTCAGGGGGCATTACACGTTTGGACAACGCGGACAAAGTCACCTGGCACCGAAATCGTGTTTACGAACGACAAGACCGCGGCGCTTCCGATTGGTCCGACCGATTCGAGTCTGACGCTGTGGGTCGAATGGGCGGCGGTAAGTTTCGGAAATGAGACGCTGACCGTCGAACCACCATCCACGCTCGTCGTTAAAGATGAGATTGTGTTTCACGCGTTTGAGAGCATCTTGCTGGCGCTGGGCGGCGAAGATCAACCCACCAGCGTTCCGGTTGATCCTAATCATGGCAGTTTTGTCGTGGGGATTGCTATGTACCAAGCCGGGTTCGACGTTCACATGTTTGACGAAGATGTGGTCAGCCCGAATGGCAGCGGAGCCGCATACGACGCGGTCGCAGATGCCATCGTCAATCGGCAAGTCGATGAAGTGGCGATCTTCGGATACAGCCACGGGGGCGGTTCCACCTATGACCTCGCGGATCGTTTGGATGTCAATCGGGCTGGTCTGGGTATGTTTTCGATCGTGTATACGTCGTATGTCGATTCGGTTGAAAACGATTCCGACATTGATACGTCGATGGAACTGCGTCGGCCACCCAGCACGGGGTTTCACTTGAACCATTATCAGCACGGCACGCTCTTTGAAGATTTCTTCCTCGATGGCGGTCCGGTGCCGAACTCGAATCCACCACCGACCGGTTTGGATGTTGAAACCACCCCATGGGGCGCTTCGTCCACGCACTTTGAAGTGGATGATTTCGTGGAAGTGCGGTCGCTTATGGAATCAACCATCGAAAGCAGCGTTACAAGATAGGGAGAGGCGCGATGCATTTATCCAAAACGAATAACGGACGTACGTGGCGCAGGCAATTTGTACTCGTCGCATTGTTCGCTTGCACGACGGACATTCAAACGAACGCTGACGATGTCCGACCCGTCGATTCATCCAAACCTGTTGTGGCCCCTAATCAAGAAATGCAATCATTGTTTGGTGATTTCGTAACGTCAAACGACGAAGCTGCCCGGGAGTCATTGTTGGGTCGATTACGACAGTACGACCGAACCGATCGCACGACATTGGTTCAGCAACTCACGTTGTTTGCGATGGACGCCCAATCCACGCGATCGTCGATGTTTGCCGGTGCGTTGATCAGTGAATTCAAAATGTCCGACGACGATGTGATCAAGTCGCTGATTCCGATGATGGCCACCGACAACGCAAAATTACAGAAGCAGATTAAGGGCATGCTGGCCGAATACGAGGATCAATCCGCGTCACGCCCGCCGGATTTTTCGAAATACCGCGCGATCATTGCAAATGAAATCCGGGAAGGCCGGGCCGCACCAGTCGAGCTTGTGTTGCACATGTACGATGTCGATCCGGGGGCTGGGCTGCTGACGATGATGCGGGCATCGCAGATGCGAGATCCTGACGAATTGCGTGAAGTCCTTTGGGCGGAGCATGTGGTTTCGGATTCGATATGGCAAAAGACTCACGGATTCATCGAGCGCGACGCGGTGGAATCTCAAGCCACCGAGCAGCTTGAACGGATCGCAGGCCATTCAAAATGGTGGGCCCGTTTGTACGTGCCAGCCGTCATGAAACGCGAGCCAACTCTCAAATCGATGGGGCTGCTTGAGGGGTTGTCGAACGATCCCAATGCGTTTGTTGCGGATGCAGCCGCTAAACTACGTTGACGGGCAATTCACTCGCTTCACGAACGACGCCTATTCGATGTCGATAACATCGGTGGGTACCATTCTGAACGCCCATGGTCCGACCAATCGCACTGCTAATTCGGACTCACTTCCCGAGCACCTCCACCACCCGCGACCTTCGATTTATTCTTGGGTCTGAATCGACATAAGCTTTGCAGACCGGCTCACGCAGGCCTATTGTTGGACCCATTCTCTACCAGAAACAATTCAGACAAGAATCGGATTCAACGCCGACTAGAATGTCGACTCATGACGCTTTTGTCGGAAGGTCAACGCACGATTACGGGTTGCAGGTGACCTCGGCAATGGGCTACGATGACGCATGTGGTGGTTTTTCCATATCGAAATAAAAACCTGTGCCCTGCCGACGATGTGCAGCTCGGTCATTGCGCTGCTGCGTTTTCACGTTCACGCGATGGTTGCCAGATTGCGCCCGGCGCCAGCTTTCATCGTGTGTGACCAAACCGGCGGAAGAAACATCGCCGCATCGTCATTCGCTTGGGCACGAACCGGCATATGTTGTTGAACGAACTTGCGACAGCTTACTTGGAGAAAGTCTCATGCGGACAGCGAAGATAACTTGGATGCTAGCGGCGGTGGCTGTTGCATTCTCGTTGCACACACAAGCAATTGCCAATGACAAAAAGGCTGAAACGCCGAAGCATGCCGTTCAGATGTCGCCACAAGCCGCCAAGGCAATGGCTGCACAAGGGATCGCCAGCGATTCTGTGACGGACTATGGCACATTTGTTTGGATGGAACTGACCGACGAGCAACGTGATCGTGTGCGTCAATCTGGCATTGAGATGCAAGATCACGCAAACGCTTTTCGTATCACGTTGGGCGAGCAGACGTTTGATCCGGTTGCGGGCGTGCCGGCCGTCCCCAATGCGTTGGTGGCGGGTCGTTCTGGCGGACCAGACTTGCATCTGATTCAAATGAAAGGCCCGACGAAGGCGGCATGGGTCGACGAGTTGGAGGCGGCTGGCCTGAAGGTTGTGCAATACATTCATCCGTACACCTATGTGGTGTGGGGTGACCTAAACGCCCGCGACTCAGCGGCGACGAAGAACAACGTTCGTTGGACCGGTGATTTCGCGCCGGCGTATCGATTGCTGCCGGCGTACCGTGGTCGTGGTGGCGGTCGAGAAGAAGTGCGGGTTATGACGGTGCGCGGCGCCGATCGACGTGCCATCGAAGCTCAGATTCTCGCCTTGGGTGGCAAGTTTCAGCAACCCAAACAGATCAACAGCGTCTATGACATCACCGGCGTTACGATTGACAGTGCAAGCCTTGAAGCGTTGGCCGCCATCCCGGGTGTGTACAGCGTGCAGACGGTTCCGACCGATGGTGGTCTGCGGACCGAAATGTCCAGTCAGGTCAACGTCAACAACGTCAATGGCAGCAATCAAGCGTTTCCCGGTTATCAAACATGGCTGAACGGTGTCGGCCTGGATGGTTCCGGCGTCATCATCGCGAACGTGGATGGCGGTATCTATGACACCCACCCCGACCTGGTCAATCGTATGCTCGGTTGCACGGGAAGCACGTGTGGTGGCAGCGCTGTCGACGACCACGGAACGCATACCGCGGGCATTATGGCTGGCGATGGCGCTTCAGGGACGCTTGATAGTTTCGGCTTCCTTCGAGGGATGGGCGTTGCTCCCGGTGCGAACTTGGTCGAACAGGTTTACTCGCCGACGTTCACGCAGGCGAACGGCATGCTGACGCTGATGTACGATTCATACGCAAACGGCGCGCTGCTTTCCGGTAATAGTTGGGGGCCGGCCGGCACGCCGCGTGGCTACGATGACGACACCATGCAGGTTGATATCGGTGTTCGCGATTCAGCGCCGGGTACAGCCGGAAATCAGGAACTCACTTACGTTCTATCGTTTATGAACGGTAACGGTGGATTCCAAAGTCAAGGTACGCCTGACGAAGCCAAGAACCTCTTCAACATTGGCTCAACCAAGATGCAGTCGTCCGGCGGTACACAGGATCTCAACATCAACGACCTGTCGTCCAACACGGCCCATGGTCCGGCGCTCGACGGCCGACTCATTCCGCACATGGTCGCACCGGGTTGTTACGTCGATTCACCGGATAGTCCAACAGGTTACGGAACCAAGTGCGGAACGAGCATGGCCTCTCCGCAGGTATCCGGTGGTGTAGCGTTGTTCATGGAATACTATCGCAGTCTGCCTGGTTTTGTGAGCGATCCAAGCGCGGCACTTGTGAAGGCTGCGTTCCTTCCAGCCGCAATCGATTTGGCTGGCTTCGACGACGCAGACGGTGGCACGCTGGGGCATCGCTTCGACGCCAAGCAGGGTTGGGGTCGAATGGATTTGGAAGCTGTGGTTGATCCGGTGGACACTGTTCGTTACTTCGACAACCCGGTCATCTTCGACAACACCGCAGACGAATGGAACATTGTGCTATCGGCGGAAGATCCCTCGAAGCCTTTGAAGATGATGCTTGTTTGGACGGACGCACCGGGTCATGGACTTGGCGGTTCGACGGCTGCCTGGAACAACGATCTCGATCTAATCGTCGAGTCGGGTGCGAATACATACCGAGGCAACAACTTTGACGGTAACGGTTGGTCACAATCTGGCGGGTCCGCAGACACGCAGAACAACACCGAAGGTGTCATGATCGGACCGACCGCGCCAGGCGCGTACACCGTTCGCGTGGTAGCCAGCAACTTGAATTCGGATGCGATCCCAGGTGTTGGCGATGCGACCGATCAGGACTTCGCATTCGTATGCTACAACTGCGCAGAAGAGCCGGGCTTTACGATGAACGCCGACCCGACGAGCGTCGACGTGTGTGCTCCGGCTGACGCACAGTATACGATTGACGTTGGTACGATTCTTGGTTTCAGCAATTCAATCGATTTGGCCGCAACCGGTGAACCGGCTGGCACGGCCGTTGGATTCAGCGTCAATCCTGTCGTTCCCGGAAACAGCAGTGTGATGACCGTGACCAACATGGGAGCGGCGGCGGCTGGTTCGTACACGATCAACGTGACGGGCACCGACGCGATCACGCCAGAAGTCAAGAACATCAACGTGCAACTCGGTGTTACGACGGCAGTCCCGACCGTGGCAACGCTGACTTCGCCCGCCAATGGAGCGATCAATACTGCGATCGCCCCGACGCTCGAATGGAGTGCGGCGGTGCAAGGCGATGAGTACGAAGTTGAGGTGGCGACCGATGCCGGATTCTCGAACGTCGTGTACTCAAACACCACGACCGACACAAGTGACGCCGTCGGTTCGCCGCTGGATTCGCTGACGACCTATCACTGGCGAGTTCGTTCGACCAACATCTGTGGAACCGGATCGTATTCAGCAACGTTCAGCTTTACGACCAGTGATGTGCCGTCGATCCTGCTCGTCGATGATGATGACAACAGCCCGGACAATCGTCCCACGTACGAATCTGTACTCAATACTTTGGGTGTTGATTTCGATGTTTGGGATACCAATGACAGCGACAATGAGCCGGACGCCTCACAATTGGCACAATACGAATTGGTTATCTGGTTTACCGGTGATGCCTTTGGGTTTGGTTCGAGTGCCACCGCCGGACCAGGTCCGGCCGGTGAGGCCGCGCTGTCGACTTGGCTTGATAACGGCGGATGCTTCGTGATCAGCGGTCAGGACTATCACTATGACAAAGGGCTTACGTCGCTGATGACCGACTACATGGGCGTCAGCAGTGTGGCTAACGACACCGATAAATCTTCGGTAACGGGTGCCGGTGGAATCTTCAGTGGATTGGGACCGTATTCGCTCAGTCATCCGTTCACCGACTACAGCGACACGGTCACGCCAAGCGGTACTGGCGAAGTTGCATTCACCGGTAACAACGGCAATGCAGCCGTCACCAATACGACCGGCGACCACACGGCTGTCTACATGGCGTTCCCGTTTGAATCGATTCCGTCAGCCGGACGGTTGGAAGTCATGACAACGATTCTCGGCATGTGTGAACCCGATGATCCGTTTGAAGGCTACGACGCCTGCATGACCGGACCGAACAATGGCCCAGTGGCACCGGCCTGCGTTTCGTTTGACTATGATGGCGACGATGACGTTGACTTGTTCGACTACTTCAAGATGCAGAGTTTGTATTAGGCATCAGAAATGGGTCGATTGATCGCGCACGGATTTGCGGCGCGATTTGAATCAAGAATGACAATGAAGCGGGGGGCTTGCATCGCAGGCCTCCCGTTTTTTATTGGGCGAGAAGTGCATCGGCAGTGCCAAGAAGAAAAATGCGCCCGGCAGGATTCGAACCTGCGACCCCTGCTTTAGGAAAGCAGTGCTCTATCCGACTGAGCTACGGGCGCTGAAAAATCATAACTCTATATAGAAACAGCAATTACAAATCCGTTTGCCCGCCCCTTGGATAAGCAGTATACTCGCCTGGGGTCTAAACGGGGGTCTAAAAGAATCGACCTCACGGGCACTTAAACGAGGATTTGTCATGGCACGCACAAACATTGGACGACCCAAAAAGGCAGTTGTCACAGAGCGGTTTAAGGACGGCAACCGCACACGAATACGCAAGTATACCCGCATCAAATCGGTGGTAAACGGTCAACCCAAATACGTCAAAATCCAACTGCGGACCACTGATGACAAGGTGGCCCACCGTCGCGCATCCGTGGTGCAAGACTTGGACGATCCGGCGCAGGCCCGTGAATACATTGTTTACTTGGCTGACGCTATTGACGAAGCCGACGAGCGCACACGCCTGGCACGGCTACTGACGCACCCAATGCTTAAACGTGAAACTGATGACGACGTGCTTGATCGATTGGTGGGCATTGGTGTTGACCCTGAATACTTGGACAACAACCCACAAGTCATTGAGGCTGACAGACACAAACGCATCAACACCGAATGGGTCAAGCAAAACCCCAAACGCAAGCACGAAGCCGTTGGTGCGTTGATGGGGTTACCTGCTCAACAATTCCGTGACAAGGGTGCCAGCAAGACAACGTTGCAAGATTGTCTTGATAATTGGGAACAGTCACGTCTGGACCGCAACCGTAAACCCGAAACCATCAATATCGTCAAGAACACGTTTGATCGCTTCATCAAGTTTGTTGGCAACAAAGCCACCAACCGCCTCACCAAGAGCGATTTGGTCAAATACGAGACGCACATCATTACCAACAAAGGTGACCGAACCAACCATTGGGTCAACCATCAACTGAACCCGGTGGGGCGGGTGCTCAGGCATGTGCTACGCAAAACCGATTGGGCGTTTTCTGCTGAGTTATCACGGTGGATTGATGCCCTTGATCGTCCGTCAGTTGCGTCACCACGCAAGAACCGTCAACCCATGCCGGTTGCAACATTCCAAACATTACTGCAACAGGCAGAACATGACGCTGCAATCAATGTTGCCGACGTTGCAGCATCTATGCCAATATCCAAAGGCACCAACAAATCATTCGCCCAACGCAACAACATTAAACAAGTCAACAGGGTCAAGCGCCGTGGCGTTGCATGGTCTGCAATACTGAAAATGCTTGTCAACTGTGGCTTCGATCCGATTGACATTGCACGGCTAAAATGGTCGCACCTGCACCTGACTGATAAGTTGCCGTACATGGACCTGCCAAGGGTCAAGGCAGAACACGCTGTCGGTGAAGCAATACCACGCATGACGCCGTTGCATAAGTCAACGATCAAGGCTTTGAAGGCATGGAAGGCATACACAACTAAGTGGTTGGGACATGAACCAAAACAGGACGATCATGTGTTTCTCAATGACGCCAAGAAACCGTTGACCTCTGGCATCGTCAGTAATAATTTTGGCAAAGTGGCAAAGGCTGCGGGTGTTGACCGCACCCACACCTGCAAGCACATACGCAACGTTGGTGGTTCACTTGCCAAGCGCCACAAATTGCCCGATGCTAACGGACTGAAACTGGCATTTCTTGGACATGACGAAAACGGCACGAACAAACTTTACACGGGTGACGTTGACCAATCGTACTTGGTCGAATTGGTCAATCTCATCGGCAAGGAGTATTTAAGTGGCGATCAGATTAGGCAAAGCCGAAGCGGCCCGCAGCCATGAATTTCTCGTCAGGACGAGAGGGAACTTTGCACGAGGCAAAGATCGATTGCCGTCAAAGGAAGGATGCGATCAGAGGTGCAAGCATTATCGTTACAGCATCACATTCTGCGCCGCAGCCGTCACATTTCTTGCATTCGCTCGAAATGAATTTGGGGCAGACTACACAAGTTCTTCCGTGACGACGTTGAGATGGGCTTTGGCCATCTGGGGGGCGGCGATTGTTACCGGCTTCTTTGTCGTCAGCTTGAGCATTCGCCAAGTCTGGCTATTTGAAGCCAAGGCGTGTAAGCCAAGATGGGACCGCTGGGGGCCATGGGAAACGTGGATTCTGAATGGTGTGCGCTGGGGTCATACTTTACTCGTCTTCGCAGGCATTGGCGTTACGGGATGGCTGCTCCACATCAGTCTGCTAACGAAGACCTGAGGCAATCAGGTTGCAGACAACCATCGACCCCGTTTCTAGATCGATCCTGCAAGTGGTCAGTGGCAACACCGTCAAGGTGACGGAGGGGTCCGTGTCGGCGACATGCCATCACACGAGTGAGCACCACGTTGTGCGGTTTGTTGCGGCAGGCTGACTTGGAAGGCTTTACGGTCAAAGCAATGCGTATGGCGCAGCAGGTTTTGTCACGCATCCTCAAGATCAACGGATATCGAGGCTTGATCTGGAAATCATGTTCGGTTATTGTTTGGCTGGCCTTGAATTTACAATGGATAAAGTTTCAGCCAAACAACGAAGCGAGAACATGCGGCGGATTCGCCAGCGAAACACCGCTCCCGAGATCCAAGTGAGGCGAAGTCTGCACAGTATGGGTTTTCGCTTTCGGCTGCACCGGCGTGACCTACCAGGAAAACCCGATATTGTTCTTCCACGTCATAGGGTGGCGATCTTTGTGCATGGCTGTTTCTGGCATCTCCATGATTGCCGAGATGGACGAATACCAAAGAGCAACGTGGATTTCTGGACAAAGAAACTCACGCGGAATTGCGAACGGGACGAGCAACACCTTGCGGACCTGACGCGACTCGGTTGGGATCCGATTGTCGTTTGGGAATGCGAAACGGAAGACGAATCGAAGTTAAAAGAACTGCTTAGGAAGGCGCTTCATGCTTACTGCGATTGAATTGTTTTGCGGCGTGGGTGGCACGTCCTTCGGCTTCCTTCAGGAAGGATTCTCCTTGCTGGCCGCAAATGACATTGAGCCTAATGCAATTGAATCGTTCAGGGCAAACCACGGCGATACACTCACCTACGGTTGTGCAATTGAAGACCTTCAAGCGGAACAACTGCTTTCTGATCTGTCAATGCGCCCATCCGAATTGGATGTGGTACTCGGCGGACCACCATGTCAAGGATTCTCTACCTATGGCCAACGTAGTGCTGACGACCAGCGCAATTTTCTGTTTCGTGAATATGCGAGAATGCTTCGCGCTTTGAAACCCAAGTACTTTGTATTTGAGAATGTGACCGGCATCCTGTCGATGCTTGGTGGCAAAGTTGTTCAGCAAATCCGTCAAGAGCTTGGTGAAGATTCAGGCTATTCAATACAAACGATGGTTCTGAATGCTGCTGCCCATGGCGTTCCGCAACTTCGTCGCCGTGTCTTTTTCGTCGGTCGTCGAAAAAACCAAAAACCCATTCGTTTCCCCTGTCCGACCCACCGTGTTCCCGCAAACCGCCGCAATGGAACCACTAAGTCTGCTCCAACGCTTTTTCCGGTGGGGATGCCTGACCTTGATTCACAAGATGCATACGAGAGATGGATGTCGTCAAGTGAATTGCCTGACGCGATAACTGTCCGAGAAGCCATTTCTGATTTGCCCGTCGAAGCCTTGGAGCCGAAGCAATCAGATGTTGTTTTGGACTATCCCACAACCCAACGCAATTGCTCCGCATATCAGCGGCAAATGCGAAAACATTCTCGCAAACTACACAATCACTCGGCGAAACGCCACATGGCTATACGTCAAATTCGGGCATCTGCGCTGGAGCAGGGTGACTATGGAACGAGCGTGACGGACCGGATAGATCAGAACGGGCTTCCAGATGAAACGCTGCAAGCGATCCTCGATGGCAAGTTCACCGAAGAGAATCTCAAAGGCATTCGCAGCCAAGACCTCGCCGTAGAGTCGCGGGTTCTTGAAAAGATTCGTAAGGGTGCGACAAATGTTAGGGAACTTCAAGAGTTGCTTAGCCGGGGCTTAGCCAACAAGTACCGCCGCCTCAAGTGGGATGCGCCCTCTCACACAGTTGTGGCCCACATGGCGAGAGACTGTAGTGACTTTATTCACCCTGAACAGAACCGTCCGGTCTCAGTCAGGGAGGCGGCGCGCTTTCAGTCGTTCCCCGACCACTTTATTTTCAAGACCTCGCAGTTCCGACAATTTCAACAGATCGGAAATGCTGTTCCACCATTGCTGGGGCAAGCCATCGCCAAAGAAATAGTGGCTTCCTTATAATCTATGCCGACTCGGGTCTTTGGTCTTACGCAACCAGGCCTTTGATTCTGCCACGAGGAAATCATGAAACACATCTTGTGGATTAGCGAAATCAACTGTGTAGATATGCTTTCCTGATTGCGTTTCGCTTGGACTGGGAACCGTCCGTGTGTTGTACGAGAAACAGGCAGAGAAATCGCCCTGAACCTCGACATAACGTCGCTTGTCAGACGGATTTTTCAGCGTCCCCAATTCTCCCTCGTTCAGTAGATTTCCTTGCGGTGGCCCAAATGACTTCACGTCTAAGGTTGACAATATCGACAGAAACCCTGTCTGCATCATTATGCGACTGGCGGGAATATCATCTGTAACACGCTCTGCGAGACTCGCTTTTGCATGGACGCCACCAAGCAAGACCGGGGCTCCGTTGTGGCTCACGGTTACACCAATGTCGATTTTTGAATCTGTGACTTGACCATGTAGTCCCAACGCTGCAATTACTCGCTTCTTGATAGTGCGCGAAAAAGTCGGAACCAGCGCAATTCCATGCTGCTGTAGTGCGGGGTTGTAATGGTCCGCCAATGCTTGCTCGAACCCTTCGCCACTTGTGCGGACCCAACTCTGATTGAGGTTGTCCGCAGTTGTTCCTTTGAGGTGGTTCGCAGGGTCCAAGTATTGCCTGTAGATAACATGGTGATAGAGATCGCTTGGGTTTGCCTTCGGGCACAGACGAGTCATGGCTCGAATTGCCTGAGCGACACAATCTCTGCGCTTAATTGACGATTGAAGCAGCGCACTCAGTTGCGCTACCATCGACTTGTATTGTCCAACCGACACATCGGAAAGATACACGTCGCAGACTGAGCCATTCACGCGAATTCTCAAATGGCATGGCGCATCGGAATCATTGCCCACGGGGATGATTGCATCTGTTGCTGGGCCCAAGCACTCAAGGTCCATACCTACGGCTTCGCAGATCAACAGGAATTCATTTAGATTGATGTCGTTGCCGGATTCGAGCATACGAATCACGTTGCTAGCCACTCCTGCGGACGAGGCGGCTGTGGCCAAGTCTATCCCGGCTGAATTGCGGGCGGCAGCGACTAGTCTTCCAATCGTGGGCAAGTCCATACCCAAAAGCTAGCGGCTGATGGTGTTCAAGTCCAGCGCGCAAGTCTCAGTGTAGGAGAGTGGCCTCAACCTCAATTAAGGGGGTAGCACGTTGTTTCGCTGCGTTTCTTGTTTACAAAGGAGCGGGGACCGTCAAGGGTTACAACCGCCTGACGATCCCCAAAGCAATATTGAAGTTCATCCACTCGCAAAAATGAATTAACTGAATGCACCCCATTATACGCCGTCCACGGGTGCCTCACCTGCTCAATCTGCACTTGCTTCTCGGTCTCGCCACGCCATAATGGGCGGTGCTATGCTCAAACTAATCGGGCTATTTCTGATCCTGCTTGCCGCTGTCGTCGTCATCATCTTTGCCAAAAGCAAGCCAAAGTCATTCCGTGAATTCGTCGCCATTCTGCTTGACATTTTTGGGTCCACCGAAGCCAAGAAACTCAACGCAGGACTGCCTTACCACTCACGTCAACATCTACTGACCAAAGGTGAACTTGCGTTCTATCGAGTGCTCAAGGAGGCGGTTGGCGATCAGTACACCATTGCCATGAAGGTGCGGTTGGCTGACATCATCACCTGCCCTGCGGACTCCTGGCACGCAGGTTACGGTGCCAGGATCAGTCAAAAACACGTTGACTTTGTGTTGGTCGATCCAGACAACTGCGGCATTAAGGCGGTTGTTGAATTGAACGACAAGACGCACAGGCGGGCGTCACGACAGAAACGGGACAAGTTCTTGGCTGAGGCGTTGAGGGTTGCCGATGTGCCAATGTTTGTGGTTCCGGCCTCGTCCCAGTATCACGAACCATTGATTAGGGATGCTTTGCTCAGAGGGGTCGTTACAAAGCACCCGAAGGATTCTAATCGCCAAGTATCCAAGATGAGTTAGCCTATAGCAATGCAAAGAGAAACAGAACAACCCCATTCGACGCCGTGGAAGAGTATCAACGATCACCCTGCGGTTGCCACAGCCATCTTCCTCAGTGTAGTTTTCGGGGCTTTTTGGCTGATGCTGCATAACGTATACACAGCACGAATCGAGATGCACGCTACAAGAGCAGATGATTTATCCCAACGACTTGCGGAGAAGGATGCCTTTGAAGAACGTTTTCACAATGAGAGATTGGCAAAAGAGAAATCGGTGATCAAATTGGAAGACTGCAACGCTGAATTTAATCGACTGCATCAAAACTTGCAGGACGTTGAGTCTGCCAATTGGCCGCAGAAGGCCGCAACTTTAGAAATTGATCTGAATGCGTGCAATGAAAAGCACGCTTTGCTCTTAGCTCGGCATAAGGATGCTTCGGCATTGCACGACGAGACAACAGATGCTTTGCGCCACGAGATTCAACTGCTCGAAACGGGGAATGTGCCAGTAACTCTGCCCGAGTTTGATGATCTGTTGAATGAGCATATCTCGCTTAAGCAAAAACACGCTGAACTTAAGCACGAAAATTCGAAGTGTATTCAGCAGTCCAAAGCATTGCAAGCGCAGGTTGAGGCGGAACGTAGTACGAACGAGCGCTATCGCAAACTGGCCGCTTCAGCCATCGTGAGCAATAATCCATCTGCGTCTAAGGAGACAAAAATCTTGATTGCAACTGTTCGGGGTATAGGAAGTGATTCCGAACGAGCAAAGGCAATCAAGAACGGACTGCGGGCAATGCATCGGAGAATCAGCGCCGCCGATCTGTCATCCATGATAGCCGGAATGCGTTGGTCAGGGGACAGGCGGGATGCCCTTGTAGGTGCTGCCCCCTACCTCAACTATCCGGTGCCACGGAGAGTCATTGCGAGTTTCACGTCAGGACTAAGCAGTGGTGATAAGTCGGATGTGCTCGAAGCCTTTGTGTATCACGGTAATCAAGCGGCAGGTGGACGATAAGGCATTTGACGATGTTGCCGTCATCACTTTCTGCCAAAAACTCGTCTACATCCCCCGCAACCCTTTGATTGCTTCACTTGCCTGTTGCTCGGCACGGTTTGTTGTTGTGAGCCTGACGAATCACCAGTCTGTCCCACTGGCATCAGATCCTCGGTCCTAAGTGGTCCTCTGTCACCCTCAAATAGCCGTCTACTCCTCACAGTATCTCCACGTTGCATGATCCAGACGTGAAACCCGTTCCGTGTGGAATGTTGGCGTTGGCACAAAAGTAAGTTGAGTCGTACGGTCCCGGTGGCACCGTCACTTCGGTGCTTGACGAGTTGCGCCCTAAATAGAACTGCAAAATCTTCTGACAGAATTCATTGCTGTTGATGCTAAAGTCAATCAAGCCTAAATCCACGGGTCCAGTCTGCACTTCATGTTCACCCTTGGCGCACCTGTAATATTGTCGCCACGCTGCCGGACCTCCCGGTGGTCCCTCAAGGTTCAACACCATTTGCATACTGCCCGAGATCTGCCACGCATCTACAATTGTGTGCCCGGTATCAAAGTCATTGTGCAGCGCCAAGACGCATAGGGCTGACGCAGACACTTGATAGTGCGTGAACGTATCGAGAGCGTTTCTTTTGTAACAAATGCCAACATGATCCGGGAATTCAATTATCGAAGAACCGCCTAAGAATTCACATTGACAGCCGTTGCCGATGCCATCCAGACAACCCGCAGCAAACAACTCATCCCCTGCCTGCAATGGAAATGTGTCTACTTCTGGCACCAAGCCGTCAAGCATATCTTGTAGTTCTTGCTCGCAGCCATCTGACCAATCATTAGGGTTTTGCAATCCGGCTGCCTGCCACGGTCCCCAGTTAGGTGTAACCCTTGCCACAAGTCCCTTAGTTCCAAACCCACCATTGATCCTGCACTCGTCGCAGCTTCGTCCTCTAACAATCTCTTTGTATCTTGCCTCAAGTGTTATGGTGCATATCTCGCCAGCGTCACAAACCTCCTCACACGTTGGTAAGTTGATTGTGTAAGTGCGTGACTCAATCCATCCCGTGGTAAACTCACCAGCGCAACCCCAAGTGATCCGCATGTCTTGGAAATAGTAACGTGTGTTGCACTGAATGATGTAAGGTGGGTGTGCAATGATTGTCAAAGGTCCACCGTCAAAGCAAAGTGGTGGGTCATAACTGACACTTGTTCTGGCTGACGATCTGCCATGTACGTCCTCTTTGCTGAACCGCCACAACAACTTGTTGCCGACACTGCACGTTGATGAACCATCGGTTTCAATTAAGGTCACGCCGTCATGCGAGATAAGCGTACAGCAGTCACAATCACAGCACTTACATTTGCCACGTCTCCAAGTCATTGCAGTTAGTTAGCCTCAAGAATGGCACTTGAGCCGAATTCCTTTTTAGCAGTCAAAGTCATTGAACCCGGTAGTCCATTGTCAAAGTCAGCCACACCGCCTTGGTGCAAGTTGACCGCACTAAAGGTCTTCGCCCGTACGTCATTGCTTGCGTCAAACGATGCGCCGGACCAAATGTCAACCAACGTCACCGTCTCATCGGTGTTGTGTTCAACTGCTGCATTGCCTGCCAGGTCATAGTTGGCAACCGTACCCGCATCGACTACGAACGAGCCTTGTGATGCACGATAGGTTGTAATGGTGCCACCTGTTTGTGATCCACTGAACAACGTTTCTGACCTGAATGATGTGATGGTCGAACCCTCGTTGACCACCTCGGGATAATTGCCCGAACCATTCCACTCAATGTATACGTTGTCACAAGTACCACCCACCAACGTCACCTTGCCATGACGCACAATCAGTGTGCCAATGTCACCGTCAAGGTATACACGGTTGCTGGTTGAGGCTGAGTCAATGACCACTTCGTCAAATTCGTCAGTTGCACCTGAGTCAAGGTAAATGTTCCCCATGCCGGTACCACCGACAATTGACACATAGTCTGCGCTGATGATTAGGTAACTGCCTGATGACCCAATGTCGCCGGTATAACTTGGACCAACACCAATTGATGCCAGGTTGATTGTGTTTTGGTCGCTGCCGTCAATGCTGACTGCTGACGACAACGTAAATGTCACTGCATCCCCTGCAACGGGTACGGTTGATGCCGTCCAGTTGCCGGTGGTTGTAAATGACTGATCTGATGTACTTAGAAAATCTCTTGATGCCATAATGCTCTAACCCTTCCTTATGCTTCGCATGTTCCGTCATCTGCGTTGCAATACTCGAAGCAATAAACCGTACTGCCTTCGGTGTCGCTGACCGTCCACATCTGCACGATGACGTTGTTGCCGATGTTGTTGTAATTGGCTGACCCTGAGTCGAAGTCCTGCCGACCACCAACAGGTTGCAGTTCAAAACCACCTGGGTAGTCAATGCCGTCAATGTTGACGCTGTGCCCTTCAACACCTGCACCCGTATTGCTGCCCTCGTGTATGTTGATGGCATAGTTGCCGGTTGTTGTCTCAGTGCGCCCACCGTTCAAAACCACAAAGGTTTTGTCAGTGTTCACCGTCATTTGTGTGAACCCATATTTCCAACGGTTTGCAGACAACGGTGCAAAGTCATCTATCCTTGCCAAAAAGAACCTTGAGCTGCCACCACCACCAACAGGACCACGACGTTCACGACGTACTTCAGGTTGGCGCTCCACCCGGCGCACAACCCGCATGATGCGTGACAATACGTCGGAAGTTATTCTGACTGGTTGGTTAGGCATTGACTGCGTTCCTTTATGAGAAAATGTCCGACGAGAACAACGTTGAGAACCCTAACCCTGAGAACTCAAACGTTTCATAAGTCTTGTAATCACCACCACCGTCTGGCACTGCGTATGTAGGGTCATCGCCCTCGGGTAATAACGTTCCGTCTGCTGCTAAGAACACAGGTTCGGGTGGTGCGGGTGCTGGTTCAATCTCAACACCTGCATTGTCAAAAACGGGTGGATACGTTGGCTTGTCATCGTTGGCTGTTCTGAAACATTGCCAACCACGGTTTACAATCTTGGGTTGCCAGCCTTCGGGCTTGTATTGCAACTCGTAGGTAATGGGCCAGAATGCCCAACCACCGTCGTACTCAACACCTGTTGTGCTGATGGTCAACTTCAGTGTTTCTTTTGGGTGCGAGAAGTCACCGATACTGATGGCAGTTGTATTGATCGTGTTGTTTAGCGCATACAGTGCAGCAACGCTGACCTCAGTTTGGTTGCGCTCAATGACCCATGTATACCGTGACTTATCTTGCAACGGTGCGGGGTCAAAGGGTTTACCTGCTGAGTTTTTGACCTTCTTGTCATTCAGGTCAAAGTGCATTTCCTCAGCGGTTATGTCATTTCTAAACGTTATGGATGGTGGTCTGATTAGTGGGTTTTCAACAAAGGTTGGTGGATCGTTGAAGGCGCTTTGACCACTGCCACCGATCAACTGGAAACCAGCACGTTTGTAGTCGGTATCCCAATTGACCGTTACGTCATAGACCAAACCATCATCACCCCTTGATGCTGTCGATTTGTTTACAACACGGGCAAAGGTGTCGGTGTCGTGTTGATCGCCTTGGTCTGGTACTGAGTCGCCACCAAATGATGCAGTCAGTGCAATGGCTTCACCATTGGTAGGATCATCTAAGATGACTTGATAGACACGGGTATAACTGCGGTGACGTGCATCACTTGATGATGACCTGCTTTGTCTTTTCTCTTTAACTGCTGTTACTGCCATTTAATCCTCTTGGTCTAACCGTTATCAAGTTACGTTAGTTGCTACTGGGCTGTTCTCAGCAATCACACCAAGTTTTTGCAGTGCATCACCACCGAATGCGTTCATAAACTTCCAAATGACTGTCAGCAATTCGGTTTGCTGCTGCTGTTGAATATCTCTGCGGTGTTGTTGGTTGCCGCCTCTTTTTGCAATCGCCTTCAACGCCGCTGCTGACCCTGCCTGCAATGCTGCAACGCCCTTATCTTTTTTGGCTGCCTTTGCTTTTTTCTGCTTGTCTAATGCAAGGGTTGGTGTTCCAACTTCCTGCGCCTTGGCAATGGTTTGTTCTGCTGCTTTTGTGGCTGCGTCATTGACACCATCGAACCACTTCTCAAACCTCATTGCCGTATCAAATGCACCCTTTGCCAGTCCATCGTTCAAGTCCGTGACCATCTCATTGACAACCAAGTCAAGTCCGTCAGCCAAACCACCTGTAAAGTCAATGTGTTCTGGTCGCACCTTGTCAGCCAACTCTTTAGCAAGGTCATTTGCCATGTTTACAGCAGCGTCACTGAATGCGATCTCAACGCCCGGTATGAGGTTTATTAAGTCAACAATCCCACGCCCCATCCAATCAATTGCACGCAAGAAAAACTCAGCGCCCGTGGTTGCTGCTACGTCAAGGAAGTGTGGTATGTCTGCGATGAAATTGAGCAGACCGTTGAAGCCGTCAACCGTTGCCGCTGCTACGCCCACAACGCCAATCTTGAACAACCCAAAACCAAACCTAAGCGCATCAACTGCTTCAAGTGCAAACGATGTTGCTTTGACAATCCAACCAATAGACTTGGTGACAATTTGACCCATGCCACCACCTGCAATGGTGGCTTCGGTGAACCGTGTTGCTAAGTGCGTGACGAATGGTGCAAGGTTGATGGCAATGGTGTTGGCTAAACCGATGAAATGTTTTTGCAGAATGGTTACTGCATCGTTGGCTTGTTCTATCTTGGCAACTTCAACACGATTGAGGGCAATGCCTGCAATGCCTGCTTGTTCTGCAACACCTGCTAACCCCTCTTTGCCAAGTGCAAGCGTGTTTATCAAACCAACGCCGTCTGAGTCAAACAGGGCGAAGCCCAACCGCACCTTGTCGCTCTGACTTTTGACTTTGCCAAACGCCCCTGCAAGTTCAGCAAATTGCTCGGTTGGCGTCATCTTGCCTAAGCGTTCGGCATCCAACCCCAACTCTAACAATGCAGGTTTTGCAACACCTTTGCCTGTTGCGGCAACTTCCGACAAGCGTCTAGTCATGCGTTGCAGACCAACGTCAAGTTGTTTGCCAGACTGCCCGGTCAACTCCGCTGCCAACCGCAACCCTGCAAGCCCCTCGGTTGTCGTGCCAAGTTTGTCAGAAGTCTTGCCAAGGGCATCAATAGTTTCAAACGATTGCTTGACCATGATGCCAAGTCCACCAACGCCAACAGCCGCAGTGAGCGCTGCACCAAACCCAAATGCTTTTGATTTAAGGAAGCCCAAGGCTCTTGTCACGCCGCCTGTTGCCTTGGCTGCGCGCTTCATGCCTCGTTCAAATGGTTTGGTTTTGGCTGTTAAACCAAAACCTGCTGCTGCAACTGTTCTTGCCATTGCTTACATACTTCCCTTCTCCGGTGGCATAACACCTAAACTTGCAAACAAGTTTGCCCGCAGTTCTTCGTTTGACTGTGGCGACTTCCAATAGTCCACCACATAGTCATCAACCGTTGGTTTTTTGCCTTTGCTCTCCAACTGCAATGATTGGTAATAGGCAATGATGCCCAACAACTGCTCCAACCTTGCAGGTTTGTTTATTGGTTCGATGCTGTTACGCACCTTCCAAACCAAAAACTCTGCGGGGCTATAACGTCTGAAGGCTTCGTTCAGGGTGCAACCATCTTTGATTGCAAGGTCAAACCATAAACGCATGTCTTCAGACTGCCTTAGTTTCCCTCAATTTCCTCAGCCAACTCATATTGCTCGTTCAGTTTGTTGGCTGCCACTGCCAACCGTGTCATCACAGGCAACGGTTCCTTTGACAGTTGGTCACGGTCTGCGTCGGTGAAGTACGCCTTGCCGTCCTTATCGCACACACATTGAATGATGGTGTATAGAATGTTCGCCAACGGATCGTCAGACCTTGCACCCATGACTGCTGCGGTTGAAAGTGTTCTGACGTATACTGCGTCACCAAACTCACCCCACTCAGGCACGTTGACCTGCTGCACCTGGACGGGGCGCTCACCTGACTTTAGATAATCAATCAAGTTCATGTTTCACCCTTCCCTTATGGCAACGTGATTGTCACTGCGGAACTGCGTCTGATGCTGAATGTTGCAGTCCTGTGACCCTCAGCAGTAAACCCTTGCGGCTCAAATGACTTTAAGAAACCAAGAAACTGATAAGTTCCATCCACGGTGCCCGTTGCGTCATCAGTTGTAATCTGCCACGCATGGTTCGGACGTGTGCCCACCAATGTCATCAGCGCTGAATACGTTGATGGCAAAAAGTGAATTGTTCCTGAGATCTCATTGGTGTCGGTCAACTGTGCAATGTATTCCTTGGTTGCAGACTCCATGTGCGTCACTTCTTCTTCACCCGCAGTTGCGCCTGGTGCATTGACTTCTTCGATCTCTGCAATGGCTGTCCATGACGCACCACCGTATGACTCAGCCACTACTGCGGTGTCGTATGACAACGTTGTTCCTAATCCTAACTCTACTGTTGAAAGTGCCATTCTCTATCCTCCGGCATGGCGACGGTTACAAATACGTCACCCTAAAATCTACTTGTACGCCATACATGACCACATCCTGACCACTCGTCAGGTTTGCAGTTGTCTCCCGTTCGCTGTCATGGAAAATCCCATAGACCGTATGGCTGCCAACGGTGCCTTGGTGCCTGTGCAACAATGTTGTTATTGCATTGGCAATTGTTCTTGCGGTGACGTATGACTTTGACCACACGTCATACTGAATGCGTTTTTCCTCTGTCGCTGCTGCCTGCGTCAGTTTGTTGTCAACCCTGCTGTTGCTGACCACCGTATACAGGACGTAGTTGTCATCAGGATCAAGGTCACGTCCTCTATGCGGCTGAACTGTCACACTGTTTGCAATCAGTGTTGCGTCAGTCAGTAGTAAACTTTGCAGGTCTGACTCAATCATTTCTTCTTAGCCAATCTCTCTAACTCTTTAGGAATTCCAACCGCATATCCCTGCCTGACCTTTGCAAATACTGTGTTGATTGACGTGTCCCACGCACTACGCATGAAACCCCAACCTTTGAACTTGACTGTTCCCCACTCCAACAAATGCAGGTGCGCCCCAATGGGGTATGCGCCTGACACATGGACGTGCAGCCTGCCTTGTTCGTATTTGCGTGTGACCTTTGCCTTGGCACCTTTTAACGATGCAATGGCGTTGCCTGTCCTGCGGTCATCGTCTGCGGTAGAACTTGCCAACCGTGACGCCAACTCACTACCCGTTGACCGTTGCAACGGTGTGGCTGCTTTGTTCAACACAGACCTGGTGACTTTGCGCTCAACCGAGTCGGGCAGTTTGTTGAGCGCCCGTTCGATCTGTTTGAAGCCTTCAAATTTGACAGTTATGTCACCCACTTATTCTTCCTCTATGGTGTTCAGGACGTATTCGTTCTCGACCGTGAATGGTCCTGACGTACCGTCATAAACAATCTCAAATGCACCCACGCCACCGTTCGGGTCTGCGTAGACCTTGACCACACCGTCTTCAATCACTACTGAGTCAATAATTGCGCTGACAGGTCCGGGGAAATTGATCGCCCAACCTGCGGTTGCAGTTGGTCCGTCAATGACATCCCAGTCATAACTGACTTCGTACTCGTCCAGTGGTGGTGTTGCTGCGGTCACTGCAATGGCATTCAACACAGGTGTTGCTGCGGTGTATGTCACGCCTGTTTGCTCAACTGCCTGCATACGCAACCACCTGTTGCGTTCACCCATGTTCTGCACATGCACAATGTTGAATATGCGTGAGTCAAATAGAACACGGTCCTCGTTGGTTATGGTCTTGGTGGTTTGGTCATACCTGACCTCAACAATGTGACTGACCTCGCCCAACGTTTGGTTGGCGCTTACCAACTCACGTCCACCAATAGGACGTATGGCTGCTCGGCGTTTGACCTTGCGAACCCAACGTTCTATGACCTGACCACTGGCATCTGCTGTGCCCTCGTCAGTCTGAAAGACAACACTTGGATTGCGTAGTCTGCCGGATCTCATACAAACCTCTTTGCGCTGTTCTGATTTAGCAGCATGTCAACTGCGTCAGTGATCTTCGTAACCGACAAACCCACCACCACTTCTTCACGGTGCTCATACCAATTACCAATAAGCAGTAACATTGCCTGCTTGGTGGTTGTTGGCACCGAATCCGCATCTGCGTACCCGCAGTCATAGCGCACACGCACTGCGTTTTGAATGTTGCGGGTTGTGGGCCAGTTCAGACCGTATGCAGGACAAATGCGCCCATAGATGCTGTCGGTGTCTACGTCATAATTGTCGCTTGACAGGGTTTGCTGCACACCGTCAGCGTCTATGTATTTAACACTTGTGACTGACTGCAACGGTGGGTGTTCCAACGTGATGCAGCCAAATGGAAAGCAGTCCATCGTTTGCTCACGGGTTGTGGTCATCAATGCTCGCCACTGTTTGCCCTCAGCAGTGCGCCGTGCAACCGTTATCAACGTGGTGATGTAAGTATCATCCTCGTCGTGGTCTACGTTTAGATGCGCTTTTGCTTCTGTTAGCGTTAGCGGTTCGCTTGCTGGTTTTGTTATGACTTGGTTGCCCACTTGCCTGTTCCTCTACTTCAACGGCTATGTTTTGTCGTACTAATTCACTGGCCACACCTCGGTACGTCGTCAGCGTGTGACCCTTATCCAACAGGTTCCACGGTCGAATAAGTTTGATCGTTTGCATACGCATGTGTTACTCCAAATATGGCGTTGGGGGAGAACCGAAGTTCTCCCCCATTGCCTATGTAAATCACCAACCCTTATGAGGCAGGTGTCTTGAGTGCGATCATTGGTCCTGTGACGATATCACTACCCAAACTGTGGACGTTGATTGCAACGCGCTCTGTTCCACGCAATGCAATTTCATCCTCGTCGAAGTAACGATCAGATGACTGCTTCAACTGAATACCATTGCGGGTACCCAACAGAGCGGTCATAGACAAGTCACCGAATAGACACTTGATTGCAGAAGCGTCATCGGTAAGGTCTTTGTTCATCACGTCGGTAAACACAACTGGGTAACCAAGGAAGGTCACGCCCGGTCCACCTGCAATGTCAGCCACGTTGACACCACCTGCGCTAAGTTGCAGACGTGCCATTGAGGCTGCCCAACCTGCTTTGCTGATGAACCATGCTGGCTTGATGCCGGTAAACTGTGGCAACTTGCCAACAACACCAACAAAGTCAGTGATGGTAAAGTCACTGAATGCAAGGTTGCCTGATGCTGCGGTATGGATCGAGGCTGCGTAGGTAGCACCTGACGTGTCGTCAATGTCTACTGCAACGCCCGTGAATGGCGATCCAGAACCAACAAACCCTTGTGTGTCCTCAGCAAGTGCAAACGCAAGTGCCATGTCACGGAACAGGTTGTCTACCAATGCAACTGCGCTGTCCTCAGCCAATTCTGAACTAAGGCGTGTTAGGATTGCAGCCTTGTTTGCGGTTAGGGTTGCTTTCTTCCATGTGCTGTTCTTCTCAGCAATGGCATCACCCTGACCTTCCCAAGCAGCAGCCATCCCTGCGGTCTTGACGGGCACCACTTGGACATCACTTGCCATTGGCACAACGTTTGCCCACTTGCGGAACACACCGTTCTCTGTGATGGTTTCTTGGATTTGCGGTAAGAATTCGTCAGGTACGGTTGAACCACCGATGTTGTCGGTGCCACCAACCATCGTGGTTGCGCCAAGTTCTACGCCGTTGCGCTGGCACCATTCTTGTGATGCAATGCTGCCGTACTTGGTTGCAGCCAACCAACGTCCTGCACGGTATGCAGTCTTGCCGTCATTCTTGAATACCTTGAGGTTGCCATAGTTATGTGGCTTGGCTGGTAGGTTGTCTGACTCAGCCTTAAAGGTTTCAACCGGACCATCTGCGGGTTGTGCTTTGCGCTGCGGTTTGTTCAGGTCAGCCTTGACTGCTTCAAAGTCTTCGAGACTTGCCAACTGCTGCTTGTTGCTTTCGATTGACGCCTTGAGGTCATCAATCGTTGTTAGTTCTTCTTCTGATATGTTGCGGTCTTCGGTTTCAGCCTGGGCAACAATTGCTTCCCATGCTGCCATATCCGCATCAATTTTGTTTTGTAGTTTGGTTCTCATTCTCTCACCCTCAAGTGCGGTGAGTGAATGGCTGGCAAGAAATGCAAACAGACGTACGCTCACTGCACTTTCGATATTTCTGAAAGTGTTTTTCAGTGAACTACGCCTGATCTAATCAGGGTTTGTTCGCTCTACTACATATAACCTTAAATTGGACTAACCCTGAGTCCCAGTCATATGCAGGTTGTGGGGTAGTGGTATCGACCAACTACGCCACCGTAGTCATATACGCCCTTGCGGGCGCAATCTCCTGCATCAATTATACAGTGCTTTGTATAAATCCAACGTTGCCTTGGCACCACGCAATGTGGTCAGGGTCCGTGCATGGCTGCTGCCTGCACGCTTAATAACGTCATCAATGGTCGCCACGCTGTCAGCCATGCCTGCTGCAACCGCTGCCTTGGCGTTTAGCACACGCCCCTGACCATAGTTGTCACGGACCATTGCCTTTGTCGCGCCACGGTTGCGGGCAAGTGCGGTGACGAACATGTCATACGCATGGTCAACCTGCGCTTGCAGTTCTTCCCTCGCATCGTCGGTCAACGGTTCTGCGCTGTTGCCTTCTGCCTTGTGAGCACCTGCGGTTATGAACGTTGGCTTGATGCCTGCTTTGTCCAATGCGCCGGACCAATCCTCATGCACTGCAACCACACCAACTGCCCCAACCTGACCACTTGGCGTAACGTGCAGCTCGTCAGCAGCGCTGCCAACCCAATAGGCTGCACTGGCTGCCAGACTGTTTGCAATTGCCAATATTGGCTTGGTGCCACGGGCTGCGTATATGTGCCGTGACAGTTCATCAACACCGCTGACCGATCCACCTGGACTGTCAATCTCAATGACCACTGCCTTGACCGTCTCGTCAGCCAATGCACTGTCAAATGCTTTGGTGAACTCATTTGTGGACGTGCCACCAAACAGGTCAGACAAGAATGACGGACGTTGCGTGATGGTGCCAAACAACGGCAACACCCGCACCTTGTTTGCGCTGCGTTGCTGACTGCGCGCTTGGTTGGTTGCCTTTAGTTCTGCCGACACTTCCGGTGTGTCCAACGTGGTCAATGCCCGCAGGTGTTCAGGTATCATTGCCCACACTTTGCTTATCGTGTTTATGTTCATGGCGACTTCCTCTCTATCCGAGCGATGTTAAGTTTGATCTGCTCGATTTCCTTCCATATTTCTCGTGCATCTACTGCGGTAAAGTTGGCACCCTGCATTTTGTAGACTGTGCGTGATAGTGCTGTTAATTCATGGACTATGTAGCCAATAATGGCTGTGTTAATGGTGACCAATGCGCCAATGACCCATAGCACCGTATCTATGTTGCTCATATCTATTCCTTACGTTGTCGTTCCATCTGGTAACGTCCAGTTGGTACCGTCATCTACATTCAACTGACCATCATCGGTGTTGAATATTATTCTGCCAGCCGTCCCTGCGGCTGGTCGAGTGCCATCGGTGTAGTTCTGCACCACCAAGTCACCATTTGCATCAAATGATGCACCGTCATTCATGTCGATGCTTGTATCTGCCTTTAGGTCCAGTCGTCCATCGGCGTCGGAACCGAGCGTTATATCTGCGTCTCGAAACCTAATCCGACCAGCATCTTCAAGATAGATTGCATCACCATCGGTGGTGTAGTTGGCGGGTTCTTCAATTCTAATACCATAGAACGTTGCTACTGCACCATCTGAGTCTCGTATCAGGATGCCGTCACCTTCGGTTATTGTTCCTGAACCACCTGCAAGCGACTCAACCAGCAAGCCGATTGCCTTGGTTATCGTTCCTGTGGTGCTACCAATGATTGCAACTTTGGTTGCCATGCCAGTTGCTTGGGTGACGGTCACGGAGTTGTTGCGTAGCCTTGCTGCAACACGGTTGCCACACATGCCACCTGGATCGTTGGATTTGGCTAGGTTCTGCGTTGCCGTTTCGGTGACGTAAGAAAAGCAGTTCATGCCATAGACTGGCCACGTTGAAACAACTGTCGTTCCGTTCCATTCACCTACAAATAGACCTGCCCTGATGAACTTACTGGCGTCATTGGGTTTGATTGACACCATGCTATCGTTGGTGGTGAAGGCGCTAATGTGTGTTGCATCATCGCCACACTGGACGTAACCAGGTATCCAGACGCTATCTGAGTCATCAATTGTGACGCCCGAGTTTTCAAGTTCATTACCTGCGGTGCCGCTCCATCGGGTGATTGCGTTGTCCGTTGATGAACCCGGAAGGGTTAGACCTGACGGGCCAGTTGGACCTGTCGCTCCAGTTGCGCCGGTAGCACCGCTTGCCCCTGCTGGTCCTGTTGGTCCTGTTGGTCCAGTAGCACCATCTGCGCCCTTTGTTGATACAGATACGACCATTGGGGCATCATCTGCAAACGCAAAGACGGAATTGGCAACAAAGGTAACAGGCAACGTGTATTCGCCGTTTGGCGCAGAGTAGGAAACCGCACTGTCTACTTCATAGACTGCCCATTGCGTATTATCGTTTGCATGTGACAATCTAACCCTGTCACCTACAGCAAGATCGGTATCAATAAATGTTCCAGCACCATTTGTATCTGCGTCATTGATGTACAATTCTGTTGTGAAGGCAGTCTGAAAGTTATTAAGCCTTATCTCGCCCGCGCCTGTACCCGTTGTATGCCCGCTATCATGTACGAACTCTTGCGACCAACCGCCACCGAAATTACCCCGCTCGCCTTTGATGATGTGACTGACGATTAGGTTGTCATCTGTTGAGTATGTTCCGTTTGCATCAACTACCGTCACATTTAGGTAGTAGTATGTTTCACCAAACTGCGTCAACTCAGTATTGGAGTCAATGGCATAGATGCCAAATTGCGTTGCATCTGTTGCATTGAATACATGCAGTTGGTCGCCAACTGTAAGAGCATCTGCCCAGCCTGATATGTCAACCAAGTCGCCGTTTATTTCATTGATGCCCAAGTTGGTTACCGATGCAAACGTGTTATGGTCAAGCCAAATGCGACCATCGCTTGGCGGTATAGCAGCAGGACTGCCTGCTGTATACGGAAACGAAGAACCGCCTGCCTGACCTTGCGCGCCTGCTGCGCCCGTTGGACCATCTGCTCCGGTTGCGCCGGTTGGTCCTTCCGGTCCAACAATGCTGTACCCACCTTCACCCTGTGGTCCTCGTGAACCTTTTGGTCCGGTTGGTCCGGTTGCGCCTCGTGGTCCCCGTGGGCCACGCTTGCCGTCATCACCGTCACTGCCCTGCGGGCCTTCCGGTCCCTGCTTGCCTTTGACAGTTGCAACGTTCACTTTGACTACTTCGTCAGGCATTAGTCATTGACCTCCAGATCGCCCTGGACCGTGATGACTGGCTGCACGGTGACGTTGTTGTCCACCCTGGCATCGGCTGGCAATACGTTGATCGTCGGTGCCGTTTGTTCTGGCACGTTGACCGTTACGTCAGGCGTTTTGGCTGCCTCAATGCTGAATGCTTGGTCAGGCATGTTGACCGTGACGTTGACCACGGTGTTGTCTTCGGTCGTGTTGGTGGTTGGCATGTTAGCCAACAATTCGTCAACCAACGTGTCAGCGCGCTTGTCTTCCCATGCCGCAAGGCATGTGTGCAGGTCATCCCATGCGGTCTGCGGTTGTGCTTTACGCATGACGGCTGCAAGTTGTCCTTTGCTGCTGCCCACGTACTGTGTTGCAAAGTTTGCCGGTATTAGGTCAATGCCTTGTTCGGTGCTGCTCGCCACAAGCGCTGACAACGCCTGTGTCACGTCCTGCTGCGTTTTCTTGTCCTCATAGAACGTGTCCAACCATGACTTAAAGCCGTCTGGGCTGCCTGCATTCTTCTTCAGCGCTGCCTTGACTTGTCGGATCTCCTTGGTGACCACACGTCCAAGTGCGTCACGCAGCAACGGTGCATAGGTTGCGTGAATGTTAAACGTGGGCGCAGGGTCAGGTTCGGTGGTTGCGCTGACTGGTACGTCCTGCTCACTGGCACCCGGTGTAATGGTTTCAGCCTGTTTGGTGTTTTGGTAAATGTCCAAACCATCAACAGGGTTGCGCCCCTCGTCCTCCCGTGCCTCGTTGGGACTGATGACACCTGATGCAATGTCTGTCTGTCTGATCTTCGCCCGTGTCTCAGGATCGGCGCGCAGCAGTGAACTGAAATTGAAGCGGGTGAATAGGGTTGAGTCTGGGAACAACTTAGTTGTCAGTTCCAATGACCAATTGTGCGCCAGCGGTCCCAACGTGTACTTGCGAAGGTCTTGTTCCTTTTGGTTGCTTGATGCAAAGGTATCCTTGACGGCATCGTTTAGATAAACACTTGGCACGCCAAAGATGGCTGCAATCAATCGGTCTGTATACTGACGAGACTCAAGGAACTGAGCCTGCTCGTTCGTTATGGATAATTGATGCAGTTTTGCCCCTTTGGGTAACATTCCGGCACGGTGGCGTTTGTCCCCTGTTCCACGATTGCTGAACGACTTGAGCAGTTCTCGTGCGTTATCCATGCTGCTGTCATCAAGTCCAACGGGTACTTCGATAAGCAGTGGTGGTGTTGCGTCATTGGCTAACAACGTCGCGCCGTATTCTTGCAATCCCAAACCATGACCAACAACCTCGGCTGCATGTTGTATTGGACTGATGCCGGTTATGCCGTCATTGGTAAACCACTTGACATGCACCATGTCACTTTGCAACACAGGCACCTGCTCATGTTGTGTGCGAACAAAATAGACCAACTGACCGTCAATGTGTTTCAACGTCATCTGCGTTGGGTGAACGGGCCATAACTCGGTGACTTGACCACGGGCATCACGCACCAACTCGGCATAAAAGTTGCCGTTCAGCGCCAAGTGACCCATGCCAACTGACACAAAGTCATAAATGGTCATCTCGGGATTGGGTTTGTGCGTGAGCAGGTTGGCTATCGGGTTGTCAGTGACCACGTTGGTTCCACGGTCACTGCGTTGTGCAACTTCAATGGGCATTGACGCCATGATTTTTGACAGGAATGTTACGCAGGTGTAGACGGCTGCTGACTGCATAGACCGTTGCGGTGTCACGTTTTGACCGCTGCTCGTTCGCCCACCTGTGCCGAATATGCCTGCCCATCCTGAGCGCCGTTCCAGCGGGTCAACCGCTTGCATTTGCGGTTTGAAAAGTAGTTCACTAATCACAACTTCTCCCTCTCCATTCTGTATGCGACAAACAGCAAAACACCACCACTAACAATGAATGCTGCGGGTGCGTAAATGCTGGCAACGCCATAAATGAACAGACTTACTCCAACTATGGTCAGTCCGTCCTTTGTTATTGTCCTAAATCGGTGCATATTCCTGCTCCTACACCCACACCATTTGTTGATCGAAGTAGGTCTTGGGGTCTAAGCCTTGGTCAGCAACGGTGGCCGCACGTCCAAGTGCAAGGATGGTTGCAACCATGGCGTCAGTCTTCTTACCCTTGGCTGCTTTTTTGTCGGGTTTAATGCGCTGTCCGTGGTCCATGTGAACCACCGTATTGATCGCACAGGTTCGCAACAGTGGGTTGCCGTCATGCACCAACCGCTGCTCCATGACTGCCCGCATGGTTTGCTGACATGGATAGTTCATCATGGCGTGTGTCATGCCATGACCAAATGTTGTGATGTTGTTTGCGTTTAGGGTTTGTATAAGTGCAACGGTGTTGTGCGGGTCGGCTGCTATTGCTTGGACTTGGTACTTGCCTGCCAAGTCCAATATGTCTGCGGTGATGGTTTCAAGGTCCGTGGTGTCACCTGCGGTCAGTTTTAGATGACCACTACGCACCCACTTAAGATAATCCACACCGTCACGGTCACACTTTTGTTGTATGTCAGCATCGGGTAGCCATGCCCTGCATATTAGGTAATACTTGTTATCCTTGGGCACGCACAGCACAAACGCTGACAGGTCATTGACAGGTGCATAGTCAATGCCACCGTACGCAATCTCGCCCAGCAATTCCTGTTCAGTAAACTCGCCCTGGCATTTGTCCCACTGCGCCGGTTGTATCCAACTGACCTCGGCGTCGGCAAATTGGTTCATGTGAAAACGTCTGAACATCTGCTCGTCAATTGGGTTGCGCCTGGCTGACTCTGCGGCAGTACGCAGGACATTGATGTCAAGGAATGGTTTGTCACCACCAAGTGCAGGGTTGGCTTTGATCCAGTTGTTCTCGTCGTAAATGTCATCCTCAACGGGCACCTCATAAACAAATGGCAACACCGTTGGTGCGTCTAAGTCACCCGCAATGATCTGCTTGGCTTCTTTGTATTTCTGATAGCAAAAACTGTTCTCGCCATGTCCTGCGGTTGTGGTGCAAAGCAATATCGGTTCTTTTTTGTTGGCAAGTCCTTTGGTGATGATCGCCCATATCTCAGCAGCATGGTCCAACCTGTGCAGCTCGTCACACGCAACAACGTCAATGATCTCACCGTCAATGGTTTTGGGTTGACTTGTCTTGACCTTGTAAACGTTGCCGTTTTTGGTGTTGGTTAAAATCTTGTTGTGTGTGCTGACCCTGATGAATTTCTTCGGGTCAGAGTTGGTGCCTTTGTTGCCGCTGTCGTCAATATAGCCTGCTTGTCTGAGCAGGCCGTATGCCTCGTTGAAAATGACAGATGCCTGCTCCCTTGATGACGCAATGCTTATGATGCTTTGGTTCTGTTTGACACATACAAGGTAGTAAACCAAGATCAAGGCAGACGTTGCTGACTTTCCATTCTTGCCAGCAATGAACAAAAACAGACTGCGAAACCGGCGCAGACCGTCATCGTTTAACGTGCCAAAAAATGTCCTGATAAGTTGGTCTTGGTACTCGACAAGTTTGATCTGCTCGCCGTAGTCAACTGCAATGTTTTCGGTGTGGTGTTGAAGTGACTGTATGAACTCAATCGGGGCGTTGGCTGCTGCGTTGTTTGGAATTGGTAAGTCTAAAGTGTGCTGCATTGCTCCGGTTTTTCTTACCTGTTAAGGACAACCCCAATGGCAGTCCTGTTTACTGCTTAGTTCACACAAAAATAGTCACCCACTTTTGCGAGGTAACGTGGGGTGCGGGTGTTTCTTACCTGTGGAGAATATACCGCCCCCCATCTGGTCGTTACTCTAACTGGTCGCGCTATTAGTATTACATTGTTGCAATGTACTTACCAACGGACCACGCACCCACGATGAGAATTCATCCAGAACTTCAAACGTTGTGTGCTCAAATGCGACGATCAACTTATCGGTGCTACTGTCCAGCCACCAATCCACAAATGTTGCATCATATGGAATGTTGGAATTGTCTAACCTGTGTGGCACCTTCATTAACCTGTCCAACACTTTTCGGTTCACGCTTAAGAACTTTACTCGCCGTCCTTTGTAGTCACTGAATTGTGTCATCGCCTACTCCCTCTTTGTGGTCCTTTGCAGCCAACAACCCCAACCCTGTCAAGGCTATTGCAATGGACTCCCAATTGAACGTTGTGTCAGGGTCACCATCCAACAACGCAACTGCGTTGGTGCTTAGTGCTGCAACCAATGCAAGGATGCCTAACAGCGTTGTGCGCCATGAACGTTTCATACCGTCACCTTGTGTCCGGTTGCGTCAGCCATGTCCTTAGCGGTTGGTGCTTCACCCTTGCCAATTAAGTAATGGTTGTTCGGTCCTTCGTTTTGCAACTTGTCTGCCTCGTCCTCGGCTGCTGCAATGCTGTCGTACGTGCCAACCAAGTTCCAAATGCCTTTCACTGGTGGCGTGTTGTCTACTTCCATAATGTAATACATAGGTTGTTCTATCTCCCAGATAAACGTGTCATCCCAAGGGTGCGGTGTGTTCTCAAACAACGTTGAAAAATCCATTACCCTTGTCTCTCCTTTTGTGTCTTGGCAACGTGACATGGTGTGCATGTCGATTGCCAGTTCTTGTTATTCCAAAACTTCTGTTTGCAACCCATGTGTGGGTCAATGTGATCCACTTCGGTTGCAAGTGTGGTTCTGCCTTCTGCTAAACAAATGGCGCACAGCGGGTGTGCCTTGCGCCAGTTCTTGCTGGTCTGTTCCCACTTGTAACCGTATAGACTGCGGTAAGGCTTCGTCTGCTCATAGTCACGGGCATGTGCCTGGCACCTGCTGCGGTAGTGTGCAGCGTTGGGACAACCGGGATGGCTGCATGGTCTAAGCATATGCCACCTCCAACCCATAGACGGGATCTGGGAACAGGTCACGCATCTGCCTTCGCTTGGTCAACGGTTTGTTGCTGTGCAACTTGCTGACCATGACCTGCTTGGCAAAGTCAAGGCTGACGGGTGCCTTTTGTCTGTTGTGGTCAACCGTCCATATG
Organism: Phycisphaerae bacterium; assembly: GCA_021604825.1. The sequence goes on along the minus strand of BQJS01000008.1, from coordinate 2,529 downwards.
TCAATGTCGTCGGTGGTCGGGTACGGCTGTGTTGTGAAGCGGTGTTGGTGCTGCTGTTTGAACGTGTCGTTCTGCCAATACACATAGCGAAAGTTGTAACCGTGCCAACGCTTGCAACCGGGGAACACGTCTTGCATCTTTGCAGGGTTGGTTGTCCATGACTTGTCAGCGTGCCATAGGCTTATGATGTGGTAAAGTTTGGTGCCGACAAGCAGGAATGACTTGCACTCCTGCGTTCCAATGTAGTCATAATTGGCTGCTTGATAGATGGTACCGACCAACCCTTGGAAGCCTGCTGCGTATGTGTAAAGCAAACCCACGTCAGGGTCATCACGTCTTAGCAGTCTATGCGTCAATGACAAGAACTTGCTGGCTGTGTTCTTGGGGCACGCATCGACAACAAAAAACCTGCACAGTTCTAAGTATTTGGGCACATAGTCTGTTGACCCAAACAACTTGCGTGCAGTGCAGGCTGGCCTGACGCCATAACCCCATACTGCCAACCCTGCAAAGGCACCGTTCAGTTCCAACTTGTAATAGTGTTTGCTGCTGTTGGGTACGCTGCTGGCATGTGGGTGACGTTTGCACCATTGTTTGGCTTCGGCACGGGTGATTGCCGTCACCCAAAAGTTAAGCGAACAGGTAGGGCTTGCACCTCCATCTGTTGACTGGTCGTCAACCGCATCTCTATTTATGCTTTGCTCGCACTGTGTCATTTACTGCCTCGGGTCAGTTCACTGACCAATTCTGTGATCTCCAACATACGGGCCTTATGTACCCGTATTTCCTTCCACTGCTCGGCTGTCGGTCGTCCGTCATCAAGTTGGCGTGCAATGTCGTTCAGGTGGTCAAGGTGGTGTTGCACTTGGTCCTGCAAGCGCTTGATGCGTTCACGCATTATGTTATTTGCTGCCTTCTTGGGCTGTGGTTTCTTTCGCACAGTCTGCCTCCACTTTGCTGCGGTACCGGGCGTTATACTCACGCACCTTGTCAGGGTTTGCTGCACGCCAACCACGCACATACTCGTTGTATGCGTCACGGTTACGTTCACGCCACACCTTTAGGTATTCACGGTTATACTTGCGGACCTTCTCAGCATTGCGGGCACGCCACTCACGTTGGTAGGCTGCCTTGCGTTGTTTTTTCTCTGCGTCTGTCATCATCATGGTCCATTATACCGCTACTACCTACTTGTTATGCTTTTGTTGGCTGAATACCTTTATTCGTTTTGGGTTCATGGTCATATACGGTTACGTTCCAGTCTGCGTTGGTCAGCGCTGCGCCCAGGCGTGCATACTTTGCGATCTGGCGCTTTTCTTCGTCAAGTAGTGGTCCAAGGTCATCTGACAGGTTTAACGCAGCCAGCGTCACCACAACAGGTCTGGTGCCATCCTGTAGTAGTTTGCGTATCCACCTGTTGCGGTGTAGGTGTTGGTTCGTGGTTGACTGGGCTTCGGTCAGGTGTGCGTCAAGGCGTTGTTGTGGTGTCTTGGTGGTCTGTCCTATGTAACGCACAGACTTGAAGTGGTCCGGTTCCCGTGGGTCACACAGTGCGTAAACGTAGCCAATATCATTTTGTTTTTGGAAGTCTGTCCAGTTCACATCTACAGCCATGACGGTCTTGTCCTCCGTCATGCACTTACTACTTTTTATGTCAATGTCCTTTATTTACTATCACCGAATTCACGAAGCGTGAGTTTCTTGCGTTGCTCCTGCTTCTCTTGGCGCTTTGCGGTGGCTGATTGCTTAACCACGAGTTTCACAAGATCACAGGCCAGCCAATGCACAGGGTTCGTTAATCCGCCCATGTCTGCATCTACGTCAAGAACTGCTTGGTCGGTGTTCTTGTCATGTTCCAACTTGTCACGCAGACGGGCCTTAAGCTCCTTGACGGTGGCTTTGTCAATGTCATAAGTAAGCACCATCCACCGAACACGGTCCTCAAGGTTGGCGGGTACCTGCTGTGCAAACTCATATGAGGGCACTTCCGGTGCTATTAGTGGGATGACCAACCGTGGTGTGCTGGACTGCGCCCGGCGCTTGTGTCCTGACAATGTTCCCAACATTGAGCATACCTCACTAAACTCGTCTGCGGTCGGATTGTAATGTTCTGTTGCAGCAGCCATAGCCGCATCATAGTTGTGTGATTGACGATATAGTGCCCTGAAATGTCTGACCATGTTGTCTACTTTTGTTGTATCCATGTCTTGCTCCTTGCGTCAAAAAGTTTCTGTTTTTGCCAATATCCGGGTACGCAAACCAATACGCAGCCGGTACGCAGTGTCCAACGTTGCGTGAAGTACGCCAATACGCAGTATGCCCTTACATACATAGAAATAGGGATTAGTAAGGATATATATATGTTTTTCTCCTCGTATATGGGGAGTCTGCATATTTGCGTATTTTTGCCTCGATTTTGTGAGATCTCAGACCTACCGCCTGCGTCATTGCGTACGTTTGCGTATTGGTTGCGTATTATCATTGGCTCACCTCAACAACCATTTGTTGTCTTTGCCCGTGAACTTTTAG
>BQJS01000007.1 GCA_021604825.1 Phycisphaerae bacterium | reverse complement strand
ATGATTCACGCCATGTTCCTCGCGTATGTTCCAGCAGCGACTTGGCTGTTCGTCGAATTGGCTGCGGCTGACACGACCAGCATAATGGCGAGCGGTACGACGATCGCCCAAAGCACGGCAAGAACGGCGATGCTCCAAATCAAGTCCGGCATCTCCACGATATTCAGCGCCACGCCAGCCCCATAGGCAGTCGGACCGCTTGTTGCCCCCATGAATGCCGCAGCGAGCGGGCGCCCGGCTAACCACGAAAAGCAAGGCCAAATCAACATTGCAAATGCGAGCCACATGGCCGCAATCCAGAGCGGCGCCGGGAGCACCCAATGATGTGTCGATTCGAAGTGAAGGGCGCCCAACCAAGTCGCCACGTTGTCGGCGGCAAAACCGAGACCCGCTGCTGCAGGCACCGACCAAATCTCTGCGCGACGAGATGGCGAGTAGGCCATGTGGATAAGGAAAATCGTGGCGGTGGCGGCCAGTCCAATCCACATCGCGCCCGCCCGCACAGACAACACACAGCTCCACCATGCCACTTGATACCCAGCGACCTCAAGCGCAATTCTCCAGACGTTTCGTTGCTTGTTCATAAGACCCCCATCGGCAAGGCCCCGCTGAATCTCGGCTTGGTCAATACCATCTGCACATCGCCGATGACGCGCTCGTGAAAACCTGCTTCGCAATAGCACAAGTAGTATTCCCACATGCGAATGAAAGTTTCAGAGAATCCCAAAGACCGCACCTCGGGCAATCGATCATTGAATCGGTCGCGCCAACATCGAAGCGTGGTTGCGTAGTGCGGGGTGATGTCTTCCATGTGCCCCAGGGTCAGGTCTGACGCTTTCGCAACAGCTTCAGTCATCGACGCGATGGAGGGAATGCAGCTGCCGGGGAATACGTAGCGTTTGATGAAGTCGACCTCGCGCTTGGACTCTTCGTAGTAGCGATCTGCTTTCGTGATCGCCTGAATGCACGCAAGGCCATCGGGTTTTAGGAGGGCGGCACATTGCTTGAAGAAGTTGGGATACTGTTGCCACCCGATGGCCTCGATCATTTCGATTGAAACCAATTTGTCATATTGACCGGTGAGCTTTCGGTAGTCTGTCCGAAGCAAAGTGATTCGATCAGACAAGCCCGCGTTTTCGATGCGCGTGTGCGCGAGTTGATATTGCTTTTCAGAAATCGTCGTCGTGGTCACGCGACAGCCGTAGTTCTTCGCCGCATGAATCGCAAAACTCCCCCATCCTGTGCCGATTTCAATGACGTGGTCATCAAGGGTTAGCGCGAGCTTGCGGCAGATCCGATCCAATTTTGCGACTGACGCCTCCTGCAATGTTGATTCCTGCGATTCAAAAATACCGCATGAATAGGTCATCGTTTTATCGAGAAACAACTGATAGAAATCGTTGCTGAGATCGTAGTGGGCAGAAATGTTTTTCCGGCTCCCATTAAGGGTGTTGCGCCGAAATGCGTGCCACGCCCATTGGGCCAGTCCAGACAATCGCGTGCGACTTCCATTCAGCTCTGAGAACGCGTCATGGTTGCGAATAAGAATGCGGATGAGCGTCGTCAGATCAGCGCAATCCCACCAACCACGGATGTAGGCTTCTCCGGCACCGAGGGTGCCTCCCCAGGCGACCGCACGATAGAATCTCGGGTCCAACACGCGAATCAGCGCGGTGGTTTCCTCTGCCGCATTGCGATCACCGCAGCGCAGGTGGTGCTCTCCCTCGACCAATTCCAGGCCACCCTCGGTAATCCGCTTCAGCCCTGCCGACACGAGCTTGCGGGCAATGCCGTCGATCACGCCGCCTCCTCCGACGTTGACGGCTGAACTAGCTTTGGGAACGATGGTTTTGCTCAGCATGTTTTGACTCCGCGGTTTTGGCGGGCAAGCGTGGCTGGATGGGTATAGCGCGGGCAACCCTTCAGCCTCAGGCGTAAGGCCTGCCAGTAAATGGCATACAGCACGCGCAGCGTCATCAAGGGGTATCGATAAAGCACGCGATTCAGCGAAGCGGATGTGATCTTTTGGCGCTGCATGGTCATCGTGGCGTTCAAGTGTTTCTCACCTTTGTGCAACGTGTCCATGACGACGCCGAGTTTTTCGCCCGGTTGCGAAAATCGCCAATCGTATTCCATGTTCATTCCCACAAACGGCGAAATGTGAAACTCCTTTCCGAACTCGAACCGCGTGGCGTCTGAAGGCACCGACCGATTCAAGATGGAATGCACATAGCAATGCTGCTCTTTCCAAGGGGTATTGTTGATTTCAATAACAATCGATTCGACATGCTGATCGTTCGCATCGAAGCAGAAGAACAGGCTTACTGGGTTAAACCGATACCTGAAGTACTCAAGGTGGGTGAGAAGTCGGATCGGACCGGACGGTGCAACTCCGGTCTGTTTGGCGACCAGGTCGCGCACGGCTTGACGGAGGTCCTGCGTCGGAGGAGCATGCCCCTTGAGGTGGTCGCGGCGCCTGAACCGGGCAATCCCGCGGCCGTCATTGGACCACAACCGGTAGTTGTCGAACAAGTTCGGAAGTTCGTCGAGGTCGAGATACATCATAAATAGTGCGTAGTCGAAAACATGCTCGACCGGCGTGAAGCGTTTATGGCGGACTCGTCCCTCGTAGATGGCGCTGTGCATGATCAGAGTCCCTTGCCAAATTGCTTGCAAACGGTCAGGCCGCTGTTTACGCCGTCCTCATGGAATCCATATCCCCAGTAGGCACCACAGTAGTGGGTGCGATGAACCCCGCTGATTTCACTGTGCCGCTTCTGAGCCAGCACGCTGTCAGTCGTGTAAACAGGGTGGTCGTAACGCAGCTGTCGGAGGCATTTTTTCTCATCAATGTGTTCGCTCGCGTTGAGCGTAACGCAATACGTCCTGTCCGTGCCTAGCGACTGCAACTCGTTCATGTTGTAAGTAACGATCGCAGTCGACTGCCGTGTCTTGGGAATGTGATAGTTCCAACTGGACCACGCCTTGCGGCGATGCGGTAAGCATGAAGTGTCATGGTGCAGCGCCACATCGTTGCGCTGATAACGCATTTTGCCCAGCACTTCAGTTTCCGAAGGCGTTGGGTCTGCGAGCATCCGTAGCGCTTGGTCGCTGTGTGCTGCGATGATCACTTGGTCGAACCGTTCGGTGCCGAATCGCTCGGAAGTTACTTCTACAGAATCGGGTTGCCGCTTGATCGTCTTGACTGGAGTGCTCAGGCGAATGCGCGAGTGAAACGGTGCGGTGATCTTTCGAACATATTGCAAGGACCCACCGCGAATCACCCGCCACTGCGGTCGGCGGAGGATGTTGAGCATGCCGTGGTTGTGACAGAACCGAACGAAATACGCAGCCGGGAAGTCGTAGAACTGGTTCGGATCGGCAGACCAGATCGCGGCCCCCATCGGAATTAAATGACGTTCGATAAACTCCGTGGAATAGCGCTCCTGCCGCAGGTAGTTGCCCATCGTTAAACCGTCGGCTGATCGATTCAATAAGCGGCGCGACTGCCTGTAAAAGCGCAGTATTTCGTAGAGCATGCGGTAGTGGCCCCACCGCAGAAAATTGCTGCGTTGGGCGAAGAGCGTGTTGAGGTTGTCGCCTTTGTACTCAATGTCAGCCGCGTCGTCTCGAACGCTGAAGCTCATGTTGCTGGCTTGGGTTTCGACGCCGAGGCGATCAAGCAACTTGCAGAAATTGGGATAGGTCCATTCATTGTAAACGATAAAACCGGTGTCCACGTTGGTTGGACCGGATGGATCATCGACTTTGACCGTATGCGTATGGCCTCCGATGTAGTCGTTCGCCTCGAAGACGGTCAAGTCATGGTCGTCAGCAAGTAAATACGATGCGACCAATCCGGAAATGCCTGTGCCGATCACGGCGATTCGCATCAGGTGTACCCCGCGTTTTTTTCGTGCGCTCGCTGGCTTCCTTCCGCGAGGACACTTGGAGGCACTGGGTTAAGTTCCCAGATCAATCCCAGCCATTGCAGCACCCGCAGTCCCAAATAGGTCAAGTCGATCTCCCACCAATAAAAGCCTTGCCGCACAGAGCCTGGATAACGGTGATGATTGTTGTGCCACCCTTCGCCCAGTGTCAGAAACGCAAGGAAGACGCTGTTGCGGCTGTCGTCTGTCGTGTCGTATCTGCGCTTTCCAAACAGATGGGCGAGCGAGTTGATGGTGCAAGTGGCATGAAAGAGGACGACCGTTGAAATGAAGAATCCCCAAACAACCAATTGCCAACCGCTTGTGCCGAGACTCGGAGCGAATCGACCAAGAAATGCTCCCAAACCGTAGAGCGCCGCGCCGAGGACCGCCGGAACCAAAACGCTAAATCGATCGAGGAATCGAAGTTCTGGAAAACGCAGCAGGTCGCGCACCCGACGGGCGTGAATCACAAGATTGTCGGACGCCGTCAGCCAACCAATATGGCTCCAATAGAATCCGTGTTGACTGGGTGAATGGGCGTCGCATTCGTCGTCGGCATGGGTGTGGTGGTGGCGATGCTGCGATGCCCACCAGATCGGTCCGCGCTGCGCCGAAGTGTTACCCCACACCGCAAAAAGAAACTGGGCGAGACGCGATGTCTTGAATGTCCGATGTGAAAAATATCGATGATAAAATCCCGTGATGGCAAACATTCGAATAAAGTACAGCGCCACCGCGACGGCAACCGCAAACCAACTACAGCCTGTCCAAATCACGCCGAGACAACCCACATGAAGAAAAAGGTAAGGCCCCCAGCATGACAACCGAGTCTGCTGCAATCGTTTCTCTGGAAGGGATTCTATGACTGGCGATGGCCCCAATAGGCTTGCGATGAATTGGAGTGTGGTTGTCATTGGTTTTCCAAACGGTCAAGAGCCGCGTATGAACCCGCCCATCGGCTGCCGTCACACTTGCGAGTGTTGCGATGGCGAATGAGCACCGATCGGCTGAAATGCACACGCGAGACCGAATTCCTCCTGTTATCTAAAGTTGATTTCGAGAGATTGCCCCAATCGGATTCATCGAATTTCAAAGCAGCGACAACCGCTCCGCGCGCGAAGTACGATGGCTGCCTGAATCCACCCGTCGCCCGTCGACGAATACCCCTGGGGGGCGATGAATCGCTTTAAGACGTTGATTCCAGACGCGTCGATTATCAAGATCAAAACCGTGCAATTACTGTATTGACGGAATCAGCCTGCGATGATCAACTCAAAGGCGTGGAATTAAAGTCCTTTCATTCAGAGACTTAGGGGTGAATTAAAAATGTCGACTCACCCAATCGTAAACGAGCAGTGTCTCGACGAATTTCGCGATCAGAACGGGAAATCGCTCGCTGCACTATCCGAATCAATACCGGTGCTGCTGATTTTCTTGCGGCACATGGGGTGAATGTTTTGCCACGAGGCACTGGCTGAGGTCTCAGCCAAAATGCATTCGATCAACGCTGCCGGTGCGCAGGTCGGGATCGTCCACATGGGCGAAGAATCCGTCGTTGCGCCCCTGATGGCCGAGCATGGCCTCGATCAAACGCCACGCATCAGTGATCCCGATCGAAAACTGTATGCCGCGTTCGGACTTGAGCGGGGTGGATTGGGGGCAATGCTTGCGCCGAAAGTTTGGGCGTGCGGTATCAAGGCGTCGCTTGCCGGTCATTTGCCGCGCCGGCCGATCGGCGATGTTTGGCAAATGCCCGGTGCGTTCCTTGTTCACAAGAGCAAAATACTCGCGAGTTACGTGGCGAAGACCATTTCGGATAAGCCTGATCTTGAGCGCTTCGTGCGCTCGGGGCTAGAGACAATCGTCGACGACTCGCACTGAATCCGATCAAAGGGGATGACAATCACATGTCGCTGCAATTGGTTTGCCATGAGATGTGGGGCGGAAACCTATCGATCAACAGCCCGGTAGAGATGCCCGGACTGCGCGGTCACATCTATTCGCAAGCTTGCGGCGGCGGACAGGGCGGTGATGTGCATTCACTGACCACATGCGGGTCGGGACTTCTTTCGCGAATGATGCTTGCCGATGTTGTTGGCCACGGCGAATCCGTTTCGGCGATCAGTTCAATGGTCGGACGCACGATGAAAAGGTACATGAATTGGCCGGATCAGCGCAGTGTGCTGCGGCGACTGAATCGAGAACTGTCAGAGGTCGGATTCAAGGCACTCACGACGGCGGCGGTGATGAGTTATTACCCACCACGGCGGTGGCTTTCGCTGAGCTACGCAGGGCACCCCCCTGCCTGGTACTATCGAAAACAGGAAAATACATGGCAACAACTCAACTTGATTGAGTCTCAGCCGGAGCAGCCTCTGGAGGACTTACCCTTGGCAGCCGAGCCCGAGACGGTCTACACGAGGCAATCATTGCGCGTGAATCTGGGCGATCGGCTTCTCTTGGTCACAGATGGTTTGCTCGAAGCGCCTGATTCAGACTACACATTATTCGGGTCCAAAGGCGTCGATGCTGTGCTCCAAAAAATGCAGCGGGCATCGACTCAAGATATCGCAGGGAATCTCCTCAGCGCGGTGCAGGCCCATTGCGGAAAAAGTGAATTGGAGCACGACGATGTCACATTTGCACTGGTTGAGTTTGTCGAGGGACCCAATGGTTCCACACTTCGAAATGCCATCGTGAATCGAATTCGTCGCCCGCGCGGCAATAGCGAAAAGATGATGGCCGAATCTGCCGCATCCATGTAGTTGATTCAACCCTTGATCAACGGCGAACGACGCTACTGTTGAGCCCAGTTTCCGACAACCGCCGTTCGTCTGGTCTTCGAGTCAGCTTCCTAAGCAAGAGCTTGGATTCTTACCGCAGTTCTTCAATTGAATGATCCAAATGGCGTCGCCGATTTTAAACTCCGCAAGCGGCGATTAATAGCCCGCTCAGTTTTTTTGAAAATCTTGAATCCAGATGCCCCGCGAATTGCGAAAGCGTGAATGTTCGGGTGTAACCCGGGATCGGCTTGCATCCGGAAGCACGAGCAAAGATTCGGTAACCCAGTCGTGGGCCTCTGTAGGTCCACGAATTCGTATAAGCATTCTTGCGGTCCAGGCAATCGTCTAATGACGTTTGGCTCAACCTCCAGGCAACCGCGCACCCTGTTCGATTTTCTATCAAGGAGAACAAGCAATGAAGAAAAGATCTTTCAAGACGTTCGCGATGGTGACCATTCTGGGATCGGTCTGTCAATTGGGATGCATCGGTCAGATCCTTCCGGACATCCTCCTCAATGCTGCAACTGAGCTACTTTGGGATAGTGATGCCTTCTTCGATTTCTTCGGCGATGACGGTCCCGGCCTCATCCTTTAGGCCGCGTTCGGTTGAATTCGAGGTATTAAAGTAACTGTCCTTTTCTTGCATCACGCAAGAGTCTATCCAATTCAGATGGCAGGGCGTTGCCCAGGCCACGCCCTGCCGTTTTTGCACTGAGATCGCGGTTCGCCCATTCTTCCTTGCGAAGACGCCGCGGAAAAAAATCTTACTTCCCTGAAAGTAATCACTGATGATCGCAGCCCGCATTTTCACGAGCATTGTCGGCATCGCATATCTGGGGTTTTCTGTATGGTGCACGCTTCAACCCCAGAAAACGGCGTCGAGTATCGGCTTTGAACTCAAACCGGGGTCGGGGCAGAGTGAGTACCTTGTCGTGTACGGTGGACTGCAACTGGCGCTGGGTTGCATCTTTCTGCTACCCTTGCTGCGGCCCGACTTCTTGCGGAACGCGCTGCTGATTTGCGTGATCATACACGGAAGCCTGGTGCTTTTTCGTGGCATCAGTATCGGACTCTATGGACGCTTGGATGGTACGACTTACGTTTTGTCGGCGCTGGAATTGTCGTTGCTGGTAGTCTCGGCAATCCTTCTTGGCAAAGAGTGAACGAATGGTGTCGTTGGACCGCACCTCACGTATCGCGCCTGGTTCCGGGCGCGAAGTCCTCCAACGTAAGTGGCGAATTCGATTCGGGCCAATTGAGTCGAGATTGTACTGGCTGGACACCATGCAAGTTAAGAGATATCGTGACCCAAGCGTGATTGAACAGTCAACTAAGAAACCTAAGTCAGGTGGCGATGGGCTGTAGCGTCGATTCTGCAAGGATCATCCAGATGCGTATTTTCTCTTTCTACTCATGGGCAATAATTGGTGCAACGTTTGCAATTGGTGGCACGGTTGCCCGTGGGCAGAACTTCATCGAACAAATGACCGATCGCGATTACGGTTCGATGAAGTTGAAGGTCGACTACGAGCAAGAGAACTATTTCAATGATGCTGTCTCTGGACAAAATGGCGAGTTGCGGATGACCCGTCGCGACTTTCGACTGAGCGCGCCTATCTATCGCGACGATCGCCGCTCATGGACAGTGTTCGGGGGTGTGGGCATGACCGAACTTGACACCGACGCGCGGTTTCCAGATACGTTCGATCGATTGCCCGATACGCTGTGGGACATCCGCGTCGGCGCCAATTATCGTCAAAAACTTGAGAACGACTGGACGCTCGGATTGATGGCGTCCGTGGGGTCGCCCAGCGATAGACCCTTCGCCAGTGGCGATGAGGTGGCCGTCACCGCCAACGGTTTTCTGCGCATCCCGGACGGTGAACGCAACGCATGGTTGGTGCTGGTTAACTTCGCCAATAACCGTGACTTTCTGCCAAACGTGCCACTACCCGGTGTCGCCTATCACTACGCACCCAGTGAAGACTTTAGCTTGGTGGCTGGTGTTCCATTGGTCGCCCTGCGCTGGAAGCCCGCGGACAAGTGGACGCTTGAGGCGTCGTACTTCATTCCCCGCAACGTTCATGCACTGCTCAACTATCGCCCGGTGGAGAACGTGCGACTCTTCGCCGGATTCGATTGGACAAATCAACGCTTCTTTCGACATGATCGACTTGACGACGACGATCGCCTGTTCTATTTCGAGAAGCGCGTCGAAGCCGGGGTGCAGTGGGACATTGACGAACGCGTTTCGCTGGAGGCGGCAGGTGGCTGGGCGTTTGATCGGTTTTGGTTTGAGGGCGAAGACTATGAGGATCGCGGCGACAACAGAGTAGGCATCAGCGACGGTCCAGTCGTCCGCTTTCAAGTACGCATCGCACTATAGCAATCCAAATCGAATCGGCGCACCATGCGGAATCTCTCTCAAATGCAAAAAGTACAGGCACGTCCGCGGGCTGAACATCACGCAGCACCACATCGCAATGGCGCGCGGTCGATCTTGACCAAAGGGCGTGCATAACAACAGGAATATACGGATACACTGCGCTAGTGAACTTGCCCTTCTCCGATACAAGTCGGGGCGACGGAACACCAACGGAACTTTTTCTGGCCTGGAATTGGTCTCTGGTGCTCAATCGAAGTGGCTGGATTCGAGAGAGTGCAAGACCAAAGCGGTCGAACCAGGCAACCGTCGAAGGCCATTGCCCGCAAGAGTTGAGTGAAGCCGGTCCGTCGGATAGACTGAACACCGGCTTGAAGACGCCTCCGGACCCGCGGGAAGGGTTGAACCCACTTCCAACCAACAACTAGATTCTGCACGCTTCTTCGTGCCGCCTGAATGCGGGTCCAGGTGAATTGCATGGAGAACCGTCATGAGCAAGCCGCTCCCCCACCGTCCCAATCTCGATCACCTTCGACGTCAGGCCAAGACACTTCTCGCAGGTATCCGAGCCGGAGACCCCGAGTCGATTCATACCCTGATCGAGTACCTGCCTGCGGCCAAGGGTATGCCTGCCGATGAGATTGCGACAGCGGGATTTCGTCTCGCTGACGCCCAGTTCGCGATCGCGCGCAGCACAAGCTTTGGCAGTTGGCCCAAGCTGGCGCAGCACGTCGAACTGCTGCGCAACCTGGAGGGCACCTGGGCCTTCGATTCCCTCGAAGTCGATGGTAGCCCAATCCCTGCTGCGCACACCCAGCACTCACGCATCCTGATCGATGGCGATCGATTCAAAACTGAAACTCCCGGAGTCATCTACGAGGGCGTCTTCAACATCGACGCCGAAGCCTCACCGCAGCACATCGATATCGAGTTCATCGCAGGCCCAGAAGCCGGAAACTGGAACCACGGAATCTTCAAACTCGACGGCGATCGACTCGAGATTTGTCTCGACATGAACGGCCAACCGCGACCGAAAGACTTCAGCACTGCGGCGGGCCGTGGTCATGCATACGAGGTGCTCATGCGCGAATCGAGTACCACACCACAAGTTCGCAGCAGCGGCGAAGACCGTTCTGCCTCTCAATGCGGCAGCGGTCAGGAAATGCCCCCCGCGCCACCCGGCTGTCGGTGCGTGGCATCGGTCAACCGACTGGTCCCATACGTGCATGTCGCTGATGTCGAAGCATCGTTGACGTTCTACTCAATGCTTGGCTTCACGCCAGTTAACGCGATGAAGGACGATCATGGAAAAATGTATTGGGTGCTGGCCCGCAGCGACTCCGCCGAGATCATGCTCGCTCAGGCATCTGGCCCGATCGATGCCGAACAGCAGGCGGTACTATTCTACATGTACAGCCCCGACCTGAGCACTCTACGTATGGATTTGATCGAACGCGGGCTGCGAGATGCGGGTGTGTATCGCGGAGCACGCAACCCAGATGATACGACACAAATGGTACACGAGATTGCCTACCCCCAGTACATGAAGGGGGGCGAGATGCGTATCATTGACCCAGACGGCTACGTGATCCTAGTCGGCCAACTAACTTGATGATTATGGATTCGTGTGCGTATCCTCGGGCGATTGTGAAGAAGTTGCGTCGGTCAGGCTTTGTGAATCGGCCATTGCCTTCGGCGATGTTGGCTGCGATCGACAATGCGGCGCGATTTAACTGATTGACCAGGAATCCGTAACCGCGGGGAAATTGCTCCGTAAGGCGAGCGACATCGTCGGCCAAATCCACGGCCTCTTGGTAGACCTCCAGCTTCTCAAACATGAATGCCATGGCGCAAGCCTTGCGAACGTGGGGCGAGAAAGGATGAGCAGGTGAACAGGAGAGCAGTTGACCGCAGGTGATCCAGATCGCCAGCAAACGCAAAACAGACTGGCCGGCTGTTTCCCCTGATCACCTGTTCCTATGCTCACCTGCTCTATTTTTTGCCAGCAAGGCGGGCAAAAAAATCGGGGCGAGAGGATTTGAACCTCCGACCTCTGCGTCCCAAACGCAGCGCTCTGCCAGTCTGAGCTACGCCCCGTGCGATGGTGGGCAGTCTAGCAAATGGGTTCTGTTGCGACAACCGATGCCGGCGATATCGCTTTAATCGTCGTCGTTTGGCGTTCGGCGGGCGTCTTTGGTTCGGCTTCGATGTCGCTTGTCGCTGATCCGCTTTCGTTTGACGGATTTGGGAATTCTCGTCTTCTTTCGCTTCGGTGTTTCGATGAGGGCTTCGCCGATCACCTCCACAAAGCGCTCCTCCAGCGTCCGACGGTTGGCCGCCTGGGTGCGGTGCTTCGATGCCACCAGTCGCAGCAGCCCTTCCTTGTTGATGCGCGTTCTTAAGCGCGCTTGGAGCAGGGACTTTTGACGATCGGTCAGCGAGGGGCTCGACACAACATCAAACCACATGGTCACGCGGCTGCTGCGCTTGTTGACGTTTTGCCCGCCGGGTCCACTGCTTCGATCAAACGTGAACCACACCTCGTACGCGGGGATGAGCGTCCGCGCCGCCACCTGAAAGCCTTCTACGTCGTGCGGCTTATTATCGTGCGATGCCGGATTCATGGTTTTGGTGAGGACGCAAATGGCATGGCATCAAGAATTGAATGGCGAAATCATCCGTAATCCGCGGAGTTCGTTTTTCTTGTCTTTTGAACCGCCGATGAGTTTCTCCAACCAGCTCTTGACGGTTCCTTCTTTGGGTGTAGTCGTGACGGGGGAACGTGAAGAATCATTCTCTGAACCTTGCTTGTTCGAATCAGCAACACCAGTCTCGTCATCGTCGCCCTGTTTTTCTATCTTCTGTGCGAGCAGAACAAGCTTCGTCGCCAGCGATAACGTCACATCTTCCCGAGCGCTGATGACGGCCTTGAAATCGTCCTGTGCCAATCGGTATTCTCCGAGTTTTTCATAACAATCACCCCGCAACTCAAGCGCATCGGCACGTTCGGGCTCCTGTTCGATGACCCGATTCAAATCCACAATCGCATGGTTGAACCGCTCAAGATCAAACATCGCCCGCGCCCGCACCATCAGCGCCAATACATTGTCGGGTTCGATGATCAGCACAAGATTCATCGCATTGAGGGCAGCCGGCCAACGCCCCATGCCTGCAAGCGCCAACCCCCGCAAGAGATCTGCCCTAACGTCCCCTCCCAATTCGAGCGCCGCTTGTTCGGCATCATCAACCGCAAGCTTGTGTCGATTCTTGAGCATTCGTACTGCCGCCCTTGCCAGCAACGCTTCTGCCGAATCCGGGGTGGTCGCCAAGACGGCGTTTACGTCGGCTCGCATTTCTGAAATTTTGTCTAATCGGCAATGCTGCCAAGCCCGGAGGAGCCGTGCGAACGCATGGTCCGGTTCTAGCTCCAAGCATTGATCGAGTGTCGCGACAGCCGCACTTGGGCGATCTTCGGCCAGGGCTGAAATGTATAACCCGTCGGCAGAGTCCGGCGTGATCGAACCGGGCGGCGTATCGGCCAATCGTTTCGATTCCGTTTCTCGCAAACGCGCAACAAATGTCGCCCCAATACGCTGACTGTCGGTAAGCGGCGCATCCGATTCCTCATCGCCCGATGACAAGAGACTGGCGAGGGGGCCTTTGAACATCGAAGCCAATTGCTCACCACGCTGCATCGGTTCGCTGACCGGGTTGGTCGTAGGATTGGCGGTTGGGGGATTGCCGGATCGAGGATTGGCCATTGGATTCGACACCAGATTCGTATTCGCCTCCTCGCGCAACCGCTCTTCCAACTGCTTGTTCTTCTCCGTCACCGAATCAACGAGTTGCTGTTTCTCGGCGACCGCCACTTCGGCATTCTTTTTGTCAGATTTTTGACGCATCAGCGCAAAGGTAAGCGCGACAATCAGAACAGCCGCGACGGCTGCAACCGTTGCGACCCGATTGCGTGAAATTGTCTTGCCGACAGTTTCAATCAAACTCTCCCGCCGAGCTTTGATTTGACCCCGATTCAGAAAGCGTTCGAGATCGTCCCGCAAATCAGAAGCCGTAGCGTAGCGCCTGGACGGATCGCGTGACAACGCCTTAAGACAAATCGTCTCCAGGTCCAACGGGATGCGGGGATTGATGGTTCGCGGTGGTGCTGGCTCTTCGGTGATGACGCGGCTGATGACTTGCTCGCGGGTTGTTCCGGGAAACGGTGGCCGCAACGTCATCCATTCGTACAACGTCGCCCCGAGCGAATAAATGTCGCTTCGTTCACCAACCTCGCCACCCTTCCCGGTGATCTGTTCGGGCGACATGTACAACGGTGATCCAACAAAGTCCCCCGTCTGCGTGACGCCGGGTTGTTCAACTATCCGTGCCAACCCAAAGTCAGACAAACACAATCGGTCACCGCTACCAAACAAAAGGTTGTGCGGTTTGATGTCACGGTGGATCACACCATTTTGATGGGCATACCCCAGCGCGTCGGCAACACTCCTGGTCTGTCGCGCGATGGCGTCGAAGTAATCCGGCGTGTGGCTTGCGAACAGGTCCGGCCCATGTCCGCCTCTAGATCCCGATCCCACATGCCCGTCGTCCACGATCACCTGCCCGGGCGCGTCAACGGTTTTGTCGCCGAGTGGTCTTTCGAGAATCTCCGTCTCGGCCAAGACGTCCGAGGATCCACCGGCCAACCCCGGATCGCTCGACGACGGACTCTTATCGCGCGATTTTCCAGACCCGGGACCGTCGCCGCGTCGAAGCTGGCAGATCTCATCATAGAGGCTGGTCCCGGAGACCAACTCCATGGCGTAGAAGTAAGTGTTGTCCTGCTGCCCTTGGGCATACACCGGAACGATGTTGGGATGGTGGAGTTTCGCGGTGGCTTGGGCCTCACGCCGAAAGCGGGTGACGGCTTGGTCGCTGAGACCACGTCCGTACGCGAGAATCTTCAACGCCACGATTCGGTCAAGCGAGAGCTGTCGCGCCCGATACACCACCCCCATCCCGCCGCGTCCAATCTCATTAAGGATTTCAAAATCCCCAATGGTCAGACCGTGCATCGACGCGCGGTTGGCTGAATCTGGGTTGTGTTCCTGTGCAGACATATATCCTCTAGCAGTCGAAGAATCTTGACCAATCCTCAGGGGTTGGCCCACCCGATCGTTTGGAACGAGACCCCCACGGTATTACTCTGCACGGTGCGGTAGCAGGGGTCAATGTGAAAAAACGACCGGTTTTATAACGACAACATTTCAGGTGTGTCCCGGCGGATTTGGCGGGGCAAAATGGCTCAAACGACCCGAAAGTCAACTGGTCACGGATCTTTGCGTCTATCATTTAATTCGGTCTGGACTCACCGATTGCGTGAGGGCGACTGGTGGAAATTCTCCTGACGCATAACGACGCCCCATCTCGACATAGCTGTCCACGATGCGCGCTATTTCGGCATGGTCATCTTCGGTCAAGTCGCGCAAGTATTTCGCCGGCACGCCTCCCACCAATGTACCGGGTGCAACCTCGGTCCCGGGACGAACCACTGCTCCTGCCGCCACAATCGCACCCTTGCCAACAATGGCTTCATCCAGCACAATCGCTCCAATCCCGATCAGCGAATTCGCACCAACGCGACGACAGTGGACCACAGCCCGATGTCCGATGACGACCCGCTCTTCGATATCGAGCGGGATGCCATAGCGCGTGTGCAAGACCGCGCCGTCCTGAACATTGGTACGCTGTCCGATCCTGATTGGTGCGATGTCGCCACGAATACAGACGTGATGCATGATCGTGCATCCGTCACCAACCTCCAGGTCGCCACATACGTAGGACGTTGGTGAAACGTAGACATCCTGGCCAATTCGGGGTGTTTTGCATTTTTCTGACATTGTTATGATTGTACTGCCCGGGTCCGAATCGTCACGATCGCACCCCATTCTTTTCTTTCTACCCTTGGCCCCCATATTGGGTTTGGTCGTTCATTGGAGCACCGCATGGGTCGATTCATTCGACAAATCAGCATTTGGCGCGTCCACGCCACCCGCTCGCTTGAACGACTCGGCATCAACGAAGACCGACTGCTCATCCTGCTGAGCATCTTGGTCGGCGGAGCCACCGGACTCGGCGCCCACCTCTTCTATGAACTACTGGAATTCGCCTACGACCACGCATCAGCAGAAGGCGGATTCTTCGCACTCGGAACGTACATGCTCATCCTGCTCCCAGTTTTGGGGGCAATCTTGGTGGGTATCATCACCACCACTTTTGCGAGCGAAGCCAAAGGACACGGCGTCCCCGAAGTCATGGATGCCCTGTGTCGAAAAGGCGGCGAGATTCGACCGCGCGTCGCATTCGCCAAGGCCATTTCCAGCGCCCTGACGATCAGTTCGGGCGGGTCGGCTGGTACGGAAGGTCCCATTGTTCAAATCGGGGCAGCCATCGGCAGCAGCGTAGGACAAGTGCTGGGCATCAAGCGTCACCAGATGAACACGCTCGTCGCGTGCGGTGTCGCGGGGGGAATCGCCGCGATTTTTAACGCACCGATCGCAGGCGTCTTATTCGCATTGGAAATCTTCCTTCGGGACTTCTCTTTCCGCACGTTCTCGCCGATCGTCTTCGCCAGCGTCATCAGCACGTCGCTCACGCACGCATTGCGTCCCGATGAGGGCGGAATCTTTGAAGTCGTCAACCCGGAGTTGTACACCTTTCGCGGTGCGGAATTGCCTTACTATCTGGTACTCGGTGTGTTTTGTGCGATCGCTTCCGTCGCTTTCATTCGTGTGCTTTATTTCGCGGAAGACGTGACCGACAAGATCAAGATTCCCAACGCGTTCAAACCGGCAATTGGCGGCGCGCTTTTGGGCTTAACGGGTATCGTTTATGTCTACTTTCAGCATCCCGATCTCGTACCCGAATTCTACAGCAACGGTTACCCACTCATTCGCAAAGCCATCGGCCCCGATCTGCTCAGCGTAGGGTTGTGGACACTTGCTGGTCTAGGCATTCTCAAAGCGCTCGCCACCACGTTCACCCTGGGCACCGGCGGATCGGGCGGCATCTTCGCACCGTCCTTGTTCATGGGCGCTTGCCTCGGTGGTGCATTCGGAATCGCGATGCACAAACTCGGACTGGTCGAGGAAACCAGCGCCAGCGCCTACGCGATCGTCGGGATGGCCGCCCTCGTCGCGGGCACCACGCACGCCCCACTCACGGCCATCGTCATGCTCTACGAACTGACCCGCCAACCACGCGTGATCCTACCGATCATGTTCGCCGCGATCGTCACCACATCGATGGCCCAGTACATGCTCCGCGAGAGTATCTACACCTTAAAGCTCGTGCGGCGCGGCATCCGCATCGGACGGGTGGCTGACACGACGATTCTTAGAAGGCTCCATGCCGATAGTGTGCCCACCGTCCCCGCCCCACTGGTCAAACCGGATGCGCCGCTTCAACAACTGCTCCGGATGGCGGAAGAATATCAATCGCCTGACTTCGTGGTTGTCGATGATGACGGGAAATACCTGGGAATCGTGGTGGCTGACGACATCAAAACGGCACTATTACAACCAGAGGCGGTTCCATTGCTGGTGGTCGCAGAGCTATCCCGACCGCCGGTCCCCTGCATCAGCGCCACAGACACGCTCGACAGCGTCCTCGATAAATTCGCCCGACTTCGAGTCAACGCCCTGCCGGTCACGGGCCAAGACGACGTCATCCGATCCATGATCACCCGCCACGCCGTGATGGACGTCTACCAGCAAGCCCTCGACGAACAGGGATAGAACATAAACAATTTATTAACAAAGACTTACAGAACTTCTTCGATTCTTGACATTTTCTTTTCCAACGGCGAACCTTTTGGAATCGGTGGCGTAATAAGAGCAGGGAACGTAGTTTCCCCTCCTCCTCCTTCATGACTGAATGCAATGTCGGGGCGGCGAATTGATGCCGCCCCGCTGCATTTTTACGTCCCGCCTGGTGGCTGAGACCGTGTCAGGATTGTTGAGTTCCCTACAATCGCCCCCATGAATGACTCACCCAAATCCCTGGTGGCCATCGCCGTCGAAACTTCCGGTTCACAAGGCAGCGTCCTTGTCGCCCGCGGCGAGACCGTGTTGGCCGGCGACACCTTCAAAGTCGAGCAGCAGCATGGGGTTCAATTGCTCCCCACAGTCGATAGCCTCTCAAAGAAAGCAGGTCTCCAACCCGGCGACTTCGATGCGATCTACGTGTCGGGTGGTCCCGGAAGTTTCACGGGATTGCGCATCGGCATCACGTTCGCCAAAGCGATGGCGTTCGCGCTGAATTGCAAAGTTGTGCGCGTTCCCAGCCTCGATGTACTCGCCCAGAACGCCCTCGATCTGGATCCGCAACCAGCCCGCGTCATTTCGATCTTCGACGCCAAGCGCGGCAATGTCTTCGGGCGCACGTTTGAACTCCGCGACGGGATGTACGAACCGATCGACGAACCGAAAGAACGCGCACCCCGCGAATACCTCGCGCAACATTCGCCAGCCAACATTCTCGGCGCTGGCGTCGAACGGCATCGCGAAGTCATCGACCAAGCGGCAGGAATCACCATCGCAGGAAGCGAATATGATTTTGGAAGGGCAGAATGGGTATTGAAATTAGGCGCAAGGCTAGCCGCCAAGAACCAATTCATCACCCTCGACGAATTAATCCCGATCTACATCCGCAAACCAGACGCCGAAGAAAAATGGGAAGCAAGACAAGCCGCAAACGCAGGTAGTAAAGAGTGAATCAACCGTCGTTGTAGGGTGGGCCGTGCCCACCGCCGTTTGGTCGCGCAACAAATGGTGGGCACGGCCCACCCTACAAAGCGCGCGAAATCCGATCTTGAAGTCTGAATCGTGATGGCACTTACGCTTCTTCGCGAAGCAGTCGAAGTGAATCAGTCTCATTGACGCGATCGTAGAAATCATTCCAGCGCGTCGACTGGCTCAAAGGCTTTTGCTCGAATATGGCATAACCGAAGGTCGCGTTTTCGAGGTAACCGATCCCTTGCCAGTAAACGTCCGCGCCACGGATCACCCCGTTCGACGCCGCATCGACCGACATGCACCCGCACGCATACCACAATCGAAAGTACGACGAATAACGCAGCACCAACAGTTCATCATCGTCAGCGCGGAGAACGATGTCCTTGTACGTCGCCCGTTCGGCATCAATGGTTGGGCACCCGGTTGAAGCGGCCAATCGCTGCACAACAAACCTTCCCAAATTGATAACGATGTTGCCCCGTTATGACCGAGGGCGACGTCGCGATGACGAACCCCACACAGATCCGCCCTGCATTGACTGAGATGTGGATCGCCGAGACCTGGATCGCTCTGTGACGGTTATGCGGTCTATTCTGGACAGAAAACGATTTCAGCGCTCAGGTCCATTATGCATATCGGACCTTCCAATTTCCATCGGTAAAACGCCTTAGCACAAAGTTCTTCCCGATTGAGCCGTTGTGGCGCACTCGAAACGAGCCCATCCACCCACAACTCACAGGCCCTGCACACATGAATGCACAATGCGTAATTGGGTGAGATTCCCTAATGAGTCAGCGGGTCGGATGCTGTTTTAATGCAAACACAATTCCACGGCCGGATACACAGTCGAACGGACTTTCGACACAACCGAGTTTTCTCACCCGGAGGTTCCCAGATGATGCATTCAAGAATGGCCGCCTTGGGCTGGACCACGTTCGCTACGATCTGTCTGACAGTGTCGCCACACACAACGAAGGGCAGCGGTTGCGAATTGTCGTCCCATTCAAATCAGCAACGTCATGGCGGCCAAATGATCTGCTCCGGTGACTCCAATGGATCACTCGACGATCGACTTCAATCCCTTGCCTATCAAATCGTGTCCATTGATCCAGACGATTCATTGGCACATGTGCTTATGACAGATGGCTTGATGTTGAATATAGACCGCGAAACAGGCTGGTTCGAGATTGTCGATACTAGCGAATTGATAACCCAGGGCCAGTTGGATTCGTTCGGCGATTCAGATTCACGAAGTGTCACGGTCGATTTTTACGCCTCGGATGGTTCAAGCGTATCTGGGTCGTTACATGCGATTGTGACGCCGGGCCTGCAATCAAGTGAAGTGATTCTCCAAATGACGACTGCGGAGCAAGTGGTCGATGCGTCCATTGTGATTAACAGTTTGCATACCGCGTTTGATCCCCAAAACACAGCAACCGCTCAACTCGAACAGCGCGAAGCCCTCGTAGCCCCGCAACTTCTCAACGGCATGATTCCTGAAACCAACATGCTCAGTGGTGAGGCTATACTTCTTTCCGTCTTAGCCGCGATGCAGGATGTGTCAATCAGCTACGAACCCAAGGCCGATGCTCATAAGACGGCTCTGCTTCAAAGGTTGGACCAACTGGGTTTTGGTGCCCAAACTGCGATGAGCGACGGTTCGGAGTCCGACTGCCTTGACGACTGCAACGAAACCTGGGACCCAATTATTCAGCAAGAGTTGGACGAACGTGCAAATGCCATTGCCTCCGCTCAAGACATCAGGGACGCTGCGCAAGCTGCATATCAATCCAAGGTAGACTCGTTGCGGGCATCGCTAAGAGGTTGCCTTGATGGGGTCAGAAGTGACTTCTTGCTGCAATCAACGGTTGAAATCGGGGTTGGGGTTACCGGCACGACTGTCGGCGTGATCGTCGCCGGTGGAGCCACCGGAGGAACTGCGGCTATCGGCGCAGGGGTCGTGGGGACAACCGCGACCACATCGGCTCTTATAACATCTGCCCTAATTGCAGACTCGCACGGCAACGCATGTGTCGACGATTTTCGATTCGCTCTTGACCGAGCGAAAACAGACCGCGACACGCACTTTGAAACCGCGGATGCAATTGTGCAGCAAGCTGAGAACGACGTCGATGATGCCGTAAATAACCTTGAAGAATGTTCTTTGGAATGCGAGGATGATGAAATCCCGACACCTCAATAATTGGTTGTTGAGTTGACGCGAGATCGTTAGCTGTCATAGGCGCGGAATGCAGAAGAACTGTGCAACCAAATCTGGCCGCAAGAAGCGAATCACCGACTTTTATCGGCATCGCAAATTCCACCACTGGCGATGGGTTCCATACGGACTAATGATACTGCTTCCAGTTGTGCCCTATTACAGCATTTCCCAAAATGGCTTTCGTTCCCTCGGCACTCCTTGGGACTTTGTTTATGTCTGCTTCATGCTACTTTGTGTTATCGTGTTCATTTCCTCCTATCCACTAACACTGAAACGGCTTGCTCGCAATGATTTTCGGGGGACGTGGGAGAAGCTCAGGAATGCTCACCCGACGGAATGTCCATGGTGTGGATACGATATTCGTTGCTGCACCACCCCTACGTGCTCCGAATGCGGCAATTTTGTTGATCCCCCCGACAATGCTCAAGAGTCAACTCCCGGCAACTAAGCGAAGTATCGAGAGTGTAACCACGTTTGCCGCGCTGATTTTTCAATTTGATGATTGTCTATATGGAACGTCGAAGGTTCGGTGCCTACCGCTTTTTCTCGCCCCGCCTAAATCTGACAGAAATCTTGGAACCCGAACATGCGTCGTGCGTCTAATATTGAGGGGCGAATGACCGTTGCCTCCAATCGCGCAGATTTTGATTCGACGAACAACATTCGGAGAACTCCCATGCATACGTTTGGTAAATCAGTCCTATTTGCCTCACTGATATTGGGGCATCCGGCGCTGACTGCTGCCGGATCGTCTGAAACACCCCCGCCATCGTTGACCATTTACAACCAGGACTTCGGTGTCGTCCGAAGCCACATTCCCCTGAAGTTGCGGGCAGGCGTCAACGAAGTTTCGATCACCGACATCTCCGCGCATGTCGAACCACACTCGGTCATCTTGCGCGACCCCACCGGAAAAATTCATCTGCAAATTCTTGAGCAGAATTACCGGGCTGACCCCGTCTCACAACTGCTGCTGCTGAGTCGATACGAGGGAAAAACAATCGACTTTCTTGTCGGCGGGACGGCGGACGCACCGTTGAAGGTTTCGGGCAAGATTATTCGCAGCGGATATGTGCCGCATTACAACGCACTAAATGGTTTCGGTTCACAATATTACCAGCGTCAAATGATGTTATCGCAACAAACGCAGAGTCAACCGCTCATCGAAGTGGACGGGCAACTGCGTTTCGGATTGCCGGGCACACCGATCTTCCCGAGCCTCACCGACGACAGCATTCTCAAGCCAACGCTGAATTGGAAAATTCACTCCGATCAAACCAACGATGTCACGGCTGAGCTGGCATACCTCACTGGCGGAATGACCTGGCGAGCGGATTACAACGTGATCGCAGAATCGGACGACGATATCGTTTCGCTGCTTGGTTGGGTCACCATCGAAAACCAATGCGGCACATCGTTTGAAAACGCCCGCATAAAACTGATGGCTGGCGATGTGCATCGAATTTCGCCAGACGGGCAAGCAAACCAGTATCTTTACGCAGGACTGGCACGCCGCAGCGGAGTCGCCGGAAATGAGCCAGGCGTCACCGAAAAATCATTCGAAGACTATCACCTCTATACCGTCGCCCGGCCCTCCACCATTCGCGACCGCGAAACCAAGCAGATTGAATTCATCCGCGCTGATCAGATCAAAGCCGAGCGAAGATACGTCTACAATGGCGCCGACATCAATTGGCAGCAGTACCGCGGATGGGGATACGACTCACTTCGCACCCATTCCGATTTCGGATCGAGAAGCACCAAGAAAGTGCAAGTCGTCCGTGAGTTCTCCAATTGCAAGTCAAACAATTTGGGCATGCCGCTACCGTCAGGAAAGTTGCGCTTCTATCGCCGCGACGATGATGGGCAACTCGAATTCACCGGCGAGAACATGATCGACCACACGCCCAAAGACGAACTCGTCCGCGTCGTCACTGGCAACGCATTTGATCTCGTCGGCGAACGCAATCGCACCAACTTTGAAACCGACGGCAGCAAGCGTTTCACCAATGAATGGTTTGAAATCAAACTGCGCAATCACAAGGAAGAACCCGTCACGATCACCGTCGTGGAAGATCTATACCGATGGCGCAATTGGGAAATCAGCGAAAACGATCACGAATTCAAGAAGAAGGATAGTGACACGATTGAGTTTGATGTGACGCTCGCGCCGGATGAAGAAAAAACGATCAAGTACAAGGTGCATTACTCGTGGTAGCAATCAAGATTGCGATTGTTAATGATTAGCGATCCTGTGATTCATTCGTGACCAATACCGGTGCCGGCGTGTAACCAAGCAGGTATTGCTTCAACCGCAGATCGGCGACGGCCAGGATGGCGGCTGCGTCGTCAGCCGGTGCGAGAAACAACTCGCTGATGCCCATGCCGTTGCGGTCTTGGCTATTGCGTTGGCAGCGGCGTCGGATGGCTCGGACGAGTCGGGCGGACATGGCGGCGTCTCCGGTTCAGTGTTTCGCCTGCCCCATAGCAAGCGTCTCTGACCGGTATTGGCCGCCAAATTGGCCCAATCTTTCAGGATGGGTTTTCGATTCCGGCCAACATTTTGGAATCGGGGACGAAAACGTACTTTTTGACGCCTTCAGGGGCGTTTTCGGCGTGAACGAGGCCAAGGTCTGCGATCACATCTTCGGGGTGTTTTTGGAAATAATCGCGGGAGTCATCCTCGAACTCAAATACGAACAACACACGTAAGCCGTTAATACCACGACCCTTACGAACATTCGTGAGCCATGACCGCAATTCGTCAAGGCTCTCGGGGGCTGGGCTGACCGGTGTGCCGGTTTCCAGGGCGATGTCGTCGTGGAAGTTGCTGAAAACGATCGTCTCGGCTTCGGCTTGCTCGCCGACCCAGGTGTAGAGTTCGTGACTCTCCGGGCCGAAGCGATGGTCCCAGCGCCCATACGTAGTGAACGGCCGATCCGCCGCCAACCAGCGATCGCGGGTTCGCATGGCGTCCTGCTGAACGAACCACGAGATCGCCATGAACGAAATCACGACCACCGCGCCGCGCACAACGCGCCTGTTCCACACGGCAAATGTCCCGACGAAGAATAAGAAATAGATGGGTTTAATTGGATCGTAATAACGCCCCAACCCGACATAGTCGAACTTACCCCTGAACAGCGTGCTCGCTGTGACAAGTACTGTCACCAATGCGACTACAAACGCGGCGACCAACTGCATCCGTTGATCCTTAAGCAACTCAAGCAATCGACCACGTGTGCCAGCAAACAGCAAAGGTGCGCATAGCGCCAGGATCGGCAGCGCGACGCTGAAGAGCAGCTTCGACTCGGGTCGATAGGCGTACAGCGACTGCGTGGTCCAGTGTTTCCATGCTGTCGCCACCATCGACATCGAAAAATCGAAACCGAACTGATTGCCGAGATTGAATTGTTCTTGCGCCGAGACACCGTCACCCGACGTGCGATTGAAAGCGATCAAGGCAATCATTGGAATGCCAGCCGCAAGTGAAAACAGAACAGCGTCACGCATCCCCCTGCGACGAAACATTAGCCAATCGATCAACAGAAACGCGCCGATGGCCGTTGGAACGAAAACGGCTGCATACCGTATCCAAATCAATGTGCCCGCTATGATGCCGAGGATGGTCAGATTCTTGGCGCTGACTTTTGAAGACGAGGCCGACTCGTGTATATCGTCATTCTCTTTGCGCTTGAAATGCAAGAGCTTGATCGCCATCAACAATACGACGGGCACCATGGCGACAAGAATTGTGTCAGAACTGGGGTGGATCAGATGCTCCATGGAAACCGAAGAGGCAGCCACCACGATTGCCAGTATCCAAGCAGCAAGACCGCGTGGCAGACAGCTTCGCGCCAATGCAAACCATGCGAGAAGCGCTACGCCACAGAAGAACACGTTGAGCGCGATGGCGGCCTGCGCGGTCGAAGTGCCCAACACAGTTCGGGTGGCTGCGATCAACAGCGGATAGCCGGCTGGCCACTGCGTCAACACCGCCCAATCGCCTCGCCACGTCCACGGTTGAAACGGCGCTTTCGGCGGAATCGACGTCAATCCGTGCCCATCGCACAAGCGGTCAACAGCCAGGAAAATGTACGCGTTGTCCTGCTCGATGCGCGGTGCAATACTCGCCCGCCCCGGCATCAGCCAAAGCCCAGCAATCACCACAGCAAGCGCAAACGCCCAAGCCAGCGGTCGGTGCAAACCATCAAAGAATCGCGGCATCGCTTTCGTGCGATCGATCAACCCATCGCATCCGGCGTCCTGCCATTTTGCTGACGTGGTGTTCAAGACTGGCTTACTCGCTTGCTGTCCGGTGACCGAAGGGGCGCACGTTGAGCCCTCATCGGATTATCGGACATTCGGACGGGCGAGTTGCGAAGCGGCGTTTTCAGCATGATCCACCGCGAGGATCAACCGCCAAAGTCGATCGAGTTCAAGCGTCATCTCAATGGTGAAAACCCCACCGGCGACATCTTGCTGCGTCGCGTGTGCGGTGTGGAGATACGCCGACCAAAGCGCGTCATACTTGTGCGATCGCTTTAGCCATTCACCGAACGTCAAACCGGGGCCACCAGGAAGCGGCAATTCGTCCACCTTCGTTGCAATTTTTATTAGGGCGTCGGCTTTTGCGGTGGATCGGGCGACGCTTAGTTTTCGTTCGTCGATTTCGTTGGCGTTCGTTGCACCCTTGCCCGTCGCAACCAACGTCTGCGTCCCCCAAGGCGGCGCTTCCAATGCCGAGTCGCTGGACCACAAATGCACTTCGCGCCACGGCGGAACGCCATACCCAACGGCGCTATATTGAATTCCATCGATCTCAAAGGGCACGGTGATCGTACAAACCTGGCAGGCGTGCCAGACCGGCTTGGCCGATGCGGCGGACAATCTGAACGCATCGCGTAGCTGCTGAACATCCGCCTTTGGTACATCGGGTTTCACATGTTTGACAAGAGCAGCATTCATTTGACGGAGCGCGTCGTCGCGGGCGATATCAACAGCCATCGCCTTGCCACCGGACGTGACGATTTCCCAACCGCTCGGATGGCCGGGGTTGGTGGTCGCGCGATCGGCAATGCCCAACGCAACAAACCACCGGCCCGCGATGGGTTCGAGGATCAGACGCAACTGCGTATCGGTCGACGTTTCGCCCAATGCCGCGATGATATCGTCAACGGAGAGTTTCACGACGAACGCAGTAGATGGTTGTTGAGCCAACGCAACACCGGTCGAGTTGATCGCCTGGTTGATTAGGGGGCTGCCCGATGCATGGTCGCGGATTAACTGTCGCAATTGAAGATCGACGGCAGATGTCCGGATCAACTCACCGACGATGCGACCATCGCTCAACCGGGTATCGTAAACCTGCTCGGTCAGTTGGCGTACGCCGTCGGTCTGTGCGGCTTCTGGCAGTCCGCCTGCTCGTGCGGCTGATACCACAATCAACGCGATCGACCAAACAAAAGCTGAAGGAAGCAATTCTGCTACAGGATATGCGTACTTATTCAAAATCAATGCACCTGCCAGGTGGCTCAAATCGCCAGTCACGATATGATTCTCACATCGGAAACGTTGCCACGAATTCTAGCCGGAAATCCGCATGAAGCCTCGCCGAAAAACCAGAACGGTCTATGTCGGTACCATTCCGATCGGGGGCGACAACCCGGTGGCCATCCAATCGATGACCAGCACGTACACCTACGACATCGACAAGACCGTCGCCGAAATTCGCAAACTCGCGGAAGGCGGATGCGACATCGTCCGGGTGGCGACCCCGAACAAAGCCGACACGGCTGCCTTGCCGTCCATCCTGGAGCAGTCGCCCGTGCCGATCGTCGCCGACGTGCATTTCCATTTTGAACGCGCCCTAGAAGCCGTCGAAGCCGGCGTCCACAAGATCCGACTCAACCCCGGCAACATCAACGATCGCAAGCAGGTCGATCGGGTCATTGCGGCATGCAAGGAACGCGGCGTTCCAATTCGCGTCGGCGTCAACGAAGGCGGGATCATCGAGCGAAAAGATCAATCCAAACGTTCCGAAGAAATGGGAGCGATCGCCAGCGACCGCCACGGGCACATGATTCGCATCATGGTCCAAAAGCTCGAAGAGTATCTTCGTATCTTCGACGAAAACGATTTCGGTGATGTCGTCATCAGCGCCAAGAGCATCG
Source organism: Phycisphaerae bacterium (assembly GCA_021604825.1). The sequence continues at coordinate 27,450 of BQJS01000007.1, read as the reverse complement.
ACCCACGTATCTGCATCGACGCCTATCGCGCGATCAGTGAACGGTTCGACTACCCGCTGCACCTCGGTGTCACCCACGCGGGCCCGCCAGAAACCGGACGCATTCGCAGCGTCTCGGCGCTGTCGGCGCTGTTGGCTGACGGCATCGGTGACACCATTCGCATCTCGTATGCCTCCGATCCGATTCACGAAGTCGAGGATGGCAAAGAATTGCTCTGCGTCCTCGGGATGCGAAACCGCGAAGAACCGGAACTGATCGCGTGCCCAACTTGTGGCCGCATTGAAATCGACTTGATCAAACTCGTCTCCGAAGTTCGCCACAAATTGGCTGACATCAAGACGCCCGTGAAGGTGGCGGTCATGGGCTGCGTGGTCAACGGACCGGGCGAAGCCGAAGGAGCCGACGTGGCCGTCTTCGCGGGAAAGGGACGCGGCATCATCTACGTGCAAGGTGAACAAACCCGCACCGTCACCGAAGACCAAATGCTCGACGCCTTGTACGAAGAATCCAAAGCCTTCGCCGAGAAGGTCGAACGCGGTGAAGCGCAACTGTCTTCCGGACAAGTCAGCATCGTCCCACCCGATCCACTCCCCCGCGCCGACGGCAGCATTCCGCTGAATGTCATAAGCCGATAAAAAGCGCAAGCCATTCAACACCGTGCCACTGCTCTGTGAGCAGTGCAAAACGCGGACGATCCAACGAGTTTCATAACCCATTTGCACATTTTATGAGTACCGTACTTCAAGCACGGCTCACAGAGCCGTGGCACATCGATTGACTCCGCAATTCCTCACCGTTGTGACGTCCACGTGACATGCGCCGAATTGCCGTTTCTAAGCACGCAAACACTGTTTCTAAACCAAGTCGGTTTCGCCGTGGACGCAGACCGACGATTTCCGACGTGCATCGGGAACCACCGGAATTCTTGCGTGTCCAAAGTAGTGAAACCAATCGCTTGTTGATGGTCACGAAGACACCGCTACTTGCACGGAGATCCAAACATGAATCCCACGAAACTCATTTCAATCTTATCTGCCGGTTACCGCTCGATGCGCCGCATGCCTGTGTCGGGCGTGCTGGTGTCAATGTTCGCTTTGGTTTGCGGGATCGCCGCTCCCGCATCTGCCGACCGAATTCGACCGCACAACCCAGGCATCGTCAAATGCGGAACGTGCTCATGCCATTGCCATCACCACGTCTGTCGATGCTGCCAATGTCGCCGACCCGTGGATCTTGTGATTTGCTTGGACACCTCCGGAAGTATGACGCAACTCATCGACTCAGCCCGGTCGCGACTTTGGGATGTCGTCAACGAGTTGGCTACGATCAAACCGACGCCGGTTCTGCGCGTTGGACTTTTGACCTACGGAACACCTGGCAATTCTTCGGCGAAGAACGGCTGGGTGGTGCGGCAACTCGACCTGACCAGCGATCTCGATGAGGTGTACGCCAAGATGATGGCGATGACGACGTCGGGCGGCGATGAGTATGTTGGCTGGGTACTCAATGACGCCGTCGAAGAAATGTCGTGGACCAGCGATCCCCGTGCTTTGAAGATTGTATGGGTCGCTGGCAACGAGTCTGCCGACCAAGCCCGCAGCAGCTTTGATTTCCGCTACGTCGCCGAGACCGCTCAAGCCAAGCGCATCATCATCAATTCAATCTACGCCGGCAATCGCCAACAAGGCATCAACGAAATGTGGCACGAAGTTGCAAGCCACGGCAAAGGATCGTACTCCGCCATCGATATGGCCCAAGGCACCATTCAAATTCAGACGCCGTATGACAAGCGACTTTCCGAACTGAACGCGACCTTGAATGACACGTACATCGCGTTTGGCCAACAGGGAAGAGAAATGAAACGGCGCCAATCGCTACAGGACGCCAATGCAGCGCAGATGGGGGTTGAAGCAGAAGCCAGCCGGGTGGCTGCAAAGTCGACGCGACTCTACACGAATGACTTCTGGGACCTGGTCGACGCATCCAAGAAAAAAGACTTTGATCTTGACGACATCGACACGAAAGACCTACCAGCCCCGATGCAAACAATGACCCGTGACGAACAAGTTGCGTACATGGAAGGGAAAGCGGCCGAGCGTGCGACGGTGCAATCGCAGATTCAGGAAATCAACAACGACCGGCAGCGCTTCATCAAGAACGAACGCGAGAAATCGAAGACGGCAGACAAAAAAGGACTGGGCGACGCGATGCTGGCGGCGCTACGGCAGCAAGCCCTCGACAGCGGATTCAATATCGACGATGGCGAAACCAAAAGCGATACCAAGTCGAAGAAGAAAGAGAAGAAGTAAACAATTCAGACTGTCGCACACACCGCCACATGGCGGATCCAAAGAAGAGGCCATGCCCAGACGCATCCGGGCATGGCCTCTTTAATTCTACCGATTGGGCACTTCCGTGTTTGCTTCGATTACTACGGACCGTTCCCTGGATCATCAAACACGCTCACGTCAGCGTCATCAACAACACCGCTGAAATCTACGTCAAAGATGCATCGACAGGTTAGCGGATCAGGGGCGCTCAACCCAGAAGCAACGCACGCCTGCATCGAACCGAAGTCGATCAGATCGACGTCGCCATCGTTGTCAAAGTCACCGGCTGCCTGCAGTGCAAACGGAACGCAATCGCCAAGGTCGAAAATCGGCAAGATCGCGTCAAGGTCGCTTTGCTCGAACGCCCCGTTTGAATTGATATCGAACGCACAATAGCAGCGATCATCGATCGTCGGATGGGCGACCGTCGGACCACCCATGCAAATCTGCAACCCTGCGTAATCTTCCAGGTCTGCATCGCCGTCGTTGTCAAAGTCGGCTGGCACGCTATTGCTGCATACATCCAAGCAACTGACCGCTGCACAAGCTTGACCGATAGAGAACGTTGCCCCACCGATCGCATCGCACGCCGTTTGGTTTCCACCGTCGATGCAGTTGCCATCGAGCTTGCAACACGCACCGGTGGCCGCACATGGGTTTCCGGTGCAGTCGGTTCCCGTCCCCAGGAACGATCCGCTTTGACCCGCACAACTCGCAGGGGTTTCGTCGGTCGAACATGTATCGCCCGGCAAGCAGCACGCTCCCAATTCAGCCGGGCAGAGTCCGTTGCTAGAAGCACAATCCGTACCAACCCCAAGCGACACACCATCCTGTGCCGTGCAATCAACCTCGGTCAAATCCTGGCACGATGCTCCAGGCAAGCAACATGCAACCGTATCCGGTGCGCACGGGTCGCCAACGCAGTCCGTTCCTATTCCCAAAAACGTCCCGCTTTGGGCAGCACAGCTGGCGATGGTGTCATCGGTAAAGCAAACGTTACCTGGTCGGCAACACGCACCGTATTCAGCGGAACAGAAAGCGTTGCTCGTTGCACAATCAGAATCGGTCCCGAGGGATACGCCATTAACACCCGCACAACCGGAATCGGTCAGGTCCTGGCAGCTTCCACCGGGAACGCAACACCCAACGGTTTCCGGGGCACATGGGTCGCCAGAGCAATCCGTGCCCGAACCAACAAATGAACCGCCAAGCAACTCACACTGCAATTGATGCAAACCCCCAGCCGTGAAGCAACTGGTCCCCAAACAACAAGCACCATCGGTACAGAAATCCCCGCTTGCACACAAGTCGCCAAGCGATCCCTGAACACCGTTTGAAGTCGTGCAATCATCCGGGAACAGGTCCTTGCACTCACCGCTCACACAACACGGAGCGGTGTCACATGTGTTCGCATCGCACAGCGTCGTATCACCTAAATATGCACCGCCCCCATTGGAGCAAACGTCAAACGTTTCGATCGAACACGATTGTCCGTCGCAACAAGCCCCACGCGGTTCGCAGGCATCGATGACGCATTGAGTCCCGCCTCCGTTGAACACAGCCAACGGATCAGACTCACACGCCAACCGCGATGTTTCACTGCACGTGCCGTCCAACGCACAGCACGCACCCTGCGCACATGGGTCGCCCGAGCAATCGCTGCCAAATCCACCGAAAGAACCGAGCGGCCTCTGAAGGCAATCAGGTTCTGATACGTCGTTTTCGCAACCGAAGAATCCGGAACCCGGCACCAATTCGGAACAACAGGCCCCTACCTCGGGACAGGCAGCCGCATCGCACAAGGTGTCGTCCCCCTGATACGTGCCTCCCATCGATGAGCATTGCGGGACCAATATGGTTTCATTAAGAATATCGCAACTTCCATCATCGAAGCAGCAAGCACCGCTCGCAACGCAAGGGTTGGCCGACGTGTCGGAGCAGGACGTTCCGGGTTCGCCCGGCGTTGAGCCCAATCCAATGCAATCGAATTGTCGCTCTTCGCTGCAGACGTCAGACCCGTCGCAACAAACGCCCGTTACGCAAGAAAGCGACGCACACGAGACGCCATCACCGTCATACAGACCGTTGGAGTTGGCGCATTCAACCGCCGATTGGATCTTGCACTCGCCGCCGGGAAGACAGCAAGCACCCTCCCCACCGTTGGTGCATGGTGTCGCGACCTCGCATGCCCGCCACGCATTTGTGCCCACGTTCTCGAAGACTCCACCGGCCTGCAGGCAGTCGAAGGAGTTCATGACTTTGCATTCGCCAAATACACAACAAGCGCCGACCGTCGCACCACATGCGTCGAACAGACACGGCTGACCTTCGGTCCAAGTGAAGAAATTAATGTTGCAATCCTCGATGGCAACGTCGCTGCACGTCTCAGCGTCTTCGCAGCACGCACCCAACACTTCGCACGTCTGCACGCTGCAATCGGTACCTTGCCCTTTCCAGATACCCGGCGTCTGGCCAAGCTGCGACGTCTCACAATCAAACTGCTCGACGCCGTCTTCACACGTTCCGTCGTAGCGACAACACGCACCGATGATGGTGTCGTCGCATGGGTCGAGTGGGAACAGCGGTTCATCCTGACAATGTGTCCCCAAACCCTGGAAGCTTACGCCACCGATCGATGTACATTCCGACGCACTCTCCTGCTGCAGGCAACCTGTTTCCAACAAGCAGCACGCCCCTGTTGCCGGGCAATTGGCAGACGAACACACCGAATAGTCGCCGTTATACGATCCGCCCAAGTCGGTGCATTCTGAAACAGTCAAGTCATCGCCGCAGGTTCCGTCAAAGAAGCAACACGCACCAAACGGCTCGGCACAAGGATTGGGAATCGCGCATGTTTCGGTTGGGTCAAAGGTACCGCCAAAATCACTTTCGCACGCGAATTCGTTGGTGAAGATGCAGGTGTCAGGTGGAACGCAACACGCTCCCTGCGGCAATGGGCACTCGACATCGTCGCACGTGGTGCCCGGTTCGGAGAACACGCCCGTGCATGCGGCCTCATCCACAACGCTGCACGACGTACCGTTGCAACACGCGCCCGGCGGAACCTCGAAACAAAGCTCCATGACCATCACCGCGCCGGTGAAGATCGAAACCGACAGATCCGGGACGTTCATCAACGGTGGTGCCGGTGGTGTTTGGTTAATTCCCCAGTAGCCAAGCGCTTCACCGCGACAGAACGGACCCGCACCGTTGACCGAATCGCGCGAAAACGTGATCGACTGAGCCTCATCCCAACCAATTCCAACCAGGAATCGCGTGGGCTGCGGAACGCCGCCATTAAGATTCGGCGTGAGCGTCAACCCACCCGGAATGTCGAAGACGTACAATCCCAAACCGGTACCGTTTCTGGTCGCGGGCTGAACGAAGATTGGCGTGTATGCCGTCGCCCCCATGTCTCGACGATAGACCACAAAGGTCAGGTCGGCTTGAAATGCAAAATCGAGTTCGACCTTGATCTCGGTCAACTCCGCCTCCTCTTCGATCTCAATCACATTACCGTGAAAGAAACGCGACAGTGATGGCTGCTGACTGGTGACACCGATCGGGCAACACTCCTCAGCCGCTCGCAACGCCCCAAGCCCGCCCTCAAAATCGTAGGGCCGCGGCGTTACCTCACGCAAGTCCGTCAAACCGATCAGTGGATCAGTGCCATAACCTGACACTCCGTCCAGATCCGTCGCAACTTCCGTTCTGACCGAATCAAGCGAACGGTCTTCCAGCGGCGCATCCGGATTTGACGCGTCAACGACCATCGCCGAAGCGGCTAACACAATCGCCGCAACAGACATCTTCACCCGAAGGGCCCACATACTTTGACACCATGTGCGCATCTTGTCTTTCCCAAGTTTGGTCTGACTCAATTTTGTTTTGGGTGGAGCTCCCTTCCCCAGAGAATCCCCATCCCCGCTAAGACAACACCGATTCACCCGCCATCGCCAATAAGCCGTCACCAACGAAGCGCAACACCAAGAATCGAACCGTGCGGATGACCAATCGCAACGCAGCCATCGCCAATTCGACCTCTCGCGAAACGGGTACACTCTCTCCGCCAGCGCCGACAGTGAATCGTCTCTCATTATAGCAAGCCGGATATCGCGAAGCTACCGCACTTCGCCCATCCTACCGTGACAAAATGCAGCGAATGCCATCGGATGATAAGCAGCTTCGACTTTTCGGACGTTGAAACCATGGGCCAGCCAAACACCAAGCCCGCGATTGCAAACGCGTGCTCCAAAGGCATTCGCAGACTGTGCGAGCGCAAGCACAACCCAACAAAAGACGTGTCTGAATTGTGATCACAGATTGAAAGCACCGCGTTGGTTTGCGGACCTTCTTCACCATCGATCAAGCGAAACCGTAACCGATACAGTGAAGAACCAATCGCAACAAACAGCGACCGAAAGCGATGTTTGAATCAACGCCCCAGCCAGATAAGCGCCGGCTAGATAAATCAACGACTCGGCGAGATGTCGCTAGTCCGAGCGCACATCCGAGTATTGGCCAATCGTACGAGCGCCGATGCGCGTCGGCTTACCACGCGGATTAAACAGAAGCGGCAACCGATCAATGGTGGACTGGAATCGAATCGCTTTCTGATCAACAGACTGAAGACTGCCCCGCGTTTTCGCTACGTCGCTATAGTCTTCATCAAACTGCCCACGAATCGTGCCATAAACCGTAAACACATGCGACTTGGTAGTAACCCAATCACCAAGCGCCACCATCCGCGCGACGGCTGACACGTAGTCACCGCCACCATGCACAGCCCCAACATCCACATTATACGTCCACGCATCCAGAGCGCCGTCATCGGTAGCAGGGTTGTCATCGGGATCGGAGGTTTTTGAGTGACGCACATTTAGAAGCTCGCCGACGGTCAAGAATCCATAGCCCGCTCGCATCTTTCGCGATCCGCCGGTCAACGGGCCACGCAAGGCATCAAAATCAACCAATCCGTCAATGACCGTATCCCCTCCAGGAGGAATTGGCATCGTCACTGCTTTTCGATAAGAATCGATCGCGACCGCAAACTCTCTCCCAATCTCACTTGGTTGATCGCTGTCGGGCTGATCGATATCCGATACGTTCCAGTATCGTTTGGCTTTGGGGACGCCAGTCGGATAAAGGGCACTACTGATCTTGTCCTTCAAGCCTTCTACGACACTCGGATCCGGGTAAAGGTAAACGGACTTGTCGATGTCAAGATTGAACTTGTCCATGTCCATCAGCGGCAGGCCTGAGATAATCGACCAAGGCGCGGTATTGATGTTGATTCGACCCGACACGCGAAGCCCATCCATATCTACCTTGGGATAACCTTGCGTCGCTTGCAAGTTCGAATCATCACATGGCGTGGATTCAGTGCGTAGCGGCAGTGCCGTAAAATAGTCAAACACCAACTGCCCCCAAGGCAATGCTGTAATGCCCTGAATGTCATTGTCATCGACCGAAGGTCGCACGCGATACGTACCGGGATCGTCAAAGACCGGCATGCGACCATTGTCGATGAGGCCGCTCTGCTCCGCCAGAATCGTGCCATGCACGTGATTGAACGGAACCACATCGGCCCCCACGTCAGGATCACTCAGATGGGCGTGTCGCATCAACAGCAGCATCGTCCCCGTCGTCGGGAATGCCGTACGCATGACGCCCGTATTCGCAAAGTCTATGTGAACCGGCCGAATGCTTGAATCCGTCCACACATTGGGAATTCCGAGACTGTGAGGACTCGCTCCCGTTAACTCATCAGCAAAATAACGATACTTGGGAACGGTAAATCGCCACGCATTGGCAGTTGTATCGCGCTGCATGGAGAGCATGTAACTCTCAGGTGGATCCGGCGAACCAAAGTCCGGCACGTCCTCTAGTTGAAGTTCGAAAGTTGAATCTGAATGATCGCGAATGAACTTCAGATTCGTCAGATCGACCTGATCGACCGTGACCTTTGCTCCCGAGCTCATTTTTCGCTGCAATGCAATCTTACTGAAACGATCAAAAACCAAGTATTCTCCCAGTTGAACCTCACCAGGAGAATTATGCGCCCCACCGTATCCGTGGAGTACCATGAACTGTCCGGGATTAATTGTGCCAGCAACGGCAAGATCCACACCACTTATTCGTATTAGTTTCTCATCGCCTGTCGGTAAATTGTAAACATTTATCGGATGGTCCCCTTCATCCGTTAGATCGGTAATCTCAAAGTCAGACAAGTTGATCGCGACATCGTAGGGATTGTAAAGCTCGATCGCGAATACACTTTGTCCTTCTACTATACTATTTACCGGCGGCCCTCCTACGATCGGAGGCACTTCCATTAACAATTCCGTGATATACGGCTGTCGTTCGAGGCCGTAGACCTTTAGGTTGGGAACATCCAATCCCGTTTTCCAGTCGCGCACCACGACCTCGGTCGGCACGTCATCGCCGTCGACAAAGTCAAACATGTTTGCGGTCAAGGCGGCTGCGATGATTGAAAGGCGTTTGTTGTCAGCCGCCACCTGGATTGGGTCGCTCGTGTCCACACCGTTTGTATTGAAGTAGAATCCAGACACCTGCTCCGCATGATTGCGCAGCTGAAGCATGAACGCATCCTGAATCAAACGAACGAGGTCCATCTTCTCCTGTTCATTGACCGCCGTATCTGTCTGGTCGAGCGTATCGAGCGTACGGCCATTCGGAAGCCAACCTCCGGCGGCTTGCTCCTTGCTGAAGAACGGAAACGAAAACTTCAAGCGGCCCAAACGCTTATCGTCATAGTTCCCGCGAAGAAAATGCGGGTACCCTGCCCACTGAAACGGGCCCGCCGGATTGAAATTGCGGTCCACATTTCCATCATCAGAGTCATTGACGAGCTTGATCTCTTCAATCCAATCGACCCCATTTGTATTCATGCCTGAACGAATCAGGTTGTCGTCATGGCTGATCGTGGTGAGCAAATGCACACGGTCATAGCCATTCGTGGGATCGGAGGTGGGATCGAGTTTCTGTCGCCAGGCGCTGTTCGAATAGTCGTCAATCGTCGCCCGATCGTACTGCCACCATCGCTGATTCGGCTGGACTAGCTCAGCACCAAACTCGGCAAATAATCGCGATTGCGGCGCACTAAAGGGAAGCAACAACCCCCGATTGCGAAGCGCCCATTCATGCGACTCCGGCAGGTACGAACGACTGATTTCGCCATTCGTATGCTTGACTTGCAAATCAAAGTCCGCCGTAATCCCCAAGGCATTTGCGACCAATACATCGTAGTAAAACTCATTCCCGGGAATGCTCGGCTCATCGCAATACGGAATGTGCGTGTTCAGATTCACCATCGAACCGTGCGCAACGACTTTGAGCGTCAACCACAACGCATCCGGATCACTGGCATTTGGCAATGTAGTGGGGTCACGGAGGCGATCGGCAATGGAGGCTCTGATATTTGGAGGAAGCATCCCGCTATCGAGACGAACCGCGTATGAATCCGGAATACCATCTCCGTCGGCATCCTGGATGTACGCGGGCCTTGCTTCTGGTTCAATGGTTGGATCGCGACTGACGGCTGTCTCGTATTGCGTCTGATTCAAATCAACCAGCGATTGATCAAAGACGATCGGGAACAATCGCTCGTATTCGTTGTCTAGAGGATCATCCATGGGATCCAGTGTTGGCATCGCAATCGAAACCTGCCTCTTGCGCGCGCGATCGAAATTACTATAGAACGAAATTCGCGCATCAGTTCCATCATCCTCAGGCTCGGTCAAATCGATCAAATGAAGGCCAGGAATCTCGCCGTTCGTCGGATTTACGTATCGTCTTTTGGGATCGTTGGAATCGATCACGTCGCCCGATTCGGCGCTGTATGGAATTCCGTCGTCATTCAAAAATCCGTCGCGGAGGATTTCCCACACTTCCTGCTCAATCGTGGTAACCATCACCTCGTTTTCACGAACTTCGCGAACCACATCGAGGGTCTTGGTTTCAAACGTCACCGTCGTCAGCAGCGCCGCACCAGACACGAACAAGATCGCGAGCACCGCGACGACCATGATCAACACGACACCCGAACGTCGGGACCGGTTGGCCGGCGTCTTTGCGATCAACTGATTGGATGATTCGTGATTCATCTTGCCTGCTCTCAACTGCCAATTCCAACTGCGGCTGTTTCCAACTGCTTCAGCGCAAATCAGCGCCACACTTCAACTTCACCATTCGCACACCGCAATCACAGATTGGCCATCGCACAAATTAGCCATCGAATGTCAAACGATCGCGGGCTGTTCTGTCGCCAGCCGTTCTGGGGCGAACCGCCTTTGCTTAGGGGCTGCCCCCTTTCGCCAACGCGTCGCGATGTTCAATGCCGGGTTATGCGCCAAGTCGATCCGCCAACTTCATCGGAGTTATCCAAACGGAATCCTGCGGATCAATCTCCCGTCCCCCCGGTACCACCTGCCGACAGCCACCGTTTGAGCCAACATCGCTCCGCGTGCGACAACCGCCATCAAGCCGCTCTTTCCGCCCCCCCAGGCCGCCCTTCACGACTTCTCTCTCTTCGAGCCAATCAGGGCGTGTTGGCCACCCGTATTATCGCATTCGGTAAATGTCTAGTCCCGTGCTCAAAGCCCTGAAAACGCCGACATCGAAAAAGTTATCGGTCTTAGAGATGTCCATAATGTCGCCATGATTGGCCAAAAATCAACACATCGGGCACAGGATCACAATCCGAACCGCTGCGGGCGCAAATCACAACCCCCCAACTCCTAAGACTTTTCCTTCGTTCGTGATTGCAGATGAAGAAAACGCGCCGCTTGATGGTCCACACACGGGCGTATCATAACGGATCTAGCCAACGACGCGACCGCGAAGTCAATTGCTGGCGATGCGTGGGTTGTGATGAATAAGGGAAAGACTACTGGCCAACAGGAATGATCATCACATGGCGGATGGGCCGCTCCAACCGGTTCGCACTGTCAAAGAGATCGACCGTAATGCGAAGCGCCGAAGGGAAGAAGGGGTCGGTCAACATATCCGAAAACGGAGGCCCCAAAGGACTCTCACCCTTGGGGTCAGGATTCTTCGCGTAGAAAAGATGGTTCGTCCCGACGATATCGGAATCGAAACGTCTTCCGAGTTGCGGATCGGGCGTCAGTGAATCCAATTCTGGAAGAAAGTTGCCCGCCTCCTGAAAGACAGCCATTGGTGCGGCAGACCCCGTATCACGAGCCAGCGCAGATAAAATCAATCCAAGGGGCTTATCCGAAAGATTACACTCTTTGTATTTTTCAAAGAACACTTCGCCCGGACCACCGGGTGGGCCTGGCCTGTAACCTTCTTCGTTATTCTTGATCCGTTCCAGCATGTCATTGATCTTGCCATGAATCAACGCAGTCGTGGCACCAAGGTCAGCCGGATCAACCCATATTGTATCGTCGAACAAGTCAAGACACTCGTTGACTTCTGGAATCTCCGAAGTCAGCGCCCACTCAACTTTGAACCCCGCGCAATTCGGTAGGAAGTAGTGTCCCAATCGCTTCGATTGCTCCAGCGGTGGATTGGGGTCCATCTGAGATCTCGCAAACCATGGAACGATCCAATGACGAAATTCAGTCGGATCGGGTTCGACGCCTACGAGGCCCTCGTTGAAGAATTGATCTTCGTATGCTCCAGGCTGATCGCAGCAATCGTCGGAGTCTATTGATACTTCGTGTCCAATACCCGGCCCGGTAATGACTGTCGGATCAGGATATGGCGTCATTTTCTGGATGAAATCACCATACCGGAATGAAGTACTTGAGTTGTTTTTCGGCCCCGTAGTAATATCAATCGGCAACCTATTGACGACGTAATCATGCCGTCCATCACGAACAAAATTCACTCTTGAAACCACTGAGAAATCAGGATCGTCGTCATTGCCGGCTTGATATTGCCCGGAATCATTAAAAGAGTTTGCGGGAACAGGAACCCCCAATCGATCCAAGACCAAGACACTGCGCCTTGCCAAGTGCCATTCGCGCGCCGGCGGGAAGTTCTTCAGAAAAGCCTCTCTTTCCGGCACGTTGATTGGTGCGAATGGGTTGGCAGGTTGATTTGAATCCGGGATCGGATTCTGGTCAGTCCAAGTTGGAAAACGCCTGTAGTTGTTTGGATCGTTGGGATCAAGTTGCCAAGTCCCGTCCTTGTTCCAAACTCCCAATTCCGCGTGGCCGTAGACGACTTGCTGCATCCGCCCGGAAATCGAGGGATTGCGATAGCTCTTGCCCGGACGGGCAGTGAAGAACATCAGCACGTCTGCGCGAGGCATTTCTGCACGCAATTCTCCGGAGGCCTCGTCGATGACTTCGCGTGACGGATCGCGTCGAATGGGCGTCCTTGGGTCACCGTCGTCGTCGGCTTCATTGTCGTCCAATGTTTGATAAGCCAAGATCGGATTGCCCTGAATCACCATGATCGTTTGATGGGGCTGCACGTACTTGAGGTCTTCGATCAGTTGGGCTTCAAGGGCGCGGGCGGCTTGGCTGACTTCGATGACGGCATTGGCTTCGCCCGAGGATTTTAGCGTGAGCGTAAAGATCGCACCGGTCATCACCAGCATGATGGCCAAGACACCTACCGACACAACCAACTCCACCATCGTGAACGCAGCACGATGTGCAACCATCCGTGCGTGCTTTACCGAAGGTGAATTCCTGATTGTCGCAAAAGCAGGTCCCATCACTTTACCTTTAGAGTATTCAGCAGACTCATGGACAAATGCTGTGTGGTCATACCGACAAACAACCGCGCCGATTGTTAACTGCGGGGCTTTAAAACCACCTGGCGGGTTTCAATGTCAACGACTGGCGGTGACCCAGCAAATATTGGTACGCCATTGGCAGCCCGCTCCGATTCAACCGGCGGCGGGAAGACCCAGTAGTAACGATCCGCAAGCTCAGTTTCGCTTGCACCTGAATTGTCACACAGCGTTTTGTCCGCGTCGCAATTTCGTTTTTCCCATTCCCACTCATTTAGCCAATTCCTCTCAGCGTCATCTTCGTTGTCGGGAAATGGTACGTAGGCTGGGCCATAAACATCCTTGGAGGTGTATTCTTTATCCAACACGAGAACAACCGTTGCGGGATCAGTTGACGATGTTCGACGCTGCGTGATGCGATAGATCTGTCCATTGCGATCGTCGATCAAGACCGTTTGCGAAACCAGCATCTCGGCCAACACCGTATCAGTGACGCGAATCTCAGAAGGGATCCCACTTGGTACGCCTTGGAAAGCTGGAATCGAAACAAGCGAAGCCTTAAAGCGCCATGGGGTTGGAATCAAAACGTCATGATCGCTCGCAAGCGCCCTTGGATGATCCATCTGCTTACTGGAATCCCAACTCGCGGTATTTCCGTTGCCAACGATGCCTTCTTGCCGTGCATAGCGGGCGTTATCAGGTCGCTTTAGCGAGACCGTGTAGACAGTCAGCGTTCGGCGTGCGCCGAGTTTCTTCTCGATCTCATCAGCGTTGAGATTGTTTTGCAGGGGAAAGGGATCTTCCGAATCAAACTTGTTGTTGGGATCGGAATCTGGATCAGGTCCATAAATCTCACTGAACCGAAAAAGCGCCGACCAACAATAGCGACGCCCCGCAAACTGTTCGGCCCAAAGTGCTTGCTTCTTGTCATAGTTCGGATCGCCAACAGCAGGTGGCTCCTTCATGGGAGGCACAAGCCTTTCGCCCGGACGAACAGTCGAAACGTAGACCGGATCCTCCTCAGAATCAGGCTCGGCGAGTTTTTGAATCATAAACGAATCGGCAAATCGATGGACCAACTGATCGTTCAAACGCCAACCATGGTCGCTAACGGCGATAGGGTCACCGCTGTTGGATAAATCGTCTTCTTCTTCAACTCCAAACCTGGGATTCGCAAGGAAGTTTCCAAAGTTCAGCGCATGCACCCTGGAATTTGGGTACCCCATAGGAACCTGCGCATCGCCCAGAAAAAGGGGATACCAGTCATGCGGAAAAAGGGAAGTCGCAGGCAATTTTTGAATCGGCGGAGGCGGATCAGGCTCCAGATCTTCCCAATTATTGACCCTCGCAACGCGCATGAACGTATCGCGGCCGGCGGCTACACATGATTGGGTGGTGGTGACTTCCGCGACTTCGCGGGCTTTGTACCAGGCAATCGGAAACATGCTCGACGTGAACAGCAACCCGAGTCCGAGGATGAAAATGGCAAAGACCATCTCCGTCATCGAGAACGCCTGACGTTTTACCGAGGGTATTCTGTGCCCCAAAATGTCATTCGTCCAAATACGCATCAGCCACCCTTGGGTCCGAAAATGACTTCGCCAGTGTAGCGGCTCACGAAAAGCGACTGCCCGTCGCGTCCCATCACCAATTGAATGGAGGCCCCATCAAGGCCTTCAATGTCAGCATCGTCGTACACCACGAGTCCGTCAACGCTGATAAAGTTGGCGGCGGCACCATCATCTAACACGACAATGTCGAAAAGATTCCCGACGACGGACGGATCGTCACCGGTTCTGTCCCACCATTTATTGGGATTTCCAATGTTCAAACGGGTGCGATCTCCCAGCCCATCGCCATCGGAGTCAACATCGTGAACGAGCACATCTCGCCCCACGATCAATTGGCCCGACGAATCGAAGACCACCGAAAAAAAGTTGCGATGATATTGCGGTGTTTCACGCCCACGGGCTTGAATGAAGAACCGCTCATACGCAAGTTGCATGGGCCACGCCGCACTGGAATCAGAGTTTTCGGGAAACGGAGTTGGACCCGGTGGCGAAGGGGCGATCAATGCCCACTTCGGTGCCACGCGAAACGGAGCCGGGACCGAATAGACCTGCTGATCCATCACATGAAAGCGATTTACGGCATCGGACGGGGTTACGCAGTCAATGGGTTGCGAAGCATCGTCACAATCAACCTGATCGCGGGCATTGGCTCCGCCGCGCGACGGGTCGGATTCGATGAAGGCAATTCGCTGCGTCCCATCGCGATCGACATAGAAGAACAGTCCGCGCTCGCCATAGCGGATGGCCTGCGTCCGAACGCTCTGCAGCAGCCCGCGGATCAAGTTGGCTGAGGCGGCTTCGTTGCGCTGCGACCACAGACTCGACGCACCGGGAACCACCAGCGCCGACAAGATACCTATAATCGCGATGACTACGATCAATTCGATGAGCGTGAATGCGCGCGCACGCGATATGCGTGAACGTTGCCGCCACCGAAATGAACGCGCTTGAAACAACATGCTTTGAGGCTCCCTCTCGAATCGGCACTACGATCCGCGTATCGCAACATCTACTATTTCATCCGATCCTTGAGCGCATCGGACGAGTAAACATTGTCTTGATTTAGTTCGCTATCGATCTTACCGGCGGTGCAGTTCGCGCAGCCCGCGTTGAAATCCGAGATCACGCTCGTGTCGCCGAATGATGGGTCGCCAAAAAAGTCGCCGGAAAATTGGTCAGGACCATTGGGACCATACGACACCAGAACCGGCTCGACGTTGCTGTTGTGAACCATCGCGAAGGCGGTTCGTTCACGTGGGTCAGGTGAGACATCTGACGTGTAGACGGAAAAATATTCGATCGGTGTACCCCAAGCGTCCACATAGTGAATCAACGGGATGCTGTCGGTCCCATCGTTCGGATTAAAATGCAGATTCCCTTCATTGACGCGATATTTTTCGTTGATTCCATCGAGGATTTCGCTGGCTTTGGGTGAACGAAGACGCATGGCCAACACCATGGCCCGCACATCGCCGTGTCTTCGAAGCCCGGGGTCGGTCAGTGAACCAGCGGCTGGGTCTCTTGGCTCGACGACATTGGGAACAATTGGACTCCCGTTGACCAACGATACTTGGGTGCCGCCCAGATTCACACCGGCTAGCGTAAAGACTCGCAGATCATCCGGCGGAGCCCCATTGTAGAGCGCCGCGACTTTCCCGCCTGCGGCTCGACTTTGTTTCACTTCCAGCTTGTAGGCATCGATGGCCTGCGTGAGCGCCAAGAACAAACCTTCGGTCTCACGGATCTTTGCCGATTCGGTCATCGCCGTCGCACCACGAAACGCCATACCGATCAATATGGTAAGGACCGCAACCACAACCAAGATTTCAATCAAGGTGAAACCGCTGTGGCGATACGAACCAAAATGACTGTTGCGAGATGATCTCGTCATGATCGATATCACTTCCAGTTGGTCACATCATCTTTGGTGCCCCATTTCCCATCGGGACCTGCAGAAATCAAGAGAAAGTCCTGAGGACGATATGGAATGGCTCGCAAGCACACGGCTGGATTGCTCTCATCACAGCCCGACGCCTTGCGATCGATGATAAACGAATCAAACGTGTTGGGCGGATTCGCATATGTGCCATTACCGGCCAATGCGATACGGTGTTCTGAATCCACGAAGGTTGTCAGCGGGGCATTGTCAATATGGTCGTAAATCCCCACACTGCCACCACCGGTCACCATCTGACGGGCGGCTTTTCTGGCTCTGAAGTAAAGTATTGGGCTATCGAACAGATCTGCAAACACCTTCTGCTCACGTTGGTGTTCGTCAAAATTCGGGGCACGAAACCCGTTTTTCTTGATTTCTTGGATTGACGAAACACGTTTCATAGCCGACGCACCAGCATAAGGCCCGTAGCGTGGGGCAGGCGTCACACGCGTGCCTGAATTGCCATTATTCGTGTCGTAAAGACCACCCGATCCTGTCCCTCCGATCGAGTCCGCCCATGTGGCCTTTGATCCGTCCGGGTGACTTGCGTCCGGGCGGAACCCTGCCGTTCCATTGTTGTCGGGACCGACAAGCGCTAAGACCAAAAGAGCAGCCCCTGTTGACGGAATCACTTCGCCGGAATTGTCCAATGGATCGATGTATGTATTAAATCCTACGTCACCGATGTTGGGATCTGCGTCACTTGACGAAGGGGGAACGCGCCCGCCCAGCGCCCGCTCAGCCCTGTACGATTCGATTCCGGCTTCCAGATTGCTGATCAATTGCCGGCTGTCTACAACCTTCGCTTGCACTTTCGCTCTGCTGAACGACGGCAAGGCAATACTAATCAGCAACGCGATGATCGAAACCACCACCAGCAATTCGATTAACGTGAATGCGTTCTTGTTTTTTCGCGCCATGGTCTTCATGTCATATCTCACTTGCCGGCTTGTTTGAAATCTCTGCTGTTGTTTGTATTCAAATCCAACTACTCGATTTTAGCCACCCGACATCGACTGAATCAGCGAAACCAGCGGCAAAAACAGCGCGATGACGATGAAACCGACGATCACACCGAGAACCGCCACCATGATCGGCTCGAGCAACGAAATCAATGCACTCACCGCGACCTCGACTTCATCGTCGTAGTTATCCGCGATTCGCAGCAACATCTTGTCCAACTCACCCGTTTCCTCACCGACTGCAATCATGTTAACGACGATGCCGTCGCAAACCTTGGCCGCCCGCAGCGGATCCGCAAAGGTGTCACCCTCGCGAATCGAGTCGTGCACCTTCTCAAGGGCCCGTGCGTAAACTTCGTTACCGGCGGTCTCTTTGGTGATGTTAATCGCTTCAAGAATAGGCACACCTGCGGTCACCAACGTACCCAACGTCCGGCAAAACCGAGCGATCGATGACTTGCTCGAAATGCCTCCAGCAATTGGCAACCTCACAATCACCGAGTCTTTGGCGAAACGCCCACCCTTCGATTGGTTTAGCAGCTTAAGGAAAATATAGATGGCGAGCGGCGTGAGCAGCACCACCAACCAACCGGGAGGCATGCCCTCGACAAACCACTTGCTCGTATTAATCAGCAACACCGTTGCCCCGGGTAAGGCTGTGTCAAAGTCCTTGAAAATCTCCTCGAACTTTGGCACCACGACGATCATGATCATCGTGACGATACCGACGGCAAAGGTGATGACCACCGACGGGTAGATCATGGCACCCTTGATCTTGGCTTTGAGACGTTGGGCCTTTTCCATGAACTCAGCCAAACGAACCAGGATCACGTCCAACACACCACCCGTTTCGCCCGCGGCTACCATGTTCACGTACAAGCGGTTAAAGGCTTTGGGATGCTTGGCCATCGCCTCAGACAATGTCGCCCCGCCTTCAACGTCTTCCGCGACGTCGGTCAACGCATTCTTGAGCGGTCCTGGTTTTTGCTGTTCGGCGAGAATTCCGAGGCTTCTAAGAATCGGCAGGCCGGCATCTTGGAGCGTCGCCAGCTGTCGGGTGAACTGCGTGACGCGCTTAACCGGAGCCTTACCGATCGTGATCGATCCGCCTTTTTTCTTCTTTCCAGCTGCCCCGCCTTTCTTGCGTCCGCCTTTCTCGCGGATACGGGTGGGAAAGAGGCCCAGATTGCGAATCTTTTCGAGGGCATCTTCGGCGCTGGAGGCGTCAATGTTGTCCTTGACCTCCTGACCGGCTTGGTTCATTGCTTCGTATTGAAATACACCCATCGTACTCACCTCAACCAATGGATCCGATTATCTTGATGCTCGCCGGGCAGAATAAATATTGATGCCAAAGCCAGCCCCGCACAGACGACTACGGAAAAGAACAGTCGTTACGGTTGCGGGATTGTGTCGGCCGCTAATTCTCGTCGAAGAGCGTTTCCTTCACCACTTCTTCGATTGTCGTTTGACCGTCAAAAATCGCCTTCAACCCACTCTCTCGGAGGGTCCTCATGCCTCGCTTGATCGCTTCCTGACGCAGCAGGTTCGACGAAGCATGACGCATGATGAGCTCGCGAAGGTGATCATCGAGAACCATGATCTCGAAAATCCCAAGCCGACCGCGATAACCCGTGTTATTACAATAATCACAACCGCGACCGTAATAGAACGGCTGATCACCGATGTCGTCAGGCGTAATCGCCAACTCCATCAACATCTCTTCCGACGGCGTGAACTCAGTCTTGCAATTGGCACAGATCTTACGACAAAGCCGCTGAGCCACGACGGCTTCAAGTGTGGCTGTAATCAAGAAGCTGTCCAAACCGAGATCCAGCAGTCGGGCAATTGAAGACGGGGCGTCGTTCGTGTGAAGCGTGGTGAATACCAGGTGTCCCGTCAACGAGGCTTGAACGCTGATTTGGGCGGTTTCAAGGTCGCGAACCTCACCCACCAGGATCACATCCGGGTCCTGACGCAGGAAACTCCGCAGCGCTTTTCCGAACGTCAAGCCCACGTCCGGGCGAACCTGCACCTGGCACAACCCATCAATATCGTATTCGACCGGATCCTCAGCCGTCAGGATTTTTGTCTCGGGGTCGTTTAGGGAATTGAGCGCTGCATAAAGCGTCGTCGTCTTACCCGAACCGGTCGGGCCCGTATTGACCACGATCCCGTTGGGTTTGCGAATGAGTTGATTGAACACCAGAAGGTCATCGTCCCGCAAACCGATTCGGTCGAGATCTAGCTGGACGTTCGCCCGATCCAGAACACGCATGACGACGCTCTCGCCAAACATCGTCGGCAAGATCGAGACACGCAGATCGATCGGGTTACCATGCATCTGCAATTCAATACGACCGTCCTGCGGAACTCTTCGCTCAGCGATATCGAGATTTGCCAAAACCTTCACGCGCGACGCGATGGCAGCCGCGATGTGTTTGGGCGGCGGAACCATGTCGTACAACACGCCGTCGATGCGATAGCGCATCTTGAATTCATCTTCAAACGGTTCAAAGTGAATGTCGGATGCTTTGTCGCGAATGGCCTGAAGCAGCACAAGGTTGAGCAAGCGCTTGACCGGATTGGAGTCGGCCATCTCCTTAAGGTCTTCAAGGTCGATGCTCTCGCCACGCCCTTCAAACTTGGCCAAATCTTCATCGCCGGAAATCTCATCGATCAAACCGCTCATCGATTCGCCGCCACCCTCTGGGTAATAGCGATCGAGCGCTGTTTGGACTTCGGCTTCCGTGCAAATGAATGCTTGGATCTTGAATCCAAGCAACGTCTGCATGTCGTCGGTGGCGTGGAAATTGTCCGGCGAGGCCATCGCGACCGAAAGGCGGTTCGTACCCGGATCGAAGTCAAACGGAATCACGCGATAGGTCGCAGCCATCTGTTGCGGGACCAGCGCGATGATCTCGGCGGGAATATCCATCCCACCAAGGTTGGTCATTTCCATCCCAACCTGGGCGGCCAGCGCGATGTTGAGATCTTCTTCCGTGATGTGGGCCAACTCGACAAGAATAGCCCCGATCGGACGACGACGTTCCTTTTGAAGTTTGAGGGCCTCATGAACTTCGGCGCGGCGGATTTTCCCCATTTTTATGAGGATTCTGCCCAACTGGCGCCCACGGAGTTGTTCGATGGGAGGTATCTTGCGATCCGACATATTGGTGACCTTATCTTGCTATCTGCTCAAGCGCACATTCGCGCGTGCAAATGTTAGTATTTCTAGGCGGCTTCGTCTTCATCCAAGTCCGACTGCACCAACGTTTCAGACTGCGCGACGCGCAGCACTTCTTCAGGCGTCGTAATACCCTTGAGGATCTTCATTTTTCCGTCGTCGCGCAAAGAACGCATGCCCGATGCAAGCGCGGCTTTTCGCAACTGGCCAGCGGGCGCACGGTTAAACGCCAGCTCGCGAATTTCATTGTTGAGTTGCAACATTTCAAAAATACCCAAGCGACCGTGGTAACCGGTTCCACCACAACGGTTGCAACCAGCCCCTTTGCTGATCGTAGCCCCGGTCAATTCTTCATCGGTAAAGCCGAGCAGTTTGAGTTTGAATTTGTCGGGCTTGGTGTCCTCGACCTTGCACTCTTTGCAAACCGTCCGGATCAAGCGCTGGGCAAGAATCGCTTGAATTGAACTCGCCACCAAGAACGGCTTGATCCCCATGTCGATCAATCGCGTGATCGCAGAAGGAGCGTCGTTCGTATGCAACGTGCTAAAGACGAGGTGACCGGTGAGCGCCGCCTGAATCGCGACATCACCCACCTCGCGGTCTCGAATTTCACCAACCAGAATAATGTTCGGTGCCTGACGAAGCATGGCGCGAAGAATGATGCCAAACGTCATGCCAATGTCTTCTCGCACCTGACATTGGTTCATGCCTGCGAAGTTGTATTCGACCGGGTCTTCTGCCGTGATAATTTTCTTGTCCGGCCGGTTGAGTTCCTGAAGGGCTGAATACAGCGTGGTGGTCTTTCCGGAACCCGTGGGCCCGGTTACCAGGAAAATGCCGTTGGGCCTACGAATAATGCGTAGAAACGCCTCGTAGTCCTCTTCGCCAAACCCCAGCGCCGACACACCCACGCTCGCCGACTCGGGGCGCAAAATACGAAGTACCGTGCTTTCACCGTGATACGTCGGACAGCAACTCACGCGAAAGTCGATCCGATTACCGGCGAATTTCATCTTGATTCGGCCGTCCTGCGGAATGCGCTTTTCGGCGATGTCCATCCCCGAAATAATCTTCATTCGGGTCATCACTGCATTTTGGATGTTCTTGGGAATGTCGTCGCGAATGTGGCACACACCGTCGATGCGATAGCGCACCCGCACCCGGTCGGTCATCGGTTCAATATGAATATCGCTCGCCCGCGCCCGGACCGCTTCACCGATGATGTGGTTGAGCAGCCGAATGATCGGCGCGTCACCGTCTTCTTCATCGTCTTTCTTTTTTGCCTTTGCCCCATTGGCTTCGGCGAGGTCGATACTGGCTTGGTTGATACTGGCGTCGATACTGGCCATCGACTGCGACAGATCGTCCGTCATCTTGCTCAGCATCTCGTCGATGAACTTGCGGACTCGACCCTCGGGCGCGAGATGTGGAATAAGCTCCTTGCCCAAGTGAAACTTCAGCAAGTCGAAGGTATCCAAATCGAGTGGATCGGTGATGATGACCTTGAGCTTGTCACCCTCTTCCCCAATGGGCAGCACCAGATGCTTGCGAACGATCTTGGGGGGAATGAGTTGGAACGCCTCCCTCGGAATGACAAACTTGTCGAGGTCGATGAACTCAAGCCCCAACTGCGAAGCCAGCGCTTTGATCACCGGTTCTTCTTCGCACAGCTCCAGTTCAATCAGCGCCTCACCGATGCGCTTACCGTTCTGCATGCCATACTCAAGCGCTTGGGCAATCGCGTTTTCGTCAACGATGCCCCACCCGAGCAGGATCTCACCAAGTTTCTTTTTCTTGCGTGCCATTCAATCGCTTCGTTTTCAATGTTTGTGTGGAAACAGTTTCATGCAGCGTTCATCGCGCCGCTCGTGGACATCGCCCATATCGCCCAACGCAAGATGGATCGAACCACGTCTGCGGTTGCGCAACGGACTTGATGGCTGCGACTTAAAAACTCACAAGCCGATTCTTCTAACAAGTCGTCTAAGTCTAATCTGCACACATGACAGCGCCAAGGTGCGCGAGTCGCCCACCGCGCCGCCACCGATCGATGGAATCCTCGTTGACACCAAATACCCGCCATCTATAGTGGCGCGCGATTGCAAGTGAGGCTGTTATTTTGGAGAGCATGGCGATGGCCAAGAAGACAAAGTGGGTGTATTTCTTCGGTGGAAACAAGACCGAAGGCGACGGAACGCAAAAACAACTCCTGGGCGGAAAGGGTGCCGGTCTCGCGGAAATGACGCGCATCGGCCTGCCTGTACCGGCTGGCTATACCATCACGACCGAGGCATGCGCCGAGTTTACAAAGCGCGGCAATCGTTGGCCCGTCGGTCTGGAGCAACAAGTCAAAGACAATTTGCGCAAGCTCGAGAGGGCTTGCAAAAAGAAACTGGGCGACAAGAAAAACCCATTGCTCGTTTCCGTACGCTCCGGAGCCGCAGTCTCCATGCCTGGCATGATGGAAACGATCCTCAACCTTGGCCTCAACGACGAGTCTGTCGAAGGGTTGGCCAAGGCGTCGTCCAACCGCCGATTCGCACTCGATGCATACCGACGTTTCATTATGATGTTTGGCGCGACGGCAAAAGGAATCAACCGAGAAATTTTCGACGAAGCCTTCGACAGCGTCAAAGACAACCAAACCCGCCAGCGAATCGGAAAACCGCAGCATGAATCGGTGCTTGATACGGAACTCAACGAATCCGAGCTCGAAAAAATCATCAGTGAATTCAAGGGAATTTACGAACGCGGTGCGGGCGAAAAATTTCCACAGAATCCGTTCGAGCAATTAAAAGGCGCGATCAACGCGGTCTTCGATAGTTGGATGGCTGACAAGGCGATCACCTATCGCCAAGTCGAACGCATCACCGGACTGGGTGGGACGGCCGTCAATATTTGCCAGATGGTCTTCGGCAACATGGGTGACGATTGCGGAACGGGCGTGTGCTTCACCCGCGACCCCAGCACCGGCGAAAACACATTCTACGGCGACCTGCTGATCAACGCGCAGGGTGAAGACGTCGTGGCTGGCGTGCGGACACCGGTCCGCTTAAGCGAGTTGCGCAACGTCATGCCCGAAGCATACGAACAACTTGAAGCCGTTCGCGTCATGCTCGAGCTTCACTACAAGGACATGCAGGACCTTGAGTTCACGATCGAACGCAACAAGCTTTACATGCTGCAATGTCGCAACGGCAAGCGTAGCCCAGGGGCAGCCTTTAGAATCGCAGTTGAGCAGGCCACCAAGCCCACGCTCAGCCGCCACGAAGTCAACCGCCTCGTCCGCAAGAAATACCTGCCCAAGCGTTACGCGAAGTTGGCTGCCAAGCCTGTCATCACGAAGGACGCCGCCATCGCCCGCATTACCGGCGCGGACATCGAGCGACTCTTCTATCCGGTCATCGACCCGGACATCAGCGCGTCCGAATTGCAGTCCAAAGAAATGGGCACGGGCATCAACGCAGTACCCGGCGCGGCTTGCGGACGCATTTGCTTCACCGCAGCGGAGGCTGAAGAGCATGCAGCCGGCGGAAGCAAAGTCATCCTGGTTCGCAAAGAAACGTCGCCCGAAGATGTTGGCGGCATGCACGCGTCGCAGGGCATCCTCACCGCAACGGGCGGCAAGACCTCCCACGCAGCCGTCGTCGCTCGCGGTTGGGGCAAGTGCTGCATCGTTGGCTGCGAGAAACTGCAGATCGATTACGCCGCCAAGAAAATGTCAATGAATGGCACTACGCTGTCGGCGGGCGATTTCATCACACTCGACGGTTCGACCGGAACGATCTACCAAGACCAATTCAAATTGGTTCCCCCATCGGCACCGAAGGAATACGACGAACTGATGAAATGGTGCGACCAACGCCGCAAACTCGGCGTCCGCACCAACGCGGATACACCAGAAGATTCGAGCAAGGCCATCTCACTGGGCGCCGAAGGCATCGGTCTGTGTCGCACCGAGCACATGTTCTTTGAAACCGAAGAGCGTCGATTGGCGATTCAGGAAATGATCGTTGCCGACAACGAGGAATCACGACGCACCGCCCTCGACAAATTGCTGCCCTTCCAGCGCGGCGACTTCGAAGGAATATTCGAGGCGATGAACGGCTTCCCAGTGACCATTCGCTTGGTCGATCCGCCATTGCATGAGTTCCTCCCGAACACGTCGGCTGACGTCGATCGACTTGCGTCGCATACTGGCGTAAGCCGCGCCTTCATCGAGCAACGCACCGAACAACTTCACGAATCCAATCCGATGCTTGGTCATCGTGGGTGTCGATTGGCGATCACCTATCCCGAAATCCTTGAGATGCAGGTGCGGGCGATCATCGAAGCCGCTATCAACTCCAAACGTCGGGGCATCAAGGTACTCCCCGAAATCATGATTCCGTTAACCATCGACCCGGTCGAGTTGAGAATCCTGACCGAACGCACCAAAGCGACCGCCGATGCGATTTTGGCCGGCGAGGGTGTCTCGCTGAACTATATGGTCGGTACGATGATCGAAACCCCACGTGCAGCGCTCTTGGGCGATCGCATCGCTGAGGTGGCGGACTTCTTCAGCTTCGGAACCAACGACCTGACGCAGACCACGATGGGACTAAGCCGCGACGACGCCGGACGATTCCTTCCCGATTACGTAGACTCGGCCAAAGCCGGCATCTTCCCCGACGACCCATTCCAATCGCTCGATCAGGACGGTGTGGGCATGCTCGTGAAGTGGGGTATTGAAAAAGGTCGCAGCACCAAGCCAAAATTGAAGATCGGGATCTGCGGCGAACATGGCGGCGACCCCGAGTCCGTGTACTTCTGCCATCGTGTCGGAATGGACTACGTGTCATGTAGCCCCTACCGCGTCCCAGTCGCAAGGCTCGCAGCTGCCCAAGTGGTGATCGAAGAGGAATCCACCTCCAAGAAACCACGCAAGAAATTACCAGCCAAAGCAAAAGCCACCACCAGCAAGAAATCAACCAAGCAGAAGGCAACCAAGAAGAAAAAAGCCGCTCCGAAAAAGAAAACGGCGAAGAAGAAGACCACTAAAAAGAAATCCGCCAAAAAGAAAGTGACAAAGAAAAAGGCGACCAAGAAGAAAGCCGCCAAGAAAAAATCAGCAAAGAAATCACCGAAGAAAAAGGCGAAAAAGAAAAAGAAGGCCAAACGCCGCTAGCCTTTAGTAGCGTTAGCCATTTTCAGCCAGCCGATCGAATTTGAAAAGAGCCCCGCAAACAAAACGTCTGCGGGGCTCTTCCAATTCTAATGCGTCAAACTTGAACGCTCGACGGTTCGATTTCCAACCCACGAATCCTCTCTTACTCTGCAGCGAGTCCTTTCCGCTTCCTAATTTTCTCAAGTACCATCTTCTTTGCATCATCAAGCGGAGCTTCGATCCTTGCTCCCGCAGCTCGCACGTGGCCGCCTCCGCCGAAGGTGGCGGCTAACTTGGCTACGTCTACGCCGCCTTTGCTGCGAAAGCTGCACTTGGTAACACCATCGCCCCAATCAACGAGCAGCGCCGAAACTCCCACCGAGGCTACAGATAGCGGGTGGTTGACGACGTGGCCAGTATCGTCCGGAGTTACGCCCGCTTTCTTTGTCATCGCTTCAGTCACACATAGCAATGCGATACTATCGTTTTCGTGAAGCTCCAAGCCCGACATGGCCATCGATGAAAATCGTAGTAATGAGGCTGGGTCCTGGTTGTATATCCGTTGGTTGGTCTCATCAAGATTGACGCCCAACTCAATCAAGTCGGCGGCAGCCCTTAGGGCTTCGGGCGTCGTGTTACTGAATCGGAACCAACCGGTATCGGTCGCGAGGCCTTCGAATATCGCTTGTGCGGCTTGGTTTGAAATATCCCAGCCAGCACTCTTGGCCCAGCGGTATAGTATGAGCGTCGCCGACGACGCGGTGGTATCAATCAAATACAAGTCGGCTGGCAAATCGCGGGTACTATGATGATCGAGGGCAATCCGCGGAACACTTTTTGCCCGAAGCCATTCTGCGACGGGCGTCAACTGTGCAATCGCACACGTATCCATGACCACAACACCATCAATCTTTGAAAACACCGGATCATCATCGCCGCTTAATACATGGACGTCGTCGACACCGGTGAGACTACGCTGATGCTGCGAGGGATCTTGATAAACAGCCGCTATGCTTTCGCGACCTTGCGACTTGAGCATCGTCTTCAATCCAACAATGCACCCCAAGGCGTCTCCATCCGGATTGGCATGACTCAATAAGAGCGGGCATTTCCAAGACATCAGCAATTGCGTTGCTGCTGCGTAGTCCTCTGCTTGACTGATATTGTTGTCAGGAGTTTCCATTTGTTTGATCGCATCTCTTGTGCGCAAATCTTTTAGTGCCTGCACCGATCCTGCGCGATCAATCAGTACGGGAGGTTGCGAACGAACTCGACGTCAGCGGTGATCTGCGACACCAGGGCATCGATCGACGAAAACTTGGTTTGTCCGCGAACGTGTTCGATGAATTCGAGTTTCAAGGTTTGGCCGTAAAGGTCGCCATCGTAGTCAAGCACGTACGCCTCAACTTGCTGGATGTGCCCGTCAAAAGTGGGCGTGCTGCCGATACTGATCGCGCACTTTCGATTCGATCCGTCAATCAAAACGCTTCCCGCATAGACGCCGTCGGCTGGGATGATTTGATCCGCAATCGCCAAGTTGGCCGTGGGAAACCCGATCGTGCGTCCCCGCTTGGAGCCTTCAACCACCG
>BQJS01000006.1 GCA_021604825.1 Phycisphaerae bacterium | reverse complement strand
CATTCATAAAGAACAGCTCTTCATGAACGCGAAGCATTGCCCGCTATGGATGGACTCTCCGAATAGAGGCATTCCGAGTCAGCGCACTGCCCCACTGCTGACCAATAGAGCATAAGTGCATTCGCAACCTATCGAGTAACTTGCATTTACGAACGGCTCCCATCATGAGGACCAGCTCGCCGAGCTGGACTTCATGGACCGACGTTCTTGAGCCAGAAATGAGGATTTACCCACCAAGGAGGCAACCACTTCCTGTCAATCACGCATACTTACCCATGCAAGTCCGTAGATGTTCGCAGGGGATCGTGGTGAACGCCCTCGCCGATCTTGCGGCGTCGCTCGACGACTTGTCCCGAGCGTGGGCGGAGGGGACAATGCAATACGAACCTGACCATGTTCGCTATGAGATTGCCAAGATGATGATCGATCTTGTGTGTGTGTTGGACGCGCGGCTCTTGCAAGGGTAACCCGGGACACCTGAAACCAGTTGAGAACGAGACGCAGCTGGTGGGCATGCAAAGGCCGCGAGCGATGACTCATAGAATCAAGTTCTACCACGTTAATAGTCCTTTTGGCGAATTCTCTAATTTCGCGCCCTTCTCCGTTGTTTTGCACGGGAAAATCTGGCCTACAAGCGAGCATTACTTTCAGGCCCAAAAGTTTGCGGGCACGAGGCACGAACAAAAAGTCCGCTTGGCGGCCTCGCCGTCGGCCGCGACAAGGATCGGCCGCGACCGGGGACGGCCACTTCGTCCGGAATGGGAGCAAATGAGAGATGATGTCATGCGAAAGGCGTTGCGCGCACAGTTCACACAGCATTAAGAGTTGCAAGCGCTGCTGATTAATTAATACGTGTGATGCATTACTAATCGAGCATACGCTCAATGACGACTATTGGGCGGACTGCGGCGATGGAACCGGCAAGAACATGCTGGGGAACTTACTGATGGAGCTGCGAACGGAGCTGCAGACCGAACTTGGGAGGAGTTAGACGACGTCCAGCTCACGCAGCTGGACGTCACAAATTGGACCAATCGATTTCTCAACAAAGCAATCCTTTCTCATGGGACCGCCGCGTAGTCAAATACAAGGACTGAGCCACAGTGCGAGAGCCCAACGTTTGAACTTCAAATCGGCAATACCCGATCTGTATTAGCTACACAGACTTCCACTGCCCCTTGGTGGTCTTTCTTGCGAGCGACCGTCGGCGATATCTTCTGTCTGGCGCGGTAGTCCCCTCTTGCTCGTGTGCGAAACGCCATGCTTTCGTCACCGTGTTTCGATCAAGGCTGAGTTTCTCCGCAATCTCCTGCATGAGGAGGCCAGTGTCTGCGAGTCGCTTAACTGCATCTGCCGCGAGTTGATATTTTGGCGGTTCTCGGTGCTTGCGTTTGAGCGACGAACGGCGTGTGCGCCCATCCGGTGGGCTTTCGCCCTGACGCTCATACCAAATCTTCAGTGCCTTGGTGATCAGATTTCGAGAGCAGCTCAGACGTACCGCGATTTCCTTTATCAGGTGTCCCTCGTCGCAAAGGCGCTTAACTTCGTCGGCAATTTGATCCGCGGGCGTAGGTTCTTGAAAATTGATGGCAACCTCAACGCCGTCGCCGTCATGAATTCCACCAGTGAAATGATTCACCGTTGATTCGAGCAGGTGGTTGCGGAATGTACCCTGAAGCCAACCTCGCTGCGCCTTTCGCTCACCCATTTGCTGGAAATCAATGATGCCGCCCGTGATCAGCTCGATCACGCGGCGAACGCGGGCAGTGCTCTCTTCATCGTTGGATTCCGAGGCGAGTTGGAGAATCCCGGCTAGTTCGTCTAGGAATGAACGGATTTCGTCATTTGTCGGCACCTTCACAACGCGCGACTCTGCACCCTCCAAGGCTCCAATCTTAGCCTGCACGCTTGCACGCCGACCTCGCGTGTCAACCAACGCCGCCGCGTCTTCACGTTGATCTTCCGTCGATGTTCCACCGTTGGCCAAAATGAATTGGATGCGGCGCGTCAATTCTGCCTTTTGACTGCGAAACTTCTTGAGTTGGCCGGGATCAGGTCGCTGAGCACGTTCAACATACGCTTGGGCGCAGGTGATGATGTCACCCACGAGCTCGCTGTCTTCCAATAGAAGCGACGCACACTTCTCGCTGACGATTTTCCAGGCGAGTTCCCGATTGAGCATGCAGTAGAGCGCAGGATCGTCCATTCGTTTGCAGATTGGGCAAAAGTAATAGCGCCCATGTGGGCCACCAACATGCAAGCGCGTTTGATGCTCTTCGCATCGTAGCATGCCATTCAGAAACTCTGGACGTCGCTTTCTGTCTGCCGTCTTGGCCGTCCGCCCTCCGCGCCTCGGTTCGTTTGCCAATCGTTCCTGCGTGCGCAGCCACGTTGCATGATCTACGATGCGAAGACGCTCAATCCGCTTTGTTCGCAGCGGCTCATCGCGCGCGACCTGCCGAACATTGTCCTGCTTGTTCAAGTACTGCGACTTCGTGACACCGTATGCCCAAAACCCATCGTATCGTTGATTGCCAAGTAAAAGGCGAACAGCTTGATATGTCCACTGGCCCGTCGTGCATTTGGGCGGAAGAGGCGCTTTCTCGCGATTAAGTTTGCGAATAATTGCACCGATGGAGAGGCCGTCTTCGACGTACCACGCGAAGATCTTACGCACCCATTCGGCTTGGACGGGGTCAATCTCAAATCGCCGACGCGCGTTGTTCTTCTTGGTTTTTTGGCCAGAGACAGGGGCACCTTGATACCCAAATGTCACTGTGCCATGGACCAACTCCTGATCCAGCATCCCTTCGTGCGCGGCGCGGATATGAGAGGCGCCCATGTGGACAACCATTTCGTCCATCATCGCGTGAAGATGCAGCAACTGTCGCCAGCGGTCGGAGTCCGCCGTGTCGATCCCGGACCTGACGAAAACGCAGCGAATTCCATGATCAACGATTTCCTCCTCCACGAATTGGAGAGACTTGTAGGTTTTCCGGTAGAGTCGATTCGTCGAAAAAATCAGAACGATGTCAATCTCACCGCGTTCCAACTCGGCACGGAGCGCTGTGAACCCGGGCCTGCGGGTACGACAGCCACGAACGCTGCTGTCAGAAAATACCAGTTCATCCACGATGTCGATTCCATTCATGTCCGCGAATTCGCGGCAACTCCGCACTTGGTCCTCGATGGAATGTTGATCCTTCGTTGAGAACCGTGCGTAGATTGCACCTCGAAGCCGCTTTCCCGAACGCGCTCGCCGTCGCCCGCGCAAGCTGCAAGCGGGCAATGCCTGTGCGTTCGCACTGCTATCGTCGAACTGCAACTTGTCCCGGATTTGTCCCGGTGCGCTGCGCTTACAGCCGTATTTGACCGGTATTGACAGTGAACAACTGGAATCGCGCAAATCGAGTGCAATTAGCGAGTTGCGAAAAGGCGGGGATCGCGAATCCCCCCTATCCGTTTATTCTGAGGCCTGTGAATCCTATGTCTAGGATTCGCAGGCTGTTGTCGTTTTGGGGTGTTCCCAGATTCTCCCGTTTGTGGCGGTCTTTGTGGCAGTTTGTGGCGGGGGATTCTCTGAGGAGCGTTCTGATGGCGCGCAAAAACGGTCTGTTTCTCGTGGGCAAGGTCTCCGCATCCCCCCCAACCATTCGGCATGTCATCAAGCTTGCTTCGGAGTCCAACGGCGACAATTAACGGTGTGGGCGAGGTGTTTTCCGGGGCGATTGGCATTCTTACCAATTGCCCCGGTTTCTTGATTTAGATTGGTGCGTGAGGGGCAAGCTGCAGACCGCTCTGCTTGACATTGCGAGTCTTGTATTCACCGAATTGGCGGCGATTATCTCCAAACAACTCGATTTCGGTGTTTTTGGGCGATGGGGGGTAAAGCACTTTCGTATCCCGTCGCATACCGGGTCATGTATGCGACGGGATACCAATGAAGTTGCGCTTCTTCAGTTCCGGATGATTATCCCGGTGAGTAACGACGCAGAGCCTCAGCGACTCGCCCGCCGATGGTGCTTCGACGACGATTCTGCCCCGGGTGCCGGCCTACGACAGAGAATGAACTGAATTTTGAGACGTCCTGGGCATCTGCCGCGCGTTCCATTCTGATTGTGCATGAATCTTAGTCGAGAGTGGATATTCAGTAAGGAATCTGGGGAACAACCCATTTGGATCTCGCTGGCTTCGAGGTTCTCCGCGTTTTCTGCGGTCTCGGTTCGCTCCGCACGCCTCAGCTGGCAATACAGAGCACTCTTGGTCTAACATAAGAACTGGTATTAACACCGGGGGAAGGCCAGATTGCTAGGGTAAGGCGAAGCGCAACTCGACAAAGACCATTCGTGGGACTTGGGCATCGTTGATAAATGACGTACCGCCTTCATAGTGTCCGTGGTCGAGCAGATTTGTGGCACCGATCGCCAGGGATGCCTGATCTTCCCAGAATTCGTATTCGCCGCGTACATCCCACCGGAAGTAGGGCGATATTTGTCGCGACACGAATGGGTTGGACGGATTCGGCGCTTCGACCGCGTCGACGTAGTAAAGGTGGCTGGAGAGGTGCAAGTCTTCGGTGTGATCGTAGCGAGCCCCCAGCATGAACTTGTGATGGGGAGGCGACATTGCCTCTGTGTCTGTGTACTTTACGTCGGAGCGCCAATCCATGTTCTGATAGGTGTAGTTGCCCAGCAGTGTGAGTTTGTCGTTCACGCGGTATTTGGTTTCGATCTCAGCGCCGTAGGTGGATGCGTTTCCGCGGTGCGCGAGAGACGAGTTGATCAGGCCCGGGGGCCCAAGCGACGGGCTCAATGTGGTGATGCCGTCGTACTCGTTGAAATATAGATTGAAGTTGAATTCAACTCGTTCAAATAGTTTCGCCCGATAGCCCAACTCGTAAGCGAGCAGAGTCTGGTCTCCCAATCCACGGCGGCCCGAGGCATTTGCGATTCCATTCAACAGAGGGAGGTCAAGGAAATTGAGCGTTGCTGGCGCGATTTGGAATGCCCTTGAAACGGAGCCGTATACGAAGGCATCGTTATCCAATTCGTACGACAGCGAAGCACGGGCGCTGGGATGAAAACCGCCGTAGAACTCGTAGTCGATTCGCCCCCCCAGCGCGAGATTCCATCGCGGAGCAAATTGCCATTCGTCCTTTAGGTAGATGCCAACGATCCCCGTGTTGACGCGACTCTTTGTCAGCATGTATGGATCGGAATTCGTCGCGTCGACCATATCAACACGTGAGTCAACGCCCCATGAGAATGTGTGGCCATTGTCTGACTTGATCGTGTTGGCATATTGCAGGGCGATTTGCTGGTATCGATAGTCGATCTGCGGAGCCCCAGGTGAAACATAGAAGTCATTGACGAAGAAAGTGAAATTTGACGAGCTGTCGTCGGGTGAATGGTGATCCCATTTTGCAAGAATGTAGTTCGCCTGGCTGCCCGAATGTCTTTGTAGACCGAAGCCAGCCAACGGCGTCGTTGGGAACCCGCCATCGACCGACGAGTGTCCAGCCGCGAGAGTGAATTTATCGTTGGGACCCTTGTCGTAAACGGCGTGAATATTGAATCGTGCGGCTTTAAGGTCGTCGTCCAGTTGCCTTAGGAATGAGCCGCCTTCCTTGAATCCATCACTGCCCTCGTACTCACCCGAGATCCGCAGGCTCCATTTCTGTTCTTTCATCGCATACCCGATGTACTGGCGATGTTGTCCCTGCGTGCCTCCGCGCGTGGTCAGCGAGAGTCCGAGTTGGTCATCAGGAGCACGGCTGATGATATTGATTACGCCGTTGACGGCGTTGGCACCCCACACCACTCCGCCCGGCCCGCGTATGACCTCGATTCGCTCGATGTCGTCGAGTGCCAGCGGCCAACTCCCCCACAATGTTCCGCCGAAGTGAGCGTCGAAAATCTGCCGGCCATCGACGAGAACGAGCACCTGCCGTGTAACAAATCCATGAAGCCCACGTGGCGAGATAGCGTGATTTGCATAAGTTAAGTCGGCCACATCAACACCAGCGGCTAAGCGGAGAGCGTCCGCGATTGTTCGCGCGCCCGTGAGTCGTATGTCATCACGTGTAATGACGCTGATGGCGTAAGGCACTGAATTCATTCTCTGTTCGCGACGGGCAGCGGTGACTACCACGGGAACGTCCAACTCAAAAAGACCAATGTCTTCGAGTTCGTCCAGATCGTCGTCGACTTCAATCTCAAGATCTTCCGCGATTTCGGAGTCTTCCAACCCTTCCGACATATCAGCGTTTTCAGGCAATTCGGGATCGTCGGCCAATGCCATCGGAGCGGTCGTCCAACCTAACAACGCGAGAGACGCCAATACGAATGGGATCAGTGGACGCTGACTTCTTCGCAAGTCATGCGATTGTGATCGGTTTCGTTGAATCATCTTTGGTCTCCGAATCGGACGACATCCGATCGCAGGATCGAATCGTTCAGTTTGAGTTCGATGACTCCGCTAGTATGTGTATTGACTGCGGACTCGATGTGATCGGGGAATTGCAATCCAACTTGTTCAGGTGGTGTACCGTCCAAGATATCTTTAACCAGATTTGCGGTTTGGCGACCCAGTGCCTCATCGTTTGCATACTGGCCTGCGAATGCACCGGCTTTGACGATTCCACTTGAGAAGGACCAAATCGGTTTTTTCTGGCGGGCTCCCCACAGCAAGAGGCGCTGCACTGAAGCTGAGTTGTAAATCGTCGCGTCCGGGATCATGAGCACGCCGTCCACGCGTTCGGTGGTCAACGTTTCGATCGCATTCGGAAAGAGGTCTCGACTGGTTTCAATGGCGACGACTTCGATTCCGAAGGGGCGTGCGGCATCGCGAAACGATTGCACAGTCTTCCTCGTGCGCGGTCCGTACAGAATCCCGAGACGCTTCGTATTGCCATCGAGTTGTTTGACCCAACGCATGCGTTCCGACGCGCGGATGTTGGCCGCGACTCCGGCAACACGTTTGCGATCCGTTGATCCAGAGGACAAAAATGGAGCGTCCAACGCATTGGGGACCATGAAGAATACAACTGGGGTACGATTGATTCGATTGAGCGCGTGCGTTGTGGCGCTCGTGCCCGATGCAACGATGACGGCGGGATTGGATTCCGCGATCTGCGTTAGAGCTCGTTGTCGCGCCGGTTTGTCAGACGCTTTGGGCCATTCGACCAGCTCACAGGTGTGTCCCTCGCCTTCAAGCGATTTAATCAGCGCGGCAGCGGCGGATTTGTACATCTTGCGCTCGCCGCACAATACGGCGACACGTGATGGATTCCCCGCCACACAAATCTTTGGCGCGCAAACACCGCATACGCCAAATGCCATGCAAAGAAGGCTCAGAGGTAAAACCTTGCCTATTCGCGTCGCGTAATCCAATGACACAATGTCTCCAAGGAAGCCGACCACCTGAACCGCGCAGTTTGAGCGTGCCCTAAGCCTATGCACGTTGCCAATCGGGCGCGCACAAATCTCTATCTCTTCTGGTTGAAATGACGTGCTTCATCAGGTTTTTCGGCTGCCTGCGCGCTTCGATTTTGTACTTAGTCCGAGAATGCGAATCATTTTGGTTGAATGGGGAATCTTTGGGCGTTCAACGAGAATCGACGATGGCTCTCGATGGGTGGAAATTGTGCTTGCTAGGATCGAAGCGGCGTTCTTCTGCCGATCATGCCCATAAGCAACCAGTCAAAATGCCAGCACGATATTGGCACATTAATGGCATTTCTTCGGGTGTCCGCAATCGGATGTTGCGCGTCCGGTCAGGTTGGAGCCTTGTATATGAATCGCATGGGGTTGAAACGACGGGCTATTGCTCTCTGTGTCGTGCTTGTGCTGGGGACCGTGTGCGCGCTCAGTGCTGGGCTTAGTTGGCAGAATTATCGAAACTCGGTTCGCCTGAGTGGAGAACACGCGACCATTCACGCCCGCGTAGTCCGTCGACTGGCCGAGCCCGGCGTTCTTCTCAATGACCACAAAGCACTTGAAGAAATCGTCAATAGCGGCTCTGAAGATTCATCGTTTGTGTTGCTTGAGATTCGGGATCTAAAGGGGAAAGTGCTTGCCGCCTCGCAAGTTGCGGGTGATTTTCAACCCGCGGTTGCCTTTGATTCCAGTGATCCCCTTGGTGATCGCATCCGACGCGAATCGGTTCGCGTACAAACAACCGCGAATCAGATTGACGTTGTCGTACCCATCTGGGCTGATCCGAAAGAGATGGATCTGAATCTCCTCGACGACGATGCAGCCGAGGATACAAGAACCGGTGCCATCGGGTTTGTGAGGTTGGTCAGTTCCCTTGACCATGCCGACGCCGCATTGATGAGAAACGCTGGGGCAACCGCAGGCATCGCAGGGATTGTTATCGTTGCGGCACTGATCGTGACCGTCGTGGTCGTCCGCAAGCTGGTTGGACCTCTGCAAGGTTTGGTGTCAACGACGGCCAGCATTGCCAGTGGGAATCTTGGGGAACGAGCCAAGGAGGACTCAGTTGCCGAGATCGGCGTCCTTGCACGTGCATTTAACCACATGGCCTCCAAGCTTGAGGAGAGCTATGCATCCATCGAACAAAAAGTGATGGATCGCACTTCTGAGCTAGAGCAGGAGCGTCAGAAGCTCGAGAAGGAAATTGTCAACCGAAAGCGAATCGCGGCTGCCCTAAGGGAAAGCGAACTTCGACTGCGTTCGCAAAATGCGGCACTTCTGGAATTGGCCAGGGCAGAGTCGCTGTATCACGGAGACCTAGCGGTCGCGGCACAAGAAATCAGCAGCAAAGCCGCCGAGACGCTATCAACCGAGCGCATTGGCATATGGCTATTGGATGACACAAGGTCAAACCTGTGCTGCATCAATCAATACGTTCTAACCGCAGACAATCACAGTCTTGAAGATTCAATTCCTTGCGCGCTGATTCCCGGATTCCTGGAAGCATTGCGTGGCGGGAGCCCCATTTCCACATGCGAAGCCAACGACGATCCAAGAACACGCGAGATGGTGGCCGCCCGCCCCCAATGTCAGGACATCCCTTCGCGATTGGACGCGCCGATTCGCAGGGGGAAGGAGATTGTCGGGGTCGTGTGCCACGAACACGTAGGTGAACCGCGCAATTGGACGATCGAAGAGGAGAGTTTTGCCGGATCGATCGCAGATCTGGTGACATGTGCCCTGGATGCTCAGGATCGTCAACACACGGCTGAACGAATGAGAGCGGCCAAGGTCGCTGCTGAGACTGCCAACCGGGCCAAGAGCGAATTCATCGCGAACATGAGCCATGAAATCCGAACGCCCATGAATGGAATCATTGGCATGACGGAACTCGCTCTTTCCACCGAGATGTCGAGCGAGCAAGAAGAGTACCTTTCAACGGTGCAAAGCTGCTCTGAGCAATTACTTTCGTTGATCACCGATATTCTCGATTTTTCAAAAATCGAATCCGGAAAAATGGAACTCGAATCCGCCGCCTTTGATCTGGTCTCGCTGGTGGAAGGGGTCGCTGATATTGCGGGTCATGGAATTGTTGAAAAGGGCATCGAGTTCATGTGTCACGTTCGCCCCGACGTCCCGCGATGCGTTTTGGGTGATCCAACGCGACTTCGTCAGGTCCTCGTGAACCTCGCCGGGAACGCCGTGAAATTCACGGAGCAGGGCGAGATTGAGTTGTCGGTCGAGGAAAGGACTCGAACGGGGGACGATGTGACCTTGCGATTCTCAGTTCGCGACACGGGCATCGGAATTCAGACAGATCGATTGCCGTTCATTTTTGAGAGTTTCACACAGGCCGACGGAGCGACGACTCGAAAATACGGAGGCACGGGGCTGGGCCTTTCGATTTCCAAGCAAATCGTGGAATTGATGGGCGGTACGATGCGCGTGGAAAGCAAATACGGTCGAGGCAGCACATTCTGCTTTGACGTCGAACTCAGAGTTGCCGAAACACCCTCGGGTGAATTCCTTGCAGAAAACCGCGCCCCCAGAGAATCAGAAGTCAATCTTTCAGATCACCGAATTCTGATTGTCGACGACAACGCCACAAATCGAAGAATTTTAGAAGAAGTGCTGAATGCGTGGGGGTGCATGTTCCGCTCGGCGTCAAGCGGAGCCGAAGCGTTGGACTTGCTCAAAGAGTATGCAACCGCGGAGACACCGTTTGAACTGGTTATTCTCGACGTGCAAATGCCGGAAATGGACGGGTTTGAGGTCGAGAAGGCTATTCGAAACGACGGGCAATTTGGTCAACCGAAAGTAATCTTTCTAAGTTCGATTGGAAACGCCTCCACAAGATCGGAAGTGTTGGAATCGTTTCACGCGCGATATCTCAGCAAACCGGTCAAGCGATCAACACTTCTAGACACGCTCATGGATGTCTTCGATCCAAACGCGAACCTTACGGCCCGTGTATCGCATCAATATATGCAACCGCAGAAACACGGTAACGCGTCACGGCATCTTCTGGTCGTTGAGGATAACGCTGTTAATCAACGTGTGGTGTCGAGTTTGCTTGATCGTCTTGGATACGCTGTCTCGATTGCCTGCAACGGTTTGGAAGCCCTCCATGCCTTGGAGCAAGATGCGTTTGACCTTGTTCTAATGGATGTGCAGATGCCAACGATGGATGGGTTGGAAGCCACGTCTCGAATACGACTGCAAGAGAAATACTCCGACCTACCCGTCATCGCTCTTACGGCGCACGCCGCCCTCAGCGATAGAGATCGTTGTATTCGCGCTGGCATGGACGACTACATAACCAAGCCAATCAACAAGAACGATCTGAAAGCAATGGTTGAGAAATGGCTCCCTGCCGAAGGGCGCAACAAGGGCAGCGATTCAATTTCCGAACCGTCAGAGTCGGAAGGCGCAGCCGCAGTAAAGTCTGATCCTATCCATATCGAACGGGCGCTCGACCAACTGGGAGGCGACGAGGAACTATTGCATGATGTACTGCGTACGTTCATCGAAACTGTCCCTGAATTGCTCGAAACCATTCGCACAGCCAGTGCCCAATCAGATGCGACACGACTGCGCGTGGCGGCGCACAGCCTGAAGGGGGCTGCTTCAAATATTTGTGCCGATGCCACGCAGGCTGTTGCAAATCAGATCGAGAAAATGGGACAAGACGGTGTACCGACATCCGCCGACTCTCTACTTCCGGAATTGGAGCGTCATCTAAGTGATCTTGACACGTTCGTGAGGTCGCTCATTAACACGGACGAAATTGCATGAATAGGCAATCCCGAATTCTTGTTGTCGACGACAATCCCACCAACTTGAAAGTGTTGGTGAAGCCGCTTCAGAAGGCGGGATACGAGACCCTTGAGGCCTCCGATGGGTTTAAGGCCGTCGAACTTGCAATGAGCGAACTCCCAGACTTGATTCTACTGGATGTCATGATGCCCGACCGTGACGGACTGGAGGTGGCCAGAATCCTTAGGGCGAATGAATCGACGGCGTCAATTCCTGTAATCTTCGTAACCGCTTCAGCGGCATCCAAAGACATTGTCAACGCGTTCTCAGCAGGCGGTAGCGACTACGTCACGAAACCGGTGAAGATCGATGAGGTGATGGCTCGTGTTTCCGTTCAGCTTCGCGTTCGCCGAGCGGAAATGGAACTTGTCGAACGAAACGAGCAGTTGACGATAACCTCGCAACAGCTAGAGCGCGCAAACGCGGAACTAGCCAAACTGGCTCGGATTGATGCCCTAACCGGACTTCTCAACCGCGGGGCGTGGGACGAGACTGCCAAGATCGAACACGAACGTTCCATGCGCAGCGATCTTGGTTATGCCATCGGCATGATTGATATCGACCACTTCAAGTTGTTTAACGACTCGTTGGGGCACCGCGCAGGGGACGATTGCCTGCGTCTCGTGGCCCAATGCGTCCGGTTAACCTGCAGAACATTTGACTGTGTGGGAAGGTATGGCGGCGAGGAATTCATTGTTCTCGCTCCGGAAGCGACCCTTGAGAAAGCGCGTGGGATTGCTGAGCGACTGCGACAAGCGGTTTGGGATCTGGCCATCGCACACCCGTCCAGCTCGGCAGGTCGGGTGACGGTGAGCATCGGGGTCGCCTGTTGTCTTGGCGAGGAACTTGGCACGGTCATCGAAGCGGCAGACCAGGCGCTTTACCGCGCAAAGTCCGGCGGGCGCAATTTGGTCGAAACGCACGGGGGCGGTTACTCCGTTGAGGGCGACTTGATTGAAGAGCCTTTACCTTCTGATTTTGAGATCGGTCGTCTTCAAGAATCAGATGACGCGATGCACATTCTGGTTGTTGACGACAATGCGACGAATCGCTTGTTGTGCAAAGGATGTCTGGAGCGGGAGGGCTATCGGGTCAGCGAAGCACGCGACGGGTACCTAGCCCTCGAAAGCGCCAAGAAGGACCACCCCACCGTCATCGTCATGGACGTAATGATGCCGAACATGGACGGTTTGGAATGCACTCGCCTCCTTAAGGCAGACGCTGACCTTCGTCATATCCCGGTGATAATCGTCAGTGCATGCGCTGACGCATCCGACGTTGTGGCTGGCCTCGAAGCCGGCGCAGATGAGTATTTGACCAAGCCGATTCGTACGCGAGAACTTTGCCTTCGAGTCGATTCGATGGCACGGCTGCAGCGCGAACGGCGAAGCGTCCTTCGCAGCTACCAGTTAAGGGGGGAGCAAATCCGTTTACTTGTACTCCTTCTCGATTTCTGTCGCTCCTTGGGTGATGCTTTGAGTCGCAAGAATATCCTCGATCTGACGATTTCGACCGCCGCCCAGGCATGCGGATGTCGCCGAGTCTCGATCATGTTTCCCGACGAAACGGGGCGACACCTTTGCATTGGAGAATCAACGGGAATTGACCCTGAAATTGCCAAAACCGTTCGGGTGCCAGTGGGAACGGGGATTGCGGGGAGGGTGTTCGAATCGCGAGAGTCAATCATACTCAATGCCGATGACGACATGCGGTCGTTCTCCATTGCGTACGACTCACCGTTTTTTGTAAGCGCGCCTATGTTGTCAACTCCGCTGGGAAGCGCAGGGAAAGTTGTGGGCGTCCTAAACCTTGCGGAGCGCATCAACGGGCTGCCGTTTGGCCCGCGCGAGTTGGAGTACACCGAACTCATCGCGGGGATCGCCGGATCGGTGGTTCATGCCAACATCTCGCAACAGGCTAGAGACAATGCACGCGACTTGACGCTGGTGGCTCTCGCCAAGTTGGCCGAGAATCGAGACAGCGACACCTGCCAGCATGTGGACAGGGTGACGCAATACGCATTGACGCTTGCCGAGGAACTCGCCAAGGGAGAGGAATACGGCGATCAGATCGACGAGGATTTTCTCCACGGCATGAAGTACGCAGTTCCACTCCACGATATTGGAAAAGTCGCGATTCCCGACGCCATCTTGAGGAAACCAGGACGCCTGACGGTTGAAGAGATGGCGATCATGCGGACCCACTCCGACATCGGTGCGGAGACCCTGCGACGCGTCATGAAGAAGGCACCCGAGGCGGAGTTTTTCAAGCCCGCCATTGACATCATTCAATCGCACCACGAATGGTACGATGGATCAGGATACCCCAAAGGTTTGAAGGAAACGCAAATACCGCTGTCAGCGCGCATCACGGCGATTGCTGATGTTTACGATGCGCTGACGTCCAAGCGCGTGTACAAAGACGCGATCAGTCACGAAGCAGCAGTGAAGATTATCCAGGATTGTTCCGGTACTCAGTTTGATCCGGTCATCGTTCGTGCTTTCCTGCGACTCGATCATGTGTTCGCCGACTTAGCGGTCAAACTCGCCGACCACCCAGACTCTCCCCGTCGCGCGCCAACGCACCAAGTTCCCGAAGCGCATCACGCGGGGGCCATCTGAGTCGAGCACAACGACCGACCAATATTGACGTTACATCCCCAGCGCCACCGCCATCCTCGACCGCTTCTTCCAGCACGCCGAGATCATCACCATCACCGGGAAGAGCTACCACCTGCAAAACAAGAGGGCCATGGGAAAGAAATCCGAAACCGCCAAAAACAACGACAACATCCCCGGTTCAGAAGATCAGACTTGCGAAAACAAAGCGGAATGAGCTGTACAAAACAAACAACCATTGGCCGGTTCTGAATCGCCTTTAAAGGGCCGGTTTTCATTCGCCCACTGACAGTCAAGCCTAAGCGCCAGAAAATGGGCGCGATCGACGCTTCCCGTGGCCACTGCATATTCGTGCCACTCCACTTGCTCCTGGTGATTGGTAACCAGGTGTTTGTTGGCCATCACTGGATGGCGATTAGGGCGACGAATATTCAGCGTGCAATCAACTGCACTGTGCGAGATCATTTTTTCTGGACGCGCGATCAACCCTTTCGCATCTGTACAGACATTGGACGCAGCCCCATTCATGCAGTGAGACGTCACGCATTATTGTCTCGCGTTGGGTTGTCAAGAGGCCCGGCGATGCCAACGTCGAGTCATGGCGTACTCGCGCCAACGTCGTACGGCTTCGGTTGCACAGAATGAGCCAAACATGAGAACAAAAATGGCGCGTGCAACAAGGAGGATCCATCCTTCATGATAGAATCGGTGTTCGCTCACGAGCGCTTCTCCGAAAGTGCGTGCGGTGGTCCGTGCTCGACACTGCGTAGACAAGCCTAACCACCTTTGAATCAACGACTTAAGCAATTGCCGCCTGCACGAATTCTAGAAAGATCGCAATCGGTGCTGGCGTCTTAATATGAGCATGAAGTCGGTTTCGCCACGGAACTGCGCCCAGCTCATCTGCCTCTGAGCTGCAAACTATGATGATGGGCGTATGAGCGCAGATACCCTACTAGAGTAGGCTTCGCAGGCCTTTTTCGTTCTTGATTTATCAAGTGTTTCAAGAATTGTGACTGAGATTCGCTGAGCGCTCCCATGAAGTGCCTGCTCCTTGTCGTCAGAATCTCAGCAAACTTTCGCGGAAATATTTGGTGTTTTGGATATTGCGACGGCGGCTCGACTCAAATCCGCGAGATTCAAATTGTAGAATTGGCGATTCCAGTAAACCTTCGTGAGATGTGCGCTGGCTTGATTGGTTCTGATGACAGTCGATGTAAGTGAGACTGATTCGCTTGTTCCATGCAATGCATTGCTCGTGGCTG
This sequence comes from Phycisphaerae bacterium, assembly GCA_021604825.1. Next base: position 39,431 of record BQJS01000006.1, on the reverse strand, counting down.
GCTCACACTCATCTGTGGCGTCCTGTACTTTGCTCCGCCAGAATTTGGATCTTGCGAAGTAATATTCTGGCATGGAGAAGACCGATTACAATGTCCCAGACGCGCCCCCGCACAAGAACGAGCAGGCCCGTACTCAACACCCACCAGTGACAAGATGAATCCTGTTGCGCCAGCGCAGATAGATCTTTCCCTGCAACGATCGCATAAGATCCCGCATCTGAGTCGGGAGCGATCCGATGAACGCATCCGCCTCGGGCGTCCCCGGAATGACTTGAACATCGTGCGCAAAGTCTTTCCCATCCATTCGCGCGTCCTCAAAGTCCGCAACGATGTCGTTGGCCACCCATGTGCTCATCATCTCGGTGCCGCCGAATTGGACAAAATAGTTTGACGTCTCCATTTCCTTAACGGGAGACGTCGCCATCGCAACCGTTGCCCCGAGCGGTGAGAATTCAAACCCCACCGCTTCGGCTTTCTTGCGAATGGCGCTGCGGATCGCAAGATCGAAACTGCCGATGTTCGTCGTCGCCTGACGCGCCAGCTCTTTATTGAGCAGGGTCTGGCGACGTTGATCGAGTTCGTTGATCTGACTCTGCAGCTTCGTACGTCGTTGCTGCATGGCGTCGACCTTTGCCACACGCTGGGCGTATGTAAGGGCCCGCATGTATTTGGGCAGATCCTTCTCATCCACTTTGGCCAGATCAACCTGCCCATTGCGGATCGCATCGACCAGGTCCCACGCGCACGAATACAATTTGCCAGCTTTCGTCGCAGCCCGAGATGCTGCATTTGCCGAGTTCATCTGTACTGCGTTGGCGTCCTGCGCTACCTGGTTGCTGCAACCTGCCCGGCCCGCGTCGCCGAAGGGGATATAGGTTTCGTTGAGATCGGCGGAAAGTTTGATCAGTGTCTGGTCGTACTGCGTGGCAATCACGATCGTCCCGTTATTCTGGTCGATCATAGCGAACTCGCCGTTGCCCACACTGGCAAGCTCTCTCCAACCCGGTCGGACTTCACTGTCATCATCACCGTAGACGCAATAGATTGAGTTCACATCGATCCCGCGTTCGGTCGCTTTCTTGAAGATAGTGCGGGCGGCAACCTGTTTGTCCTGGTCGGCGGACTCGTTCCCAGCCACAAAGATCATTCGCAACGTGTTGGCGGATGTGTGCCAGTCGAGTTTCTCCATCGAAGTCTGCACCACACGCCCGACAAGCTCCGTGCCGCCGTTGGTCGTCAACCCAAAGAGCATCTGCGAGACGGTGTCGAGATCCTCCGTGAATGGCGTTTCGACTTTGACCCAACCCTTCTCGGGGTCGTGCCCGTCATTGCCATAACTGAGCAGGGCCACGCGAAGTTTCGGAGTGGGTTCGGCCTTGGCAAGATCGTTGACGATCGTCCACAACTTCTGCCGCGCCGAATTGATCAGACCATCCATCGAGCCGCTGGTATCGAGACAAATCGCCAACTCGATGACGTGCTCGTTGACCATTGCCGGTGTGTTGCCCGGTAGCGGAACCACCTTGCGATCGCCAACGGGGGTGGCTGCATCAACCGTTAGAGATAAGAAAATCGCCGCGAGAGCGAACAGCATGGTTAAGTGAGTCATGGTTGAACGAGTCATAGTTGAGCGGGTCATAAGAAGTCCTTTCGTTTGACTGGAAATTTCACCAAGAGGTAGTAGAGCAAGACAAACGGGTTAATAGCCTTGAGCCGTGATTTTTGACAAAAGACCTCAACCGTTACGGGCGCGTGACGATAGGCCACGACAGATGGTGGTAGAATTTCGCATGCCCCATTCGGTTCGCAAACCGGCTAGAGAGAACAATGTGCGCATGCATAACACATCCTTAGGTGTCGTGGTAACGGCCGCGTTGCTGGTTGCCTCTTGTGAGCGGCAGACGAATCGGCGTACCGAAAATCAAGCTGAAAAATCTGCGCCCAGTCTTGCCGGCGGCGTGCCGATGTCATCCGAAGCCGCCGATCTGCTGGGCAAACATCTCGTGCTGGACGAACTCGATTGGCTGAATACGCCAGGCAACAAATCCGTCACGATGGCGGGCAAGGTGACGCTGGTTCGGTGGTGGACCGACACGTGCCCGTCATGCGCGATGTCGCTTCCCGCGATTGAACGTCTACGGAATAGGTTCGCCGCGAGAGGGCTACAAACGTTGGCGGTGTATCATCCCAAACCGCCGCGCGACGTGGCGGCAAATGATGTTTTGCAGATGGCGAAGGCCATCGGATACACCGGGTGGGTGGCCTCCGATCTCCAATGGAAGGCCTTGCAACGAATCTACCTGGATACTGCTGATCGGCACAGCACGAGCGTATGTTTCCTGCTCGATGGAAATGGGATTATCCGTTACGTACACCCCGGACCTGCGTTCGGGCCCACGGATGATCCCGAAAAACGGCGGCTCAATCAGGATTATCTGAACATCACTGCGGCGATTGAGGCGTTGGTCTCGCAACCATAGCGACATGCAGATTATTCAGCCGCCACGTCGCATGTTGGGCGGTACAGGTTCGGAAATGTGCTAACGAAAGGGGTTTCACACACCCTCGCTCAACAGATGAGCGACGTGATCGGCACTGATCGTTTTTTTTTGCCAATCGTCGGTAGCAGGTTCGCGCGTCCAATCTACTAATTGATAGAACCGTTCGGAATGGTTTCGGAGCAGCTCTGTGGGAGATGGAAAATCGGACGCCGATCTCGTTCGCGAGGCGCTCTCCGGGCGTGTCGGTGCGTACGCTCTGTTGGTGCACAGATGGAGTGCGCGCGTGCTGGCGGTATGTCACGGGCGGGTTGGAAACGCTTCGACGGCAGAAGATCTGGCGCAGGAAACCCTGCTGCGCGCCCTCCGAGCGCTGGGGTCGATCCGCGATCCGGAGCGATTCGGATCTTGGATCTGCGGGATTGCGACACGGACCTGCCTTGATTGGCTCAAGTCGAAACAGAGAACCGAAGTGTCGATCGATTTTGTAGAAGAGGCGGCCAGCGAGGTCCCAACTCTTGGGACATCCTCCAACGAGTCTTGGGATCAACTTCATCAGGAGATTGAACAACTGCCCGCGGAGTGTCGCGAGGTGCTCATATTGTACTACTACAGCGATTCGACTTACCAAGAGCTGGCAGACATGTTGAACGTGTCGGCTGCAACAATCAACGCCAGACTGACCAAGGCGCGCAAGTTGCTGCGGTACCGGTTGTCAGAGGCTGAGAGTTGAACGATGAACTGTGAACAAGGATTATCACTGATCAACGCCCGCATAGACAGCGAGTTGCTGCCTGAAGACAGGCATCGACTGACGGTCCATTTGGGCGAATGTTCGAGCTGTCAATTGGCGGTGGACGAGGTTGAACGCGCCGATCACGAATTAGCGCGCATTTTCGGCACTCGCCGACGCGCGGCATCCGCAGTCGCGGATCGGGTGCTGGAAGCGTGGTTCGATGAGGCGCCGTTGCCCTCGCGCTGGCGGATTCATTTGAGATGGGTTTCAGCCGTCGCAGCCGGGTTGGCTATGGCGTTATTCCTGTATGGGCCTCACACGTGGAACGGTTCGAGCAGAGGCAACCAGGACGAACGCGTCAGTGCCCTGGTGGAGGAGTGGAAGCAGAGCGACGCACCGCAGGAAGTCGAGTTACGTCTTCGGTCCATGGGAACCGCATGCGCAACGCCGCTGGCAGAAGCCGTACAAACTTGGGAGGGTGACGCGAACGACGAGCGCCGACTCAGAGTGGCCCGCGTGCTCTGTGATCTCGCCGACACATCACAAATCCCCACGCTAATCGCATTGCTTGGCGATACCTCATCCGAAATTCGAACGCTATCTGAGGCCTCACTGGTTCGACTGACAGGCCGCCAACGAGTCAATCTGGTTGTGCCAAAAGTTCAACAAGCCGCATCGTGTTCGAATCCGCAAGGCGAGTGGCGCGAGTGGTGGAACAAGAACAAGGACCAGTTCGAGCGATCTGGTGGGTAGTTCCCGAGGCTTACGCCACTGTACGATCCAAGCCCGCGTTTCGCGCCGTTGATAGGAGTTACCCGCTTTCCTCAGCTGGCCGTCACGCTTTGAACCGCGTGCTAGGAACTCGCCCCCTTAAGGCTCCTCATCTGCCGCAAATCCAAATTACACGATCCCACAAAATTGCGTTCAGAATTCCAAGGGACGCTCGCGCACAAACGGTTACGACGCGAAGTGACAAATCATGGCACAAAAAGTCGCAAACGTGAATTACTGGAGGCGGGGGGAATCGAACCCCCGACGAATCCAGTCTCCCGCTCCACTCACGCCAGATTTTCAGACCCTGACTCACAAATAGACTCACACGCTCTGCATGGTGCCACGTCGTGTCACCTTCTGACTGAGATTGTCACTAACTGGCATCAATTGACGGAGACGCAACGCGATTCCGTGGCGGGGATCGTGCGCGCGATGCTGCCAGATGCACCAAATGGAGAACCAATCGATGAAAACGAAACGCAAGCTTGAACTCGGAATGCCATTCGTCGGCATGGGCAATGACCGCGTCGAATTTCACGTTCACCCAGGACGCTGGACCGGCGGTGATGAACCGGACGCCGACTGCTTCGTGATCGTGCAGGAGCGAACGCAGGGACCGCTTGGCAAGTCAACGGTGTTCAAGATGGCCATCGAGCCTTGGGCAGTTGAAACGATTCGCGAGGGGCTTGTGCGTTGGCTCCACGCTGACGGGCTCGGAACGCTGGATCGACTGTTTAAGAAGAAAAATACAAGTTCCATCTAGGCCTGCGGCTCGGGACCCGGTCGGTCGTCGCTCACCCTGTTCGAGCGAAGCGAGTTGGGCGACGACCGACTGGGTGGGACGCTGGCCGGCCTGCGGACGGGTTCCCAGAGGCCTGAGCTTCACTCTCCCCGGAACCAGCGAATGATTTTGAGCACGAGGATGAAAACGAAAAACACGGTCCAGACTGGAATGAACACTCGGAACATGAACTTGCTGATCGCACAATTGATTCGCTGGGCACGTTCATTCGAATCTGATTGATCGTGTGACTTGTTCATGGTTGTCGAGGTGTCTCGGCAAAGAAAAACTGCCCGATTGCTCTCTTGTCTTGGCGGACGAAGCAATCGGGCATGGAAGGATTCGGTTCTTCCGTCGCTAATGATAATCGATTGAAGCGACGCAGCCAACCGAATCATTACGAAAGGATTCGTTATGTGCTGTGCTGCTGAAGGTGCTCAGAAACCCATCGGGGCGAAGTTGGTTCGCGACGGCTGCCGGTCGATCTGGTGCGCTGAGTGCGGCCTGGGTGTTGGCTGGAAACTTCGAAAACGGCTGGAAGAAAGATACCGCGTGAAGCGTGTTCGACGGGCGGGGATGGTGACTCTTACCTGCAGTCCGGCGATTCTCGGATCCGATCTTCAGCAGCAATTCGAGCAAGTGAAGGCACAACGCCTAGTTTCACGATTTGTCCGCGAATTCCGGAGAGTGGTTGGTAAGCCAATCGATTACTTCTCCGTGATGGAGTTCCACCATCGATCAAAGCAAATTCACTTTCACATGGCTCTCGATGATCTTGGTCGATTGAGTAAACGCAAGTTGATTGCGATGCAGGATTGGTGCCAGGAGCACATGGGAACGTTTGATTACAAGTACATGTCACGCGAGGAAGCGGTCGGGTATTGCCTGAAATACCTTACCAAGGGTTCACAAGATCAACTTCCGGAGTGGTGCTTGGACTACAAAGGACGGATTCGCCCATTCACGGCGTCGCGCGGATTCTGGCACGACTCGAAGCCGCGCAAGCAATGCGAGCCAACTGGCAAAAAGCGGAATGAGCGAACGCTTCGATACCGAATCCAACGGTGCAAGACTGCCGGCGTCGTCGGCATTAAAGAAGCCGCAACCGAGCAAGGCGAACTTGTGCATCGATTCGGCTTCACTTCCTCGATTCCGTTCGAAGATTGGAAGCTTGCCGCGCTGCAGGTCATCCCGTCAGACCGACTCGAGGAAGTCGCGCGAAGTCGATACTCGATCTGGCTGGAGATTGACGAGCTGACGGAAGTTGCAACGCTGCTCGGGATCACGGAGGCGGCGGGAGTTCGCCGCCGCACGGCGGCGGGCACCGCCGCTTAGACTTGGTCTACTTGGATGTATTGTGATCGGCTCACTATTGCTCCGGATGCTAAGCTACTCGGCCAAATCAATGAAAATCACGCCGGGATTCACGGGCATGATGCCTTCGAATCCTGCACTGGACAATGAAGCAAACACGCTGCTGTCAGCACTGAGAAATGAGGGACTAGAGGGTCTCTCGGCAAGAGGAGCATCCTGTAGGTCTTCCAAGATCTCCATAACTTCACTATTGGTTGGATTGTAAATGAAGAATCTATTAACGGCTTTGAGGCCGCCGAATGAGTTGGGCACCATTGAAACGGTCCGAAAGAGCACGTCGTTATCCGTACTAACATCTGCTAGAGCTACCTCCGTCGTAAATTGCCCACCATCGGGCAACTGGCTGATCCTGACGGGATCCCCCCCAGTTCGTGGAACAACATACACATCGGGTTGGCCATTTGTGTCCTCGGCGACCAAAGGCTCTAGGCTAATGAATGAGATGGTTGCTCCATCGCCCGAAAAGTGGTGCCAACGCTGATTCATGACCGGAGTGTCATTGCCCTCGTCGTCCATATGAATTGTTACGACTTTGTTCAACAAATCGAGGAGCATGAGCCTTGGAGCAGTGTCTGCTTCCTCGACAGTATCTTCAGCAATGGACAATAGCCCAGCTTGTTCGGCTCCGCGCACATCAGAAAGGTCGTCACTAAAAAGCAGCCAGCGTGCGTTGTCCGAGATGCAATAGACGGTCAACCCTCCAACACTATCCAAGAGAAGTTCAGTAACTCCGGTTAGTACGTCGTGGACATAGTACGAATCGAAAGAGGTGTTGCTGGGCGGCTCTACGCCGAATACTACTTTACTGCCGTCACCTGAGATCAATATCTGCCGAGCTGGCCGGAAGAAAATAGCGTCTGTTGTATTTGCTCCATTGCCAAGACATCGCAATTCGCCGGAGTCTCTATTTTTCAAGTATACTTGCCCCAAACCCTCATCACAGCCTAGGTTCGTTGCATCGCTCCTGAAGGCGACAAAGTTTCCGCAATTGGAGATTAAGGCCATGTCGGAATCATCGTTTGCCTCGAGGCTCGTTTCAGGGTTAATACTGATCCGCTCTATGCTTTTCGTCGGGCGGTCAAACACAAAAACGTCTGAGCTAGAATTCGTATCACGCGCGGCGAGATTCGTCGCAACCGATGAGTAGGCTATTGCTTGACCGGCTCCTGAAATCGAAAGATCTGTACAGGCTCCGTCCAAGGCTTGATCATCGATGGTCGGAGTGGCATTACCAATCAGCGATTGCCCACTGCCTTCCTCCGATCCGTCTATGGAAGCACCGCCGCCAGAGTCTTCATCGTTTGGAGCTTGCGTTAAGTCAGGATTGCACGATGCTCCCATGAACGAAACAAGAATAGTGCTGATCAGCATTCGTGACGTCATTTGGAAAAGTGTCCTTGCTCAATTTCAGTGGCCTGTCGCCCACGTTGGGCGCCTCGATTAGAGGACAGATCGGGCCACAAATCAGATGAATTCCAAGATGATAATCAGCCATTCTGGAAGTCACAATCTGATTTTGGGGGCATCTGAACAGTTTTGCGATGCGGCAAGAATCGACTTGACAATTCCTATTAATAACTAATAATCCAAACATGAAGAAGAAAGAAGTCATGTCTGTGAGTGTGAGCCCGAGGCTACGCGAAGCATTGAGCGAAGTCGCCGAGGCGCGTGGGGTATCACGGTCCGCGCTTGTCGAACGATTGCTCCACAATGGAGTCGTCGAAGAACGCAAAGAACTGAAACTGCTCGAAAACCCTATTTTCCAAGCTCTGGGGATAGCCGTGGCGAAGCTGCCAGGCGTTATGGAATTCGCATCCAAGATGGCCGGCGAAGACTTGAGCAAGGAAGAATTGACAGAGATGCGAACGTTGATCCAAGAGCAGATCGATCGAGGCAAGAGGCGGGCAAATGCAAAGGGGCCTGGACCCGTAGCAGATTTGGAGGGGGGACTAGCGTGATTGAGAATAGCCCATTTCTTTTGCGATTGGATGAAGCGGCAGAGAAACTTCGCATTAGCAAACGCACGCTTTATCGATTGCTCGCACAGGGCGAAATGCAACTTGTGAAAGTACGGGCCGGAAGCCGCATACCAAGAGACAGCATCGAAGCGTATGTAAGACGTCTTGTCGGCAACAAACAGAAATGATCAAGTATCCATACAAGCCAAAGGGCAGTCGCATCTATCGCGCCCGGTTGCGTTTCGAGAAAACTGAGAAGCTTCAAGACTTCACGCTTGGAACGTCTGACAAACGCGTCGCCAACAAACGTCTGGACGAGATCGCTCTTGAGCAAGAGCGCGAGCGGGCAGGGCTTATTCCGAGCATGAAGCTTCGTGAGTCCGCTGCGTTGCCATTGTCTGACCACCTGCGGGACTTTCTTGCCGATCGCACTCGCGTGGGTCGCAATGCAGAATACGTTCGTCGGCTCGATCAGCGCATTCGCCGTCTGATGCGAGACTGCAACTGGGTGTACGCTCGCGACGTTGACGCGGATTCGTTTCGCAAATGGCGTGAAGCAGATTGTGAACGCATTCCCAATACCCTCAACGAATACCTAGCTTCGATTCGCAACTTGCTCACATGGATGAAACAACAAGGACGTATCGACAGGATCCCTCTTGAAGACATCGCGCGAATTGATGAGAAGGGGCAAGAAAGTTACCAGCGTCGCGCCTTTTCGCCTGATGAGGTTAAGCGAATGATCGCCGTAGCCGGCAAGTATGGGATTGTGTATCTCACCGCCGTTGTGACGGGCCTAAGACGTGGTGAATTGGAACAACTCGAATGGCAAGATGTGCAGTTGGATTGCGACGAACCTCACGTTGTGTTACGGCCTGAAACAACGAAATCAAAGCGATCGGCAATTCAATGGCTCACCGATGAATGCGCGACGCAGTTGCATGCTTTGCGCGGAGCCCAATTCAAACAACGCGACCGCGTGTTCGCAGGCTTGGTGCCGAAGCGAGAACGCGTCAAGCAGCATCTAGAGGCTGCGGGTATTCCGGTCTTTGACGAGCGGGGCCGCAAAGTTGATCTGCATGCCCTGCGAATGACACTGAATACGTGGGCGGCAGCAAATGGAATGCCCGAACGACAACGCCAGGAGATGATGCGGCACAAGAACGCTGTCCTCACCAATCGAACGTACATGGACGAAAATCAGCTTGAGACTCGCAACTGGGTGATGAGACTTCCCCACCTTCTAGACCAAGCCTCACAAATAGACTCACAAGAATTGGTCACCGATGGTCATACCTTGGCACAATCCGACGCAAACGCGACGGAGCCATCCATCAGTAAGATGCATCCTGGCAGGCGTTTACGACGCGAAGTGACAAATCATGGCACAAAAAGTCGCAAACGTGAATTACTGGAGGCGGGGGGAATCGAACCCCCGTCCCGCGGTGGCTTAATGTAAGCTTCTACGTGCATAGTCGATGGTTTATTTCTCGACGCCGGCGACGCCCATCGACAGGCTTCGCCTTTGTCCAGCCCGACTGTTTTCTCATCCGGAGACGGTCAGGCGTCGTCTCTGGACCAGCCCACTAGCGACGTCCAACCAGCCTAGTGGGCGTCGGCCGGAGGACGGGTAGCCTATTTAGGCTGCCATGCGCAACTGAGTGTTGGCATATAAAGGTTTTGCCAGGTGTTTTACCAGGCCTCCCGGCAACCTGGGCACGCGACTTACACCTCGTCTCACCCGGTCGAATCCAATCGCCCCCGATGTGTGACGCAAATGCGGTCAACGCGTTATTATATGGTGTGCTTTCATATTGGGAAACGGAAGACTGAAAATGAAATTCATGTTCTACACGATCGAGGTCAATCTGCTGCTTTGGCTGGGCGTTTGCGGCATGCTTTGGACCGACCCTTCGCAAAATAAGAACGTAACTTACCTGGCGACGCTTGGATGCGCGCTTGCTGCTCTATTTCAGCACTTCGCATATCACCGGATCTACAAGAAACACTGAGCATGCCCTTTTCACTGAGGTTGTCGGAGTGAAATGGCCGGACGACTGGCAAAAAGTCAGTGAATGTTTCACAACAGACGTTTGACTATGGGCCCGAAAGCGCTGCGGTCCAGTCGTCGATATCGCTCAAGTTGACCGCTTCATCTCCATCCATATCGAAGATTCGGCACTCCGTTTGAATCGGTGTCTCGTCGAAGCACTCTTGGAACTTGGCGTAGTCGGCTAGGTCTACATCGCCGTCCTGCTTCTCGTCGCCGAGCGTGACGCCATCGGGTAAGAGCAACACGGGCACGTCGACTGGTGAATTGACTACGGGCACTTCTATCGTTCTGGTTTGATAACCGCTCTTGGAGATGCGCATGGTGTAGGTGTGGCTGGCTTCGGTCACCCAGCGCGAGCGGCCAAACGTTGGCTCGCTGAATCGATCGAGTTCGCCGGTGTCGAAGAGAATGTCCGTATCGTCCTGCTGGAGCATTTCGACCTTGGCTTCGAGTGGCAGACCGGCCAGGTGATCGGCGACGCGCAGGTCCATGCGGGCTTGGCCGAGTCGATCATACAAGTATTCCCAGCCAGCTCGGTTCCGATTGATGATGCCCGGCACTTGCGAAAACGATGGCGCAAATGAATTTCCAACTTCGACGATGAACGGATACACGCCTTCAAAAGCGTAATACCAACTGGTGTCGTCACCATTGACGCCGCCAAATGGCACGGGCGTGTATGGGTCGTACGTGACGCCGTCCACCGCAGAAATCGCCCCGGCCATCGCGACCATCATCTCGTGAATGATTCCATGCTCAGGCATCTGTCCTGATGGTGCCCCACTGCTGCACGCATAGGGATAGTCGATGAATCGGCCGTGTGAATGGTACGAAGTCGCAATCGTGAATCGGTACTGATCCTGCAGGTTCATCATCGCCAGCGTTTCGAGTTCGGAGTTGGATGACGGTCCGCGGTAGATCGAGCTAAAACACGAGTTAGAAGAACCGCAGCCCGGCCCCCACAGATATGGATAGTTGCGATTCAGATCGACGCCCATGCCGCTCCCGGTGCCGCACCCCGTGTTGGATCGACGGTTCTTGCGCCAGAAATCGTCCGACGTAAACACGTATTGCACGCCATCAGGATTCACCATCGGCACGCAAACTGTTTTGTAATTGTCCACCCAATTGGTGATTTCCGAATTGACTCCATATTGATCGGTCAACCGATTGATCAAGTCCATCGCGATGTGAGACGTCGCCACTTCGCGGGCGTGATGTTGGGCATTGAACTGGATGGCTGGCTCGTCTTCAGGCAATCCAGGATTGTTGGAAATCTCGATGGCGCGAATGGGCCGGCCTTCGATCGTGGTGCCAATGGTAAAGACGTGCGTGATACCCGGGTGATCACTCGCCGTCTGATTGAGCATCGTCAGGATTTCGCCTGGATCGAAGTACGACGACTCGACCAACGCGCCACGCGCCCCCGCATCATCGAATTCCGAAACGTCGAACCCGTTGTTATTTAGCAGGCGCTCATCATCAGCCGAATCAATCTCAATCCTGAAGACGCCCTCAGCCGGATTGTGTCCGCATCGCGACACGTCGAAACCCAAACTGACCAACCGTTCTTGGGCGGCTTTGATTTGCAAAATATCGAACCGCCCCACCGCTCGCGCCTCAACGGCTTGCACGCGGACCTCGACCGTTTGCGAATCCTCATCGGCGAAGGCAGCCCCATTGATGACTACGACCAAACCGAGAATTGCGCACGAAATCTTCCGTGGCGCTTTGCACCGTTTCATTGGGCGTGATTCCTTCCCCTGCGATGGCGTGATAAGCCGACCGAAGCAATGTCGGCGATTTTCCCTGTCCAGATAGCGATTATAGAAGACATGCATGCGCTGGGTCAATGCACGTAAACGCCCGAACGACTATCGCTTACGTCGATAACCGAACCCGCAACACCGCGCGGACACACCTGCGACATGAGTTCGAAATGGAGTGCGTCAATTGCCCAGCAAAGTGCGTCAATATCCGACGCATTCGGGCTACTGCAACTCGTCGTCCGGATATCGAATGGCGGCTAGCAACGATTCTCCGTACGCATTCCAGAGCGTTTCTTGGTCCATGGAACTTGCAGTGGCGGGCAGTTCAAACGTGATGATCGGCGTACTCAACGTCAGCCCGGCATACGAACCGAGCGACCCAGGTCGACTTCCGATTCGCTTAACGGGTAGATTCGTGTGCCGCCCCATTGCCGAGGCCAACTCTGCGGCTGGACCGTCGTAGTCGATGCACGCTACCGGTTGATGGATGCTAACGATGCGTGATGGTTTGTACTTGTCGAGCACAGATTTGATCGCGCGACTTTCCGGTTCGCACAGTGCAAATGCCCCGTGTCTTTGAGAGGCGTCAAAATTGTCAGCGGGGAAGTTGCGATTCAAATCAACACCGCTCACGTTAAAACGCGAGTTGTGAACGTAACCATCCGGATTGGCCACTGGCATGATGATAATCTTCCGCCCTTTGAGAAGCTTCGGGTTGTCTTGCAGATGCTCGGCCAAACGGGCCACCAGCGGCGTGCCAGCCGCTTCGTCTCCGTGAATCGTGGCGATGATTAACACAGTGTCGCGACCCCAGCCAATCCGCTGACATTCAATCGGCCGATCCTCCACCGACATACCGACGACCGAAGTCTTCATCGAAGTGCAACCGGTAAACATGCACATGCCGACGGCGAGCGAGAGAATCAAACGGGTGTGGCGAATTTGCGATCGGTTGGCGGCAGTTGGTTTTGTGAAATGCATCGGGGCTTCATCCTCCATGACGACGGGTAAGCGGTTTGCCTGTTGATGATGGCAGGCTATGTCGAATCGCGATTGTGGGCAAGTGGCGAAACAATCGGGTCAGGTTGCCGCGTTCAGCCCACGGCGGCACAATGCGGAGATGAAGACGGCTTCGTCAACAAATCCCACGTCGATCGCGGATGGCGTGGACATTCCGCGGCTGCGGCGGCGCTTGCTGAACTGGTACGATCGGCACCGTCGCGATTTGCCGTGGCGCAGCGATGACCCGGACCCGTATGCGGTGTGGTTGTCGGAGATGATGCTTCAACAGACGCAAACCAGTACCGTCGCTCCATATTATGCAGCATTTCTCAAGGCGTATCCGAACGTCGAAGCCCTGGCAGCCGCCGATCGGGATGACATACTCGCGATGTGGGCGGGACTTGGTTATTACCGCCGAGCCCACCATCTACACGACGCGGCGAAGATCGTCGCGGACGAATTGGGAGGCTGCTTTCCGGATACCGTCAGGGCCTTGATGGAACTGCCGGGTGTCGGTCGATACTCGGCCGGGGCCATTGCGTCAATCGCGTTTGGCGTTTCCGCGCCAATCCTCGATGGCAATGTCAAGCGGGTGCTTTCACGCGTGTTTGCCATTCGTGATTCACAAAGCGATGCCAAAACAATCGAGTTACTCTGGGATATTTCAGCGAAAGTCATTCCACGCAAGCGCTGCGGCGATTTTAATCAAGCGTTGATGGATCTTGGCGCGACCACTTGCACACCCAAAGTGCCAGGCTGTGGCACCTGTCCGCTCAAGCAACTCTGCATCGCCAAACAACGAGATCTAGTTGACGAGATACCACCCGTCCGAAAACGAACCAAACCCACACACCTAGATTTGACAGCGTTGGTGATCGAAGCCAATGGGCATGTCCTCCTGCATCGTCGAGCCGATTCCGGACTATGGGCGGGCATGTGGGAATTGCCGAACGTCGAAGCGAATGGTAAATCAATCACCGCCGTCTGCGAAACGATTTTGCCGGCATCGATTCAAGAATCGCTGAGCGAATTCGTCAAGTCATGCAGCGTGCAACATCAATTGACCCATCGATCGGTTTGGTTCAACGTATACCGTGCGAATTGCCGGAAGTCGCGCCTTCCCAAGGCATTTCAATGGGCTAAACGAAATGACGTCCTGCCGCTTCCCAAAGCATTCAAAAAAATATTATCAACCATGTAGGGTGGGCCGTGCCCACCGCCGTTTGTATGTTCAACAACATGGTGGGCACGGCCCACCCTACCGCTTGGCGAAGAAATCGGAACCTTGCGAAAAACGCACTTCAACTTCCACCTCAACAAAACTCGTGGTCAAGTCTGTCGTCGAGGGTTCCGCCAATGGTGCATTGTCGTTGCGGACGGTCAAACGGACATAATGAAAACCGACGCCCATGCGTATGGTCGTGTCGGATTCGGTGGAAAACGCTTCACCTGGGGCGAGCGTGACTGGATCATCGTCTGTCGCACCCGTACTCCAACTGAACGTCAACCCCTCCGCCCCCATCCCTGGTACACTCCGACTTCCCCGAAAGCGCAACACTTCCGATCCGTCTTCATTGCTACCAACGACGACAAACCCAGTGTCACTTTCTGTCACAAACTGACCTTCTTCAGGAAGTACATCCAACACGACAACCGGATGCGCCGTGATACATTCCAAGACCGTCTGTGCGCACCCACTCTGCAATGCCACCCGTTTGGTCTCACCGGAAACAAACGGCACGGTGTCGCTATCTCCGCCGCCATTACCGCTGTCGCCATTCGAGCCACCGTCACCATTGGATCCACCGTCATCAGCCGGCGGAGTCTGGCAGCCCGGCAATGCCATCGCACCGATTCCGCTGCACAAACAGAGGACGAAAATCGCAAGTTTGGGTTTATCACGCATGATGGTTTGAATCATACTCATTATCGCTTTGCCATCGACCGGGTTACGATTATAACTTGCACCGACGTAGTGCAGTATCGGTTGACGTTGGTGTCGAGTCTATCCTTAGATTACCGCACCGCACAGCCGGTCTGAAACAACATGCGAAATTTTGATTGAACCCGATTCAGAGATTCGGCGGGAGATTTGATGATGAAGCGTTGGCCATTGGTATTGGTTGCGGCATTTCTGCTGGCTGGCTGTCAGACAACGCCTCCACCAGGCGGCGGGTCCGACGCTCAAGAAACACGCTACGACGGCTTGCCCGATTCGCAGGAGTCGGAGTTTCTTGCCAACTTCTCGTTGAAAACCCGCTGGCAGAAGCAGAACCTCACTTACTTTATCCAAAGCTTCTCACCCGACCTGCCACAAGACACGCAGACGCAGATCATCGCCGACGCCCTTCAGGTGTGGTCCAACGTGGTGCCGCTGAATTTTCAGCAAGTCGATGCAGCCGGCAATGCGGACATGGTCATCGGTTTTGGAACGGGGGATCACTGCGAACTGTACGAGGCCACAAACCAGGCGTGCCCTGCACAAGAAGGACAAGGTGGCGCATTCGACGGAGCCAGCGGTGTGCTTGCCCACTGCTACTTCCCTCCTGGCAGCGGCGGGCCCAATGCCGGCGATCTCCATTTCGACGATGCCGAAACGTGGGCTGACAACAACGCGAGCGGTTCGGAAGTCCGGTTGCTGGAGACGGCGATCCACGAGTTGGGCCATGGTCTTGGCCTGGGGCACAGCGAAGTTGAAGCCGCCGTCATGTTCCCCAGCTATCGACCCGGTCAGCGCAAGCTCGAATTGGATCAGGACGACATCGCCGGCGCGCAGGAACTGTATGGCGCTCGCGACGGTGGCGTGATGCCGCGAAGGCCCGATCGACCCGATATGCCTGCAGACGTTCCCACCGATCCGTCGGAGATTGCCGAGAACGATCCCGACGGCGATGGTCTTGATACCGACACTGAACTGTTTATCACCGGAACGGACCCGAACGATCACGACACCGACAACGATGGGCTGATCGATTTCGAGGTCGTGTTCGGATTGAATCCGCTCAATGCCGACACGGACGGTGACGGGGTGAGCGACGGCGATGAGCTCGATCAAGGAACCGATCCGTTTACACCCGAGTTTGGTGACGGCATTGATGTAGGCGACATCGCGGGACTGTACTGCGGGGTGGCCAACGATGGCACGCCGGTGGCTGTCGGTATCGATGCGGAGGGCTGCGTGCTGGGTGAGATCGCGGTCTTGCAGTACGGGTTTGAGTCGATCGTCGAATTGTTCGGCGGCGCAGACCCAGCCGGCAACATGCTGATGATATCGCCTGATTTCTTCTTCGGGTTCGACGGCACGATATTCGGCGAAACAATCACCGGCAACGTAGAGACCGCCGGCGGATTCGTAGGCACCTGGGAAGCAACCAAAACCGACGCACCCGATTGCTCAGGCGTAGACATCACCCCACCCGACGGCGGCCAACAGTTCTGCGACGACTCTTGCTTCTTCGCCCAAGACGGTGAATGTGACGACGGCGGTGACGGATTCGAACAATTCTGCGACTTCGGCACCGATTGCAGCGACTGCGGTGTTAGGGTTGTTCAACCCAAGCAGGCAACGCGCCCCGACAGCAAACTGCCGACGATGGACGTCTTCCAACCAGTTCCGTCCAAGAAGCAACCGCTCTCCATGCCAATGCATAAAAGGATGAACTGGCGGACACGATCAAGGGTGGATTGACCACGCGAACGGCAATCTTTGTATGAGATGGCTCAAGAAAAAATCACACCTGCGATATGACTCATTCAAGGATTGGATGGAAGGTGAAAATGTCCCTCGCGATTTCACCAAGTCCGAAGATTCCGTTGCTCTTTCAAAGTGGATGGAGCAATACTGTGAACTAAGACGGCATCTCTTCAAGAAGCACATTAAGTCACTGTCGCACGAAGAACAATCACAGTTTAAACGAGGCATACACCCTTCGCAGAGTCACAGTTTTGCAGATCGCGCTGAACCATTCGCTGCGGCCCTGAAAGAAGAAATGGAGGGGAAAGGGTCATCCTGTGAAGTGCGTCTCGGCTGGTATCACATGGATCGGATAGTACTTATCTGTGACCTAGTCCATGCACCTGACGTCCCTGAAAACCTTCCATGGCTCTTTAGAGGATTCGAGATCAAGTACGATTGGCCAATGACGTAACTGCTTTATGTTGGCATTCGACAGCAGTTCAGAGGGCCGGCATGGTCTGTTCGGTTCGCGTGATCATGGGAGTGCTGTCGGCCAAAACGACTCGGACGGGAACAGTCAGGATTCTACGGCGCGCTCTAGTCGAGGAATGTTTGCTCATCGAGCAGCATCGACTCCATCAGCGTTGCTGCACGCGCGAGCATCTGTAGTTCTTCGACGTTGAACCGCTGCAACATCGACGAAAGCATCTCGATGCGCTTCTGACGTCCGCGATGCAATAGCTTCTTTCCTTTGGCGGTTGCGACCAATCGCCGAACGCGGCGGTCATTGGGATCGGGTTTGGCGCGTATCAGTCCCTGCCGAATCATTCCCTGCGTCAAACTGGTCATCGTCGGTTGCGACACCTGCTCGATCCGTGCAAGCCCCCCAACCGACTGCGGGCCTACGAATACCAAAACGGAAAGCGCCGACAGTCGGGCTGTGCTGATTTCCAGCGTTTCGTCCGCCTTCCGCAATCGACGCAAGAGCCGGAGTGCGGACCGGTGAAGATCCTCCGCAACCGCGTTTCGCTTTGTCATGAGAATAACCCTTGACCTTGCTGTTATATATAGATAGCCTATCTATATACACGACATGATCTGTTGTCAAGCGGCATCCGATCATAATTTCGCAACGCAAGACGACCGGGCCCATCCGCCGTCCAAAATGGGAGCATCCACCGATGAAAAATGAAGATTTCGTGACGCTTGGAGAAGCGGTCAACGCCAACGACCTGGCCACTGTCGACCGACTGCTGCGGCAGAATCCAGCCTTTGCGGCGGAGAATGACGAAAGCGGCGTGTCCCTCCTGCTGTCCGCACTCTACCGGGGGCACGCCGACGTGGCAGCGCGAATCGCCGAAGCGCGCGATGCTCTCGACATCTTTGAGGCGGCCGCGATTGGGCAACTCCAAACGGTGCGGAACCTCTTTCAGAACGACGCTGAAGTACTCAATGGCTATTCGGCCGATGGATTTACGCCCCTTCATCTGGCCGTGTTCTTCGGCAGAATCGAAGTGGCGCGATACATCCTGGCTCACGGCGGTGACGTTGAGGCCAGCGCCCGCAACGATTCAAGAGTTCGCCCTCTCCATAGCGCAGCGGCCACGCGTGATGAGCGCATGGTGCGCGTCATGCTATCAGCAGGTGCGAATCCGGATGCCAAACAAACCGGCGGACACACAGCATTGCACTCAGCCGCGATTCACGGCAATGTACCGATGACAATCGCCCTACTGGCATCAGGTGCCGACCCGGCAATTCAAAACGACGAAGGCAAATCCGCCATTGACTTAACCCCTCGCGAAAACCAAGTGGCGATCAAAAGCATTTTGAATACTTGGACGGCGATGCGCACCGATTCGACTTAGATTTCAGAAATGACAAATACAAGCGCTCGAGATGTCGAAAACTAGATCATCAGGCATGCCCAATGGACAGGGCAATGTCAATGACTTGCACGCGCCTTCAACCAATGCGTGCGGGTTAGTTCTCTCCCGACGGATCTTTGCTTGACTTCGTGACTTGGCCAGACATCACGCCGCCGTATCCCGCGCCGTACCAAATCCCACTGTAGAACCCGTGGTGGAAGATGACCCTTGCGGAGTAGGTACCGAGGATTGGCATGGTTAATTCGGTCAGGGTGATCATCGGTGTGTCGTCAGCCCAGACGACCCTTACCGGGACGGGCAGTTTCACGTCGCGGTCAGCGTAGACGATTCGCGCGGTGATGACCCAACTCTCGCCGCCGCTCTTGACGGCTGAGACGATTTCGTAGAGATCGGCTTTGGGTTCGCCGAGCTTCATTTCTTCGTTGGGCTTGTCGAAATGCGTCATTCGCCATGTGCCTTCCATAGCCGCACCGGTCAGCAGCTTTGCGAACGCCTGCTCTTTGGCATTCATGTTACCAGTTGGCTTTTCTTTCGCTGCTTCCGCCGATTGCTTTGGCGTTTCCTTGGTGGTTGGCGTGGCGGGCGGTTTTTCTTTGGGCGGTTCATCGGCGATGGTGGATTGAATTGCACAGAATGTGAGTATCGCGACCAAACACAGACCGCCGATTGTCTTTTGATTCATCTCGCTTCTCCTTGGATTGGCTGAATCTATCTTGGCCCGGAGTTTAGCAGGTGCGTCCGGGACGCACCCTACGTGTGGCGCGATTCTTACGGAACGATCAGAGCTTTGACGCTCTTTCCTTTTTCGACGTCGGCCAGTGCTTCGTTGGCTTGTTCTAGACTGTAGCGCTCGGTGGTGATCGCCGACAGCGCGGTTTGTATTCGCTTGTCTTTCAGCAATTGTACGCTACGATAGAAGTGCGAATAGTCCGAACCCCACACGCCGCGAATGTCCAAATGCTTGCGGTTCAACTCCGTATGCGGATTGACTTCAACCGTACCTGCGTCGGTGTACTGCCCCACCACGGTCACCCGGCCCGCATCACGCGTCCAGTTCATCGCCTGCTTCACCGCAATCGGTGCGCCGGTGGCTTCAATACAAACATCCACGCCACGCCCATCGGTCTGCTGCATGACCCACGATTCGCGATCTTCGACCGACGCATCATCAATGCAAAGTGTTACACACGCCCCCATCTGCTTGGCGATTTTCAGGCGATGCGACGGCGCGCCGAGGCATAGAACTTTCGCTGCACCGCGAAGGTGCGCTAACGCAGCAGCAGCCAACCCCACCGGACCAGCCCCCAACACCAGTACGGTTTCGCCGATTTGAATATCGCTTCGATCCACCGCATGCAGCGCCGTCGGCAGTCCGCATCCGCCGGCCATGAATCCAATTGGGTCCACACCGTCGAGCGAAATGACGTGCGTCCCGTTCATCAAATAGAGTTTTTCCGCCCACCCACCGGTCAACCCATCCTCAATACCGTAGGTGATGCCGTAAACCTTCCGCGACGGGCAACGCGTCGACGCCTTCGCCACCAGACAATGCCAACACGCGTGACACGTTCGATGCACGTCGAGAAACGTCACGCTGTCACCCTCGACAAACGCCCGCCCGCTCACGTCGCAAACCGATCCGCGAATCTTTTCAAGCACGCCGACCGAAACGTGGCCGGGAATGATTGGGTATGGCACACCAGAGAGTTGCCCGTGAAGTAAATGAACGTCCGTCCCACAGACCTCGCTCGACGTCACCTTCATCAGTGCGGAGTTCGTCTCCAACTCGGGTTCGGGAAGATCTCGTACTTCAACCGGTTTGTGCGGCGCGGGCATGACAGCGGCGCGGACAGTGGGCATGTTCAATTCCTTATCCTTTGGATCCGAGTGCCTAGAAGTGCCGAAGTGTATCGCAGAACTGCCACAAATGAAACACGCCCCGGTAGTTTAGTACACGGGGCGTTGGGGGATACATTGAATTGTAGGGTGGGCCCTTACGGCTCGACCGAACCGATCAGCGCGGCGAAGTCTTCGAGGTCCACGTCGGTATCGACGTCGAAATTGTAAACGTCGAGGCAATCCTGCGTGTCCCAATTCACGTCGGCTGGCGTTGGCGTGCCATCGGGACCGGACATGCAATCAACAAACGCGGGAAGATCGTCCGCATCGACGTCGCCATCGCCATCACCATCGCCGGCGATGAACAAATCGCGCGAAACGAAATCCATCTCCACCGGTGCGCTCTTACCAAACATGTCCCACATGTTATACGCCGTCGTCCCCGCAGAGTTGGTGGTATTCGTATCTCGCAGGAACTCGATGTATTCCTTCGACGTCGTCTGATGGTACACCGCCACCTCAACACTGACAGCCGTCGGCGGAATGGTGTAGTCGGTGTCGTCCCAGTATTGTCCGTCGGGATACGCATACGCGACCGGTTCGGCTTGTACCGCTTCGAAGTTCGTATTTACAAAACCCATCGGCGGAATGCGGTTGTCGAACAGCACCTCGTTGTTCAATGCAAAATGGAATGACTCGCCTTCTGGCAGTCCAGTCGAGGAGGCCATCACCGCATCGATGCCGTGATGAATCTCATAAACCTTCGTATCGCCCGTTGTCAAGCCAGCCGTCGTGACGTCATACGCGCCATGCTCGGTCACAAGCGCGTCAGTGTCGTCAAAGAATTTGACATTGATCCACATCCGCCGTCCTTCGCCATAACCGGTCGGCAGCTTGTGACCCGAATAGTTGATGATCCGAACCGTCATCGTGTCGCCGTCAACATAGGTCTCCATGTCCGAAGCGCGGGCCAGCATGGACTCGTTGCGGGCGACTGAATCATCCACACGTTGAGCGTTGAGCCCAGTGTCGTTGTCGGGATACAACTGCCGCACGGCGCGAAGCACCCAACTGTTGGCACCGTTAAAATTGTGCTGCGGCAGATCGGTTCTCGTGAAGATCGGCGGGAATCGACAACCGTCACCCGTTGTATCTTCCATGTGGCAATCCTGACACGTACTCACTGCCGGCAAGTTGCCCCCAAACCGTCCGTCCAAATCGATCGAAGACAGCGCGAACGCACTCTGCGTCCATTCGCTGTAGGTGCGTTCGATTGGAAACTGATCGTACTTGTCTTGCGTCGGATGGGCCGCATCCAAATCACCGAGGGCATAGCTGCCATCCAACTGCTTGGTATACAGCGGATTGCTCACGTCGTGGCAGGTCGCACACAACTCCGACGTTTGATGAAACGGTGATATCTCAAAATCGTGGTACGGGAAAAACCCGCCATGGTCGGCGGTGAGATCAAACGGACCACGTCGGCGATCGTTGGGATCAAAGACAAACTGACCGGAACCCGGATTCACCGGCACGCCACCCGTCACACTCGCGAGGATTCCCGAATCAACGGCTGGGCTAACACCGGGCTTGTAATCCGGATCAACCAATCGATGGCATACCGAACATGACACACCGTTCATATCCTTTGCAATCAAGCTCGACCCATCGGTCATCCCTGCGCCCGAAACGCGCCCTTCAGCCCACCCGATCGGCGAATGACATCGCAGGCAAAAGTCACCCGCAAAGTCGGCGTCCTGTTCTGCGATCGCCAATGCCGCGAGAAAGATCGGATCCCGCATGGACTGCCCCATCATGCTCGACGCCCATCGATCGAACTGGGCTGTCGATTCGTCAAACGTCGGCGTGGGCGAACTGGCTTGGTGGCAGAGTACGCACTGCTCGAAAGGACCGACGAGGGGTTCCTCCAAATCAGCCCCCTTGCCGATTCCGGGTTGCGTACCCGGCATGAAGAAATCTTCCAAGGTTGTGCCAGCCGGCAGCATGGCCATCGCTGTCGAGGGATTCATGAATTGGAGAGCCGAAGCAATTCCGAGGACGACCGCCAATGATTGAAACAATTTGTGGCAATTCCGCACGCTTCTACTCCTCCTGGAAGTTCAACCTAAACACGCAAGGCACTTGCGCCCGCGTATTGGTTTGGACTGGTGACTGGTCGTGACATCAAATCGTCTGAATTCGCTACCTGATGGCCCCGGCGATGGCAGCTTTATTGAAACCTGAAACATGCGCAACAATCATCGTTCATGCCACGCATCTTATCGCAATGAAACTTCTCCACCGATCTTATCGTGAACTGGTTAGAACGTTCAAGGTCCCAGGGCGACACACATTCGACACAAGAATCGTAGCGGCAGCGTTTTACGAACGAACACTTGCGTCAAATGCCGAGACTTCCGCCATTTACCCCAACCTTGAGCGCCTGCACCACCCGTCAGAACGTGTTATCATTTCGGACACACCCCGTCCTTATGGGGCTTCCAAATCGAACATTAGGAGAACAACGAATGTCATCAGTCGCCAAGATCACCGAAATCTCAGCCAGTTCACAAAAGAGCTTTGCAGATGCAATGGACCTCGGCATTTCGCGAGCGAACAAGACGCTCAAGAACATCACCGGCGCGTGGGTCAACGACATGAAGGTCGACGTAAAGGATGGAAAGATTACCGACTACCGCGTCAACATGAAGGTGACGTTCATTCTCGCGGACTAAGCCAGTGCCCGACGCAATCAATCGAAAGCTGGTGGGCGTCATCGGGGCTGGTACCGAAGACGCTCTGACCAACGAGCGCGCACACGAAGTCGGCGGACGACTCGCCCAAGCCGGTTGCTCAATCATTTGTGGCGGGCTGGAAGGCGTGATGCGGGAAGTAGCCCGCGGATTTCAGGAGACACGCACACCAGACTCGCAGCAAATTGTGGTGGGTATTCTTCCGTCGAACGACCCAGCCGACGGAAACGCCTATCTCGATCTCGCCATCGCGACAGGATTGGGCGAGGCCCGCAACAGCGTCATCGTCAACAGTGCAGCGGTCTATATCGCTGTCGGCGGCGGCTTCGGCACGCTTTCAGAGATCGCCTACGCACTTCGACTGGGCAAGACGGTGATCGGTCTGGGATCGTGGGAAGTTCACGAGAACATCGTAAAGGTGGACACGCCGGAGCAGGCGGTCAAGGCAGCCGTCGAGGCGCTGCTGGCGGGCAACTCGAATTAACCAGAATATTCCGCATATGTTTTGGGCGTTTCATAGACGCGAACATTATTTAGACCCGCAGCACCAAAAGCGCCGTGCAGTCGATCCCAAATGACCCGTGTGATGTTCTCGACGCTCGGGTTCAAATCGGCGAACTCGGCACAATCCAGATTCAGATGCTTGTGGTCAAACGCATCGATCACGCGTTCCTTGACGATCTGCTCCAATCGGCCCACTTCGAGTAACATGCCGGACTTCGCATCCGGTTCGCCCCCGACCGTCACCTCGACGACGTAGTTGTGCCCGTGCCCGTTCGGATTCGTACACTTGCCGAAGATCTGCCGATTTTCCTCATCGCTTAGTTCGGCGCAATGCAATCGATGGGCGGCTGCGAATTCAAATGACTGCGTGATTTGAAGCATTTTCGACGCTTCCTTTCGCCAGGTGTAAGCCAGAAACGGGGTCACGCGAAGTTCAAGTCGAATGAGTTCGACCCTTTTGGGCATGACGGATTCTAGGGGAGAGATGATTTTCTGCAGAAGCGTTTCGTTGGCGCATCGGCCAGCAGGGTCTTGTCGAAACAAAGTGTGCATTCTTGGGATCGCCTCGTCGCGCACAGCCCGATCGAGTGTCACGATGTTGCACAGGTATCCGGTTCGCTGATCGACCGCCCCCCGCACCGTGGCCCGCAAAACCAAATAAGGAGCCAACCGGTCCGATGACGGCCAACCCGCCCAGGAATTCTGAGGCTTGCCCCCCGTCTCCACGTCGCTCAGGGAGAATCGAACCTCCCGCGTCAGTTCTGTGATAAAGTCGTCATCCATCGCCCATGATTCTAAGCGCTCCGCCGGTGGAGTCGACCCGCAGCCAATTGAATCCGAAGTGGCTGATTGATCCAGCGCGTAAGATTCTGGAATCCCGCGACTGATTCGGTAATACTGCCAAAACCATGGAAACTACCACATTCAAGACAGCCATCACCAGCACCAAACCGAATGAAATCCTCTTGCGCGGTTATCCCATCGAAGAATTGATGGGCAACGTCGATTTTGGCCAAGCGGTGCACCTGCTCCTTCGAGGTGAATTGCCCGATGCGGCAGTTGGTAAGTTGATAACTGCGATCATCGTTTCATCAATCGACCACGGGCCAACCGCCCCTTCGGTTCACGGAGCACGTTTGTCGGCATCAACCGGTGCCCCACTCAATGCGTGCGTCGCTGCCGGCGTGCTCAACATCAATCGGTTTCATGGCGGTGCAATCGAAGACTGCGCCAAGGCGATTCTTGAAATCGACGAACGGGCCAACGCAGATTCTATTACACTCGAAGACGCAACGGCCAAAGTGCTCGATGAGTACCGGGCCCGCAAGTACCACGTCGCCGGTTTCGGTCATCCTCTCCACAGCGCCGATCCGAGAACACCTCGGCTGTTTGAATTGGCCAAGGAAGCAGGCTTCAGCGGAAAGTTCGTCGAAATCTGCAAACTGATCGAAACCGGTCTCGCGAAGCAGCTCGGAAAACCGTTGCCGATCAATGTTAACGGCGCGATCGGGGCAGTACTCCTCGAACTTGGCTTTGAACCGGAATTGATGAACGGATTCTTCATGATCGCCCGCGTCCCCGGCTTGATTGCGCAGGCGCGCGAAGAAATGATCCGCGAAAAGAAAATGCGGAAGATCATTCCAGGCGACCACGATTACGATGGTCCAGCCAAACGCAGAGGACCCAAAAATTAAAAACCGGAATCAATAAACGTGCCACTGCTCTGTGAGCAGTGCCCATACGTATATTCGCCGCGAACGGCACCAAGAGATTGGTGAACCAACATCTCGCAAGCGGTTCAATCATTCACACAATGATGTTCGCGATGTATCCATATTGAAGTATGTGGGTCGTGAATTGAAGACTGATCGGTGGTTGACCGATTGCGCCCGATCCATTTTCTCAGGTGCCACTGAAATGATCGCGCAAGTCACTGCGAATAAACGGTTAGCAATAAGTCACTTTGTAACGATTATGCCGAATGCGCCGTTCGCCTGAACATATTATTGAGGTATTTCGGACGTGAAAACCTGAGCAGTTTCCGTTACGATGTCCCTCCTACAAACAAACGGTTGGTTCGATTTCTAAACCAACCGTCGCCGAATAAAGCGGCGGGCTCGTCGAGTGGAGGAGGAGCGACGGGCTCGCCCGACTTATTTTTACCCTGTTCATCGGACAGGCGGATCAGATGAAACACATCCAAAATTCTTCGATCGCTCAACTACTCTTCGCATCGCCGGCCCCATCGTCATCCAACATGCCTTTCCGCTTGTTGATTGCTTCGCGCAGGATGTATTCAATCTGACCGTTGACACTGCGCAGTTCGGCGTCGGCGAATCGTTTGATTTCCGCCCATAGCTCTGGCGGAAGTCGTAGGAGTATAGATTTCTTTTCGGCCATTTTGCCGTCCTGGCAGCTTCAAAGATTTTGGTTTCGATTCCGTTCATCAATAGAGTGAACCGGCATTGACAACCGGGTGGGCAGCTTTTTCGCCACACAGAACCACCAGCAAGTTGCTCACCATCGTCGCCTTGCGCTCGTCGTCGAGCTTCACAGTCTCATGTTCTTCGAGTTTTTCCAAGGCCATTTCAACCATGCCGACTGCCCCATCCACGATACGGCGACGGGCTGCGACGATCGCTTCGGCTTGTTGACGTTGCAGCATGGCACCGGC
Source organism: Phycisphaerae bacterium (assembly GCA_021604825.1). Next base: position 13,151 of record BQJS01000006.1, on the reverse strand, counting down.
GATTTCCTGTGCGTACGCCAAGTGACTGAGGCGTGCTTCATCGACCACGACGCCGGCTTTACCCAGACGCTCTGCCAACTCAACTTGAAGATCATTGGAAACTTCGTCAATCGAACCGCGCAATGACAGTTCGTCATTGTTCTCACCAGTGTCATACGGATACTTGGTGGCCAGGTGACGTAGCGCGGATTCACTTTGAATCGAAACGTAGGCGACGTAGTCCTCCACATCGAAGACAGCCTCAGCCGTGTCAGCCACCCGCCACACCACGACCAGCGCAATCTCAATGGGGTTACCGCTTCGATCGTTGACCTTCAGCTTCTCACCATTGAGGTTGTGGGCCCGCAGCGAGACTTTCTGCTTCGTGTAAAAGGGGTTCGCCCAGCGGAATCCTTCGTCTTTGGTCGTCCCTTTGTATTTGCCAAAGAGAAGGAGCACTGCCGACATGTTGGGCTGCAAAGTGAAGAAACCACACATCAGGATCAACCAAACCACTGCCGCGAGCGACGCACCCACCAGCAGCGTGATCCACCCAGCGTCAAACCCACCCAAAGTAAGCTTTCGAATGGGCAGGTAGATTAGATACGCATCCGCAAGAAGTACGAAAAGCAAACCAAACAGCACCGGCCAACCGCTCATTGTCGAAATGCCACGTTCTTTGGTCATCAGAGCTTCTCCCTGTAATATCGTAATGATATAGTAACTATACCACAGAATTATCACATAGGCAACTGAGTAGCACTGCACAGCAGCAATCCAACTCCTTAACTTTATATTTAGCAATTGTTTATGCGCTTCGACAATTCCTCGATTGGAAAGCGCAAAACATCAGTGCGTCATCAAGATATGACTGTTGAGGGATTCAGCGGTTTTCTGGTGTTGCGACCTGCGATTTAGACGGTCGGTGCCATTTCCAGTTCGGCGGTCGCATTCGGATCCAACGCGGCAAGGACGTCGGCTTCGAACCCTGGTCGATAGGCCACGATTTTGAGACCGAGTTGTGCTTCGATGTCCCGTTCACTACGGCGGACTTCGTCAACGAGGACGACGGGTTGCGCTGTGGGTGTGTTCCCCATCTGATTGTGATTATGTTCTTGAAGTTGGGCTACGTCGCCCCAATCGCCACGAATCGCGCCTTGAGGGACCAGGTAGCAATCGCAGCGGTAGCACTTGAGAAGTCGTTGCAACTCCCTGATGGAACTGCACGTGACCACGACGTTGCCAGACTCTTCCAGCACCCCACGCAAGCGGCGCGTCTCCATCGAACCATGTTCGAGCAGGAACAAAGTCTTTCCCGACGCCAAGCGCCGTTTGGCCGCCAGCGCGACAGCCTCATAAAGTCGGCGGCGGTCCGCGGGCCGAGGCAGGCATGCGACGATGGGCATTTTGTGCGCCGTGTCGAGCCCCTCTTCAAAACTGTGCAGTATCGTGGAAAAACCTTGTTCGCGTCGATTGTGCAGTGCGCCAAGCAACTCGGACGTACTCATGTCGGATACCTGTACGTCGGTCAACACCACGTCGAACGGTTCGCGATCAAGCAGTTCAATCAACCGCTCGCCGCAATGGGCAACCGCCACTTGGTAATTCTGATGGCGCAACGCCTGCGACATCATGGCAGCCAACTCCGGATCCGAATCGCACACCACGATCCGACAATTCCCCGCGAACGGTTCAATCGTTACCGGTTCATCAACATCGGTTTCGATCGTCGGAATCGCAAAATACACCACCGCCCCGTTGCCCATCTCGCTGTCAAGCCAAATGCGACCTTGGTGGGATTCAACGACCCGCCGTGCGATGTAGAGTCCCAAATCAAGACGCGCATCCGACTTACACTCAGCATCATCCAATTGGGCAGCGCGATCGAATGCAGCCCCCCATTTCTCTCGCGGAATGCCCGGACCACTGTCCGCAACCGAAACAACCAACTCGCAGGGCCGCTCCTCAACATCGACCCGGACCACCCCGCCTTCAGGTGAGCTGGAAATTGCATTGGACAGCAAACGCCTGAGGACGCGCGACACCTTTTGAGCACCGGCGAGCGCGGGTGGCAGCGAACCGGGACAATTCAAATCAATTCGGATATTTTTGGATTGGGCCATCGGCTTGAAGCTCGAAACCACCTCCTTAATGCCGTCCTCGACACAGCAAGATTCGCCCGTTCCAGAGCGCCGATCGCTCGTTTGCGCCGCGTCGGCATCGAGTTGCTGCAATTCTTCAAGATCACCGACCTGTTGAGCGACGTTGGTACTCTGCTGGGCAATGGTCTCGATCAGATCCAAGCGACTTTCGCGCGACAACGAATCGATTTCCTCGCGCAGGACTTCAGCGTGTTGCTGAATCGCCTGCAACGGTTGCCGAACGTCTTGCGAAACGATCGAGAGGATTCCCGACTTCACCTCCTGCAATTCCAAATTCTGTTGACGCTGAATGCTATTTTCAGTGCTCTGCTTTTGCTGATGTTCGAGTAACTTTTGAATCCCGCGATTAATCGCAGCGTGGCTGGTGGTTGGTGCGGGTGGCAACGATGACAGGGATTCCCCGGTGCAAAGAGCATTGGTGCAAAGAGCATTGATCGCGGTTTCGATACCAGAAAGGAATCGGCGTTCGCGGCGAATGCCCAACATCCCCATACCCGAACCGATCAAGACGGACAGACCAAAACCGATCGCCACTTCGCTTGGAAAAATCTCAAAGTCCAGAACGCGCAACCCCAAATAAACAACCGTGGCGGTCAAGAGTCCGGTGAGTCCGCCCTTCCCAATTCGAGCCATGCCCAATGGCATGCACAAGAACGCGCGACCTTCATTAACTCCCTGCCCGATCGCTTCGCCAGCACCCGATTCCGTACCTCTTGAAGTGGCACCGGGATCTCCAGAATTGTCTTCTGAGTTGTCATGGGCAAATTGGATTCCCACCAAATATCCGTGGACTCCGGGAGATGAATGTTGAACAGAACCGGAAATCCAACCGAGCCCGTCCGCATCGAGGACCGAAAGATTGGCACCCTTCGCGAAGTGGCGCTGCGTCCAGATGCCGATGCCTCCGGCTGACACGTTGTGAACGAGCACCGATTCAACGTCACTGCTCTCTTGTGGATCGGTCGAAATATCGACGCGCATACCCAGCGTATAACGTGCGGTATTTCGCATGCCATGCTCGCGATCCGGTACACCTAGTTCTTTCGCGATCGTCAACAACTGAGTTGTTTGGTTGGTCGTGGAATCTGACACGGTTGTGATCCTTCCTGACGCAAGACCGACTTTTGTTTTCGACACACAAGCCCGGCGCAATCACGATCAGAGCGCGTAGGACGTCTCGCGTGAGGGGTCGAACAAGTCTTCAACTCTCCAGACGCGTTGAACATGCCAGCCATTAAACTATCGGCATGATGAATGTACGATTTGGGGTTCTTCGCTGGCATTGTACACATGACCGATAATGCTCACTTTCCAATCGCAACGCACCGTTTGTGGAAGTTCCAAAACAACGTCTGATATCATGCGCTCGCAAATCGACGCTGAATTTGAAACTTTCATACAACACCCAAAGGCAACGAGAAATACCGATGAATTGATCGACGTCGGGTCACAGCCGTTTGCGCGTTACGGAGAATCGTCTTGAACGAGACCAGAACGAATCCCCATTCACTCGATGAAGGCTTCGCCTGCGCAGGCGGCCAACCCCCCGCGCCGCGCACCATTTCAGCAGACACATCAACGCTGAACGCGCTGCTCGCCGACACGGTTCGTGCCGACGCATCCGATTTGCACTTGCTGGGAGGCGAGCGCCCGCGAATCCGCGTCCATGGGGAGTTGCAACCGTTCGGCGACGCGATCAGCAATGAATCAGTCGCGGCCATGCTTCGAGAGGTGTGCCCACCGGTGCAGCGCGACAATATCGACGCCGATGCTCAAAAGGCCATCGCGCGACTGGGCGACGCGTTTTCGTACGACTTGGATTTTTCTTTTGAGTCCAAAGTCGACGACGCATTACAGCGTTATCGCGTGAATGTCTTTTATGCCCATGGTCGACTGGGGGCGTGCGTTCGCGTCATTCCCGGCGAAGTGCCATCGGCGAATTGGGCTGGGTTACCGCAAGAAGTTGTCAACCGAGCAGCCGGTTTTCGAAACGGTCTGGTGCTCGTAACCGGCGTGACGGGGTCGGGAAAGAGTACCACGCTGGCTGTCATGCTCCAGCAAATCATCAAACAATCAACCAGTCGTGTCATCACCATCGAGGAACCGATCGAGTACGTCCACGATTACGGTGACAACGCACTCATCACCCAGCGCGAGGTTGGCGTCGATGTTGGCAGTTTCGCAGCCGGTCTCAAGTATGGCTTGCGGCAGGATCCGGACGTGATTCTCGTCGGTGAGATTCGCGATCGCGAAACGGCGCAGATGGCGTTGACGGCGGCTGAAACGGGACACCTCGTGCTAACAACCATCCACACCCGCGACGCCAAAGGAGCCATCAGCCGCTTCACCGACCTCTTCCCGCGCGAGCGTAGCGATGAAATTTGCGCCCAACTCGCGATCAACTTGCGAATGGTCTTGAGTCAGCATTTGCTGCCCAACGCCCAGGAGGGTCAGCGTCGGGTGCTCGCGTATGAAGTCATGTTCAGCAACTTGCCAGTGACCAGCGCGATCCGATCGAACAATCTAATCGCCATCGGGGATGCGATCCTGACCGGCAAGAGCGATGGCATGATCACACTCGACGATGTCCTCATCGAACACTTGCAAGCCGGACGCCTCACCATGGAAACGGCGCTGGACTACGCCACCGATCCAAAGCGAATCTCCCTGCGAATGAACGAACCTGCGCAGGCACCAAAACGCCGACGACCAGCGTGGGCGTAACCCTTCATTCGATCGTTTGGTTTTCAACAGGAACGGTGACTACTGCTTGGGTTCGGTGGCTGGCGAATCAACGCGAAGCATCCGAAATTTCTTGATCGCAGCGAGCGTCAGGACGCCGAGGAATGCGTAAATCGGAACAACGTACCGAGTTCTGAAAAAGATCGGGACCAAACATCCAGCCGCTGCAAAGAACGCGGAAAGCCCATAACTGATCGCAACCACCCGCTTAACGCTCAATCCGCGATCGCGCAATTGATCGTAGAAGTGACTTCGATCGCCCATCATCAGTGGTCGTTGGGCACGCCACCTTCGAATCAGCGCCAAGGCCATGTCTGCAATCGGCAAGCCCACAACCACGATCGCACCGAGCATCCACTTGAGAACCTGATCTTCGGCAAACATCAGGATCATGACGGCGGCGGTAAACCCCAAGAGCATCGAGCCGGCGTCGCCCATGAAAATGCTCGCTGGGTTGCGGTTGTAAGGCAGAAACCCAAGCGCCCCACCCATCATCGACAGCGTCACCAGCACACGAATGACGTTGTCGTGATGCCAAGCGCCGTACATGTGCAAATGCAGCGCCAAGATCATGAAACCAAACGAAATAATCCCAAGCACCCCACTGCAAAGCCCATCCATCCCGTCGAGCAGGTTTGTCGCGTTGCACGCACCCACGACGATGAACACAGTCAACGGTACGGTGTAGACCCAATTAAGCCAAGCGTCCGGACCCGTCATGTGTACGCCGAATTTTGCGGCCGCGGTTCCCACAAAATCGTCGCCCAATCCCACGAAGACCAAGACGAGCGCCACCGTGATATTCCCCGCGAGCTTAACGATCGGCGACGCCATACGCAGGTCATCAAAAAGACCCAACGCCATAATCGCAGTCCCACCCACGAGAATTCCGAGGAGCATCGGACTGTTGATGGTCAGCGGTGCCAGATGGGCCCAATCCATCTCGCCCCAAGGGTCCTGTCGGCCAATCCACCACACGCCAAACAAGATGCCACCCGCCCAAGCCAGAAATATCGCAACGCCCCCCAGGTACGGGATGGGTTGTTCGTGAGGCTTGAGCCAATCGTCGGGACGATCGACAACATTGAAGCGCTTGGCAAACGCGCGGCACAGTGGCGTCGCCAACAATGAGATTCCAAAAGAAACCACGAGGACGGGCCAATACGCGCCAACAACGTCGCTCAACGACTGGAGTGGTTGTAGGGCCAACATCATCAATACCATAACTCCCGATTTGGAAACGAGATTAACGACTTGCGGGCAATCCACGGCAGACCGCAGCCCCATACTATGAGGCAGCAGAACATTCATGTCCAGCCTGTCGCGTGCCCGTGCGCATGTCTACGAACCTTCTATCCGCCATGTTCGACTCGCGAGGCTTATTGTTGGCTGGCCTAGCTGGATTCGATGACGAGTCCGTCATGGGCCAGTGCCATCGATTCGGGGAGTTTGCCATTGGTTTCGGCGTGCCCCAGGGCGTGGGCGATGTGTGTGAAGAACGTCCTTTTGGCCCCGATGCGGGTGGCCATCGCGACGGCTTCGACGAGATTGAAATGCGTCGGGTGCGGTTTGTCGCGGAGGGCGTCGAGGATGAGGACGTCGAGATTCTGCAGGCGCTTCAAGGAATCGTCGGGTATCTGGTTGCAGTCGGTACAGTATGCGATGTTCCCGAATCGAAAACCAAGGACCGGCAATGGCCCATGCATCAGCGCAATCGGCGTAACAGGAACGTCGGCGATGCTCAGCGGTTCGTCGCCGATTTCATTGAGTGTCAACGAGGGCTTGTGTGACGGATACTCAGGGTCTTCTTGGAAGATGTACGCGAACATATTTCGAATCGAATCCAATGTTGCGCTCGTGCCATAGCAATCAAGCGTGGATCGACTTAGCCAGTTGAATCGTCGCAGGTCGTCCATGCCGGTCACGTGGTCGGCATGGGCATGCGTGAACAACACCGCGTCGATATGATTGACGCCATTTGCAACGCACTGCAATCGCAGCTCAGGCGACGTATCGATCAGGAATGCCTTTCCCAGCGTTTCGACGAGAACGCTCGTCCGCGTCCGTTTGTCCTTGGGATCATCTGACGTACAAACCGAACAATCACATCCGATCATGGGTACGCCATGCGACGTCCCGGTCCCCAGAAAAGTAACTTTGACCCCTCGGTTTTCAGGCATTGATCAATCCCTGCACCACTTCGCAGCACCGGTTGACGGGGAAAATGACGCCTGCTACCGTCCCGTCCATGTCCCGTGCGCCCCGTCTAATGACAATACCGGCTTTGGCGTGCGCGCTGCTAATGACCGGCTGCGCGGCGACGCCGGACCACGAGCGCCAGACCGTCCGCCAAGCCGTCGCCCAACGATACAATGAACCACCCCAAAAGAACACAGCCGCTCCAAACACCTCTCACTCAGCAAGCCACGACGCTGCGAAGTCGTGGTCAGAACAGTTGGCCGACACCGCGAACGACGCATCTCCCAGCGATGACTCTCCAAAATCATCAAGCGGAACACCCGTCGCGACGGTCAACGGGCGTGACATCGCCCGCAGCCAAATGTCTCGCATGTTGCTTGAAGATCACGGGGCAGCTGCACTCGAACCGTTGATCGTTCTGGAACACGCCATCCAACGGTGCGAGGAACTTGGCCTGACGGTATCGGACCTCGATATCCAAAACGAATACGATCGCCGCTTGAAGGCGATCCTGTCACCGCTGGAATCCGGGAGTGATGACTCCAAATTCGACCGCGAAGAAGCCGAGCGACTGCTCAAAGGCATCCTCAAGCGGCGCAGAATCTCCAAATTGGAATATTTTTCGACGATCAAGCGAAATGCCTACCTCCGGACGATCGCCTACGCCCAGATGCAGTTCTCCGGTGCCGAGCTCCAGAAAGAGTCCGGGGCCCAATCGGGCGAAAGGGTCGTCGTTCGCCATGTTCAGCTCCCCGATCGAGCCGCCGCCGAGAAATTACGGGCGATGCTGGCTGACGGGCTGGACTTTGCAGAGGCTGCGGTCCTTCACAGCGCCAACTTGAGGACTGGGCCACCGGGCGGGCTCCTAAAACCCTTCACTCAGGGCTCGGGTGAAATCCCCCAACCCATCAGGCAGGTGGCGTTCGGGTTGGCCGTCGGCGAGATTTCGGCTCCAATCCAAGCGGACTCTTGGTGGCACTTGGTCAAACTTGAGAAAAAACTCGCAAACGGGGAAACTGGTCGGGCTGGAAGACGGGCAGAACTAATAGATCGCCTGCGTGAGCGGCAGGCCGACGCGGAAATGCGACGTCTCTACAGGTCCCTGCTTGAAGGGGCCGATGTAAAAATTAACGATCCAGCGCTGGCTGAGCGGTATGCAAACTGGAAGGCTCGCGGCGCGGGCTGACCGTCGCCCAGGCGGCGCGTCACACGATCATCAAACATTAAGGTTAGCTGGAGGCCAAGCCTTGGGTAGTGCAGCATATCGTGCCATTTTGTTTTTCGGATATCCCGGATGTGGAAAAGGTACACAAGGTGCCGCGCTGGCGGGCATGCCTCACTTTGTTCACCTTGCCATGGGCGACATCTTTCGCGCGCTCGACAAAGAAAGCGAAATCGGAAAAGAGTTTCTCGCGTACGCGTCCAAGGGAATGCTTGTGCCCGACGAACTTACCGTGAGACTTTGGAATCAAATCGTCAGCGGCATGGTTTCGTCCGGTGCGATCGATCCGAATTATCACACGCTGCTTCTCGATGGCATTCCGCGCACACCTTCGCAAGTGGAATTGATCGGCGGTTACATCGACGTTTTGAAAGTCGTTCACCTCAACATGAAGGATCAGAAAAAACTGGTCGAACGACTTAAACTACGCGCGGCAAAATCCGGTCGCACCGATGATGCAATGGAAGACGTGATCTTAAATCGCATCAAGGTGTACCAAGAGTCGACTCGTCCGGTGCTGGAGTGCTACCCCGAAGAATTGATTTCGCACATCAATGCCGACCAGTCCCCGCTTGCGGTGCTGCGTGATATTTGCGACGCGATCGATCCGGTCATATCCACGAACATCTGAGCGAGCGCGCCTCAATATCAATCGTCGATCGGCATCAATAATAAATCGACACGGTACGATGATGGGGCACGCAAACTTCGGGGGCTCTCGCGCTAAGCCATAAGGTGTAGTCCAATTCCCAAGCATCCACCGGACGCCCCATTCGATTGAGTTCATCAACAAGCTGATCGGCGATCCAAATGGTCGCAGCCCTTAGCTCAACCTCCTCCGTCGAACCGCCCGCAATTTCCCGCTCTTGATCCACTGCGTCCGCAAGCTCCGGGCTCAGCCGCATCGCTCCTACATGCCGGAACAACTGTGGCAGACGGTAATCGGCGAACACGGTCAGTTGCGACAGGCCGCTCAATCCCGCCAGATCGTTGGCGATCAGTGTACGATGAAGATCCGCCGCGCAAATCTGCGCCCGCTTAAGAAACACAACCTTCTCGCCCGAATGCGTGGCGATGTCGCGAAATGACGGAAAGTCTTGCGCGAGCAACTCAGCAACGCGAGACGCGTCTTGATTGGCTTGGTCCACTGCACCGATGAACTGCCCGTTGAACCGATCGGACAGCACCCTTCCGGTTTCGTTCATGATGCGCAATCGCTCTGCCGGGAGTGGTATCGAACCTTCCCCCGCAAAAATCGTCTGCACATCCTGCGCCGTGGCATTTCGCCATTGATCAGACGCAAGCCACGCTCGATCTTGCCCGATGGCCCGAAGCACCCCCGCAATCATCGCATGGGTCCGCGTCCAACGTTGCCCGGCATATTCCAATTCCCACCCCTCGTCCGACCAGAAGCAGAAATTCAGCGCGTCACACAACAGGCAGAAATTCGCGCACTCGTCGCGCGACCCACGAAACAACAGAGCGTCATCTTCCGGTCCCGCGATTTGTGGTGCGTCGAATAGTTCGACGGCAAACCGCTTGATCGCGGCTTCATCAATCGAAAGATGCTGCATGCGGTTCATGACCCGTCGAACCGAGGGGAGAATCGCATCAACTGTCAATTCGCTTGTTCGTTCGTCGTTCAAGAGCTTGATCCATGTTGCACAAAAAAACACGCACCTGACGGATCAAGTGCGTGCGGCGTACTTTTATAACCGAGGCGTTGTATGGAAAATTCGGGCAAGTGCCATTGCCCCGCCGTTATTCCTGCCACGCACCGGGGTCGAGAAATTCGCGCTTGCCCTCGTAGTCCTTCAAGTCCTCGGCTTCGGGAAGCGGGTCTTTTTGAGTGTCGATCACGGGCCAATCCGGAGTTAACTTTGCGTTGATTTCCACATACTCCGACCATTTGTCCGGCAAATCGTCTTCGGCAAAGATCGCTTCTGTTGGGCACTCCGGAACACATTGCGTGCAGTCAATGCATTCGCCGGGATCGATCACCAGAAAGTTGATGCCCTCATGAAAGCAATCGACCGGACACACGGCAACGCAGTCGGTAAATTTACAAGCCACACAAGGTTCGGCCACGATATGTGCCACGACAGAATTCTCCGATCTAAAAAGCCATTGACCCTGGTGGGCTCAAATTATTTTCTTTGCTCAACAAGCCATTCTGATTCTTCATCAAGATTGGCAAGCGTCACACGCTTCTTATGCCTGGCGTTATGCTTGGATTTAAGTGTTTGATTCTGGACTATTCCTGGAATGCGTTGGAATCCAGCATTTCCTTCTTGTCCTCGACGTCTTTCATTTCTTCCGCCTCGGGCAATGGCGACTTTTGGGCATCGATCACCGGCCAATCGGGCGTGTACTTGGCGTTGATCTCTACATAATCAGACCACTTTTCGGGCAGATCGTCTTCGGCAAAGATCGCCTCGGTTGGACACTCGGGCACACAAAGACCACAGTCGATGCAGACATCGGGATCGATCACGAGAAAATTCACGCCCTCATGAAAACAATCGACCGGGCAAACGGCGACACAGTCGGTGAATTTACAAGCCACGCAGGGTTCCGCCACAATGTGTGCCATAACTTCATTCTCCAATCGAGACGCGGTCGGTCATCCGCCCCTCTTGAGTAAGTGATGCCTTGAGTACGTGTTGCAATTTGGCAACGCTACAACCTGGACCGATTCCTAACCCAAATCGCGTGGGAATTCTAGTGCGATGGGCCGCCCGACAGTAGCGAATTCATTTCTAATTTTCCACCCCTTTTTAATCCCCAGCAAAACGAACCGCTTCGCGCTTGTCTCATCCTCCCGCTCGTCCTATATATACGCCCGTGTCACGAGATCACCGATTTGTTGGATCGGCCAAACTTATTTCGCTGATGACTTTGGCATCGCGCGTGCTTGGGCTCGCACGCGAGATGGCATATGGCTATTTCTTTGGCATCAGCACGCAACTCAGTGAATTCCGCATTGCGTTTCTTATCCCTAATCTCACCCGCCGTTTGTTTGGTGAAGGGGCGCTGACCTCTGCCTTCATTCCGGTTTTTGCAAAATGTCGCAATTCCGACGGGGACGAAGCGGCCAAGCGTCTAGCCGGCGGCGTAGTGACGTTGGTCGCGGTCATCCTCACAACGTTGCTCGTCTTCGCAGAAATCGGACTGCTCATCGCCCAGTGGAACTCGCCGCGCCCGGTGATTCACCTAACGATTATTCTGCTGCCGTACATGGTTCTGATTTGTCTGACCGCCACTCTTGCAGGCGTCCTCAATAGTCTGCACCGATTTGCAGCGCCTGCGCTTGCGCCGATCCTTCTCAATGTCATCATCATTGGCACAACTTGGTTCGGTGGCAAGTGGCTGGATCTCAATCAGCAGGATCATTTTATATTGATCGCCTTCAGCGTGCTGGCGGCTGGGGTGGTCCAAGTGACAATTCAGGTCCTTTGGTTGAAGTCAATCAATTTCAGCATCATTCCCAATTTCGATTGGCGCTCGCCGCAGGTCATGCGCGTGATCAAATTGACCATACCGATGATCGTGGGCGCATCCGCAATTCAGCTCAATACACTTATTGATTCCTTGATCGCATACCTGCTTGTGAAAGACGGTGAGGGGCCTGCGACATTGGGATACGCGCAGCAACTTGGATACCTGCCGCTTGGCGTGTTCTCAACAGCAATCGCCACCGCGATATTTCCATTGCTAAGCGAACGCGTCGCCGAGGACGACGAAATCGGTTTTGCAAAGTCGCTCGATTCCGGATTGCGTACGTCGCTCTTTTTCGCAATCCCATCTGCGGTTGGGCTCATTATGACCGCCCCATTGCTCGTACGACTGGCCTTTGAGCGCGGTGAATTCAACTCAGCGGACAGTGAACGCGTGGTTGCTGCGATGGTTTGTTACTGCCTCGGATTGTGGGCCTTTGCGCTCCAGCAAATTCTGGTGCGAGGTTACTACGCCAAAGAAAACACGAAAACGCCGATCCGCATTTCACTCGCAATGGTCGGGCTCAATTTCCTGTTGAACATCATTTTGGTTCAGACCGCACTGCGCGAAGCCGGTGTAGCCCTGGCGACCGCAATCACTGCGTCGCTACAAGTAGGATTGCTTGCGATGTGTTTGCGAAACAACATTTGCGAATTTCGTTGGGCGTCCACCGCATGGTCGGGGTTCAAAGCATGCGTCGCCGCAGCTGTGATGGCCGGCGTCCTTTGGCTCCTTTCAGAAAGCTCTGGCGTCGGAAGCACCCTGCCAATTGGTGATGGTCTGCGGTTGGCTCTCAGCGTGGCGGTAGGAGCGATCGTATTCGCGATCGTCTCGCGCATTCTTCGCTGTGACGAACTCGACATTTTGATGCGGAAACAGATTTCAATGCGCGAGTGAAAGAGGCTAAGACGTGCCACTGCTCTGTGAGCAGTGCCCTGGACTGGATCCATCTATTCGTTTGCACTGCTCACAGAGCAGTGGCACCGGGGTCTTGTTGTTCTATCAACTGTCATTCGGCGGGGCATCGGAATTGGCCTTCGCGTTTTGCAACGCGATGCGGGCATTGCGACGAAGCATGTCCGGCTTGGCCCGCTTGATGGCACTGCCTTTAAGTTGCTCGCGGAGTTCTTCGTCTGTCATGGCCCCCATGGCTTCGAGATCCGGTTGCGGGCCCGGCGGGCGAATGGTGAACTTGGGCTCCCTCGTCGTCGGCACCTCGGAATTGTGCGGGCAGACCTGCTGACAGATGTCGCAACCGAATACCCAGTCCCCCATCAACCGCGCCAAGTCCGACGGATGCGTTTCCAGCCCCTTATGAGATGGATGCGTCACGTTGCATCAGCTATCTG
>BQJS01000005.1 GCA_021604825.1 Phycisphaerae bacterium | reverse complement strand
CCCAAGCTGGACGTCGGCGGTTCGAATCCGCTCGCCCGCTATCCTATCCTCATTCTTCACAATAACTTACGACCATTTTGCTTGCGAGCCGACGGCGCGTGTTTCGGTCGAATCCGGCCGCCAACGCCGTACGTACGGTTTTGTTAAGACGCCGAACGAACAAGTCGAATTCGTCCCAAGTACCGTTCCCAGCGTTTGTTGCCTAGTCGCGGTGATACCGAAGATGCCCAGCCGTTTTCGCTGGACGTCGAAGGTTTAGCATTGTCGCGCGCCTCCGGCGCGAACTCTCACCACCGATGATCGCTATGCTGAATTAACACAGGTAAGCCCTGCTTCAGCCAGCGGTATTGGTTCGGCGCTTGCGTACTATTGGCTATTCACGTTCGCGAGTAGCCCGAATAAGAACTGCAGAAACTGGGCGAAGAAAATGGTAAACAGGTCGAAGAATCGCATGGCTCTCTCCTCATGAGTCAGAGGCCGCTGTCGTGGAGCGGAATTGTCGTCAGATCGCGCTGTCAAAGTCCTGGTCTGGTAGCCCGAGCTTCCACTTGGCCTGCTTGATGGTGCAGTAGCAGGTTGGCACAACGACAATCGTGATCAACGCGATCAACATGCCGCCGAAAACCGGAAGCGCCATCGGAGTCATTACATCGCTGCCACGGCCCGTAGTCAGCAGGACTGGCAACAACGCGGTCAGCGTTGTGAATGTAGTCATGAGAGCAGGTCGAATGCGGCGCAGTCCAGCGTAAACGACTCGCTCCTCGATCTCTTCGTATTGTTTGATCTTGCTGCGGCTGAACGTTTGGTCGAGGTAAGTGCCGATCACGATGCCGTCGTCGACGGCGATGCCAAACAAGGCGATGAAACCGACCCAAACGGCGACGGTCAGGTACATGTTGTCGCCGGGAAACGGGCGGTCCATCACGCCGAGCGTATAGAGCCAGTTCTGAATCTGCGGCCAGAAGTCGAGCAGAACGAACCCACCCGAGAAGGCGACGGGAATGGCAAGAAAGATGACCAGCGTCAACGGCCAACGTTTGAACTGCAGATAGATCAGCAGAAGATTAATCAGCAGAACCAACGGCACCAAGATCGCCAGCCGGTTCTTGGCCCGAATGTTCCGCTCGTAGCTGCCGGCCCAGCGCATGTAATAGCCCTCGGGTATCTCGATTTCGCCGTTGATGATGGCGTCATCGATGATCCGTTGGCCATTGCGGACAAGCGTCGTTTCATCGACACCCTGATTGCTCATCGTGACGTAGCTGACGAACTTGGCTCCTTCGCGACGCACGCTCATTGGCCCGGTGACGCGTTGGATGTCGGCGACCTGAGAAATGGGAATCTGAGCTCCCGACGGCGTCGGCACGAGAACGCGCTCCAGGTCGGGCACCTCATCGCGCAGCTCGCGTTCGTAGCGAATGCGTACTGGATAACGATCAAGACCTTCGTACGTCGTCGTCAGATTCCGTCCGCCGATCGCTACCTCAATGACCTGCTGAACGTCGGCGATGTTGACGCCGTGGCGGGCGATCGCTTCGCGGTCGATGTGGAATTCCAGGTAGGGTTTGCCGCTGACGCGGACGGCATTGATGGCCTGGGCGTTGTCCAGCCGCTCGCGCAGGAGTTGTTCGAGTTGCACCGCGAGCTCCTCGCTGCGTTCGATGCTGTCGCCGTAGATCTTGATGCCGATCTTCGCGTTCAGACCGGTGCTCAACATCTCGACGCGCGTGCGAATGGGCTGAAGTTGCACCGACGGCAGCACGCCCGGGAAACTCCCTGCCGCCTTAACGTCTTCCCATATTTCGTCCATCGTGCGCTTGCGTTGCATGCCGTCGAACTGGGGGTCGTCGACGATCGGCCATTGTTCGCGCGGCTTGAGCAGGATCATGGTTTCGAGCATGCCGACTGGTGCGGGGTCGAGCGGTGATTCGATGCGGCCGAGCTTGCCGACGACGAGATCGACCTCGGGAATCTGTGCGAATTGAACGTCCTGCTTCTGCATGACGTCCACCACAGTGTTAATCGAGCCGGCCGGCAGCACGCTGGGCATGTAGAGAAAGTCCCCCTCATCGAGCGGCGGCATGAACTCTTGGCCAATGCCGTTGTCATCCACCAGAGCCTGTAGTGGTGCGTAGTCGTCGTACGACCCCGTTGGCGATGGCGTCAAGATTGATGCGAATGCCCGCGTGTTGTTTCCGGCAACGTTGGTCGTATCGAACACAACTGTAAGCAGCGCGAAAACAATCACCGCGAGTACACGCTTGGCCCATGGAGTCCGACCATAGGTGATCGCTTTTGCACGCCACACCGCGACCGAAACGGCTGCCGAATCGAGCAGTAGTGGAACAATAACGAATCCAACTACCGCCGCCATGGCAAGGTGGATCCAGAAGGAGGCCGTCCATGTCAGGGGTGCGAGACCGACGGTTTCCAGCGGCCAGATCACAACGCCGACAAGCGGCCCCCAGCCCAGCCAGACTGAGATTCCCCAGACCACGAGCGCAACCGGAACCGCCAAGAACAACGCTTTATGATGCAACACCCATCGCAGTGTCGGCTCGTAGGCCCAGTGAATTAAGCGGCTGGTCGGGTTGTGTTCCACCGGCCGAATGCGTTCGCGTAGCACCACAACCACAATTAACGCGATGGCCGCGCCGAGAGTGACAGCAACGCTAGAATTGGACCAGCCGAGGTACCGCTCGATCGCGCTGGTGAGCGTTGCAAAGGATGTGTGAATCCGCCCCGAATTCCACCACGCGGCGGCGGAAACGCCACCAAACAAAATCCCCGCCGCCAGCGCAGTCGGCCAATTGGTTCGCCGACTGCGTAGAAGTGCGGACGCCAGCGGAGGCACAACGGTGATCGCGAGGATCACCGCTCCGACCATGCAAAACGTCTTCGTCCACGCCAGCGGCGTAAACAACTTCGCTGCCTGTCCCTCAAGGAAGAACACCGGCATGAATGAAATGACGGTGGTGCTGACGGCGGTCAGAATCGCGGACCCGACTTCGGACGCGGCTTCGGCGACATACTCACTGCGTTTCGCATGGTCGATGACCTCGCGCGAACGTCCATCCACATCGGTCTCGTAGCGCGTGTAATCATCACGATGGTCCGTCAGATACTGATAAATGTTCTCCAGCATGACGATGCCCATGTCGACCATGGTGCCGATGGCAATCGCGATGCCAGCCAAGCTCATGATGTTGCTCGGCAGCTTTAGTGCCTGCATGCAGATGAAGGCAAACATGACCGCCAGAGGCAGCGTGATGGCGATCACCATGCTGCTGCGAAAATGGAGCAGAAAAAGCACGACAGCAACGATCGTGATCAAGAGTTCCTGTGAAAGCGCTTCGGTGAGCGTTCCCATCGTGTCTTCGATCAGGTCGGTGCGATCGTAGAACGCATTGATTCGCAGGCCCGGCGGCAGGCCGCGTTCGACGGTGTCTACCTTGCCGTAAACGCGCTCAATGACGGACAGCGGGTTCTCGCCAAAGCGCATGGTGACCGCACCGCCGACAGCCTCGGCCCCCATCTTGTCGAGTGCCCCACGCCGAAAGTCAGGGCCAACGGAAACGTTCGCAACTTGGTGCACGTAAACCGGTGTCCCGTTTTTCGCGTGAATGACGATGTTCTCGATGTCGTGAATGACGGCCTCTTCGCGCGCCTCCCGTTTAGCGGCACTGCGCTGCGCACCGCCGAGAAAGCCGACGCCACGAACGAGAATCTCCATCCCGTTTTCTTCGACTACCTTGGCGCCGACATCGATATTGGCGCTGTTCAGGGCAGCCACCAGACGCGAGAGCGGGGCATTGAAGGCGCGCAGCGCTTCGGGATTCACGTCGATTTGGTACTGTCGCACGTAGCCGCCGATGCTGGCGACTTCGCTGACTCCTTCAACGCTCTCCAGTGCGAGCTTGACGTCGAAATCCTGGATGCTGCGAAGTCGATCAAGCGGCAGCTTGCTGAAGACCAATGGCTTGCCGCTCACCGGGTCGCTGAATGGCTCGGCTTCATCGAGTGTGTCGACAAGCGTCGGATCGCCTTGCAGGAGTGTCACCCGCGAGGCCTCAGTCAGCTCGCCATCTTCGTCGAAGCGCAGGCCCGGCCGCTCCCGAGAGTACCAGCCGTTCTCGACCGTGTACCAATAGACCTGACCGAGCGCCGTTGCGTCCGGACCGAGCCGCGGCGTTACTCCGGTCGGGAGTTGGCCCTGCGCGACGTTAAGTCGTTCCAGCACTCGGCTGCGAGCCCAATAGAATTCCGCCCGCTCCTTGAAGACCACATAGACGATCGACCAACCGAACCCGCTCGTGGCGCGAATCTCTTTCACTTCGGGTACACCCTGCAGTGCGACGGTCAGCGGATAAGTGACCTGCTCGTCGACGTCCTTCGGACTGCGCCCCATCCACTCGCTGAAGACGATCACCTGATTCTCGGCGATGTCGGGGATGGCGTCCTTGGGATTCTGCTCGAACGCCTGCCAGCCAAAGATGGCAAGCGCGGCCGCTAGAATCAGCGCGAGCAATGGCGTTTGGAGAAACAACCGTATGAGGCCGCTAATCATCGCCGGCCTCCTTTGGCGATGTGGTCGCTAGCTCTGCTCTCATCCCTTTGGGCAGCTTGTCAATGTACTGATCCGGGTCGGCCTTGAACTTTTCGATGCACGGCGGACAACAGAAGTAGACGCGCCCCCCCCGATAGTCTGCGAAGACTTCCGGATCGATTTCGCCGCCCATGATGGGGCATTTCGTTTGCTCGTCATTGGAGGTGCTCGGTGGAGTTGTGTGTCCACTGGCAGCGTGTGCGCCTTGATATCCATGTTTGTGATCGCCGATTCCACGAGCCGAAAACAAACTCGGCTTACCCGCCAGTTGCATTTGGCTGTCGATCGCGAAGTTGCCTCGGCTCACGACTGGCTCACCGCCCGTGAGGCCGGCGAGAATTGGGTAGTACTCGCGGCCGTCGTCGCCCTGTGCGAGCGGTCCGACCGTCACCTCTACCCCGCGATAGGTTCCGGGCGACGACTCAACATAGGCCAGCGCCCGTTCCCCGGTCTGCATGACGGCGCCACGTGGCACACTGAGTAGAGCTTTGGCGACCGTCGGTTGAGCGTATTGCGGTAGTTGCGTCACTGGGATCAGCGCCATCTCGCAAATCGGACAACTGCCCGCCTCGCTCGCCGTCTCCCAAGGGTGCATGGGGCAAGTGAAGTCGCCACCGGGGTCCGGAACCGTGCCGCGGCCGCCACTTGTCAGCCCCGCCTCAATCTCTGCCGTGACCCACATGTCCGGCTTGAGTCGCATGGCCGAATTGTCCACATGGATGCGAACTTCAACGGTGCGCGTCAGCGGGTCAACCGACGGATCAACGAAGAAGATTTCTCCGGTGAACACCTCGCCGGGCAGAGACCGCGTCGTCACGCGCACCTGTTGGAACGGCTTCACCCACGAGAGATCGGATTCATACAAGTCCACCAATAGCCAAAGATGTCGCAGATCGGCGATCGTGTAGAGCGGGTCGCCGGTCTTGACGTACATGCCCTCCATCGCCTGTTTCTTCAGGACCGTACCGCCGAGCGGCGCATGCACAACGAGATGCGTCTGCGGTTGGCCGGACTGTTCGATGGCAGCCAACTGCGCTTCGGTCACACCAAGCAATTCGAGCTTGCGCCGGGCGGCTGTGAGGACTTGTTGACTGCTGCGCCGCGCTACCTCGGTTTGCGTTGAGCGCGAAGACTCCGCGGCGCGCACCGCCTGCAGGAACTCCTCTTGGGCAGACAGCAGCTCGGGACTATAAATCTCGACCAGGTGATCGCCTTGCGAGACGACCATGCCGGTGAAGTCGGCGAAGAGCTTGTCGATTCGGCCGCCCATCCATGCGCTAACCATCTTGTAGCGTGTCTCGTCGTAGCTGACGCGACCGACGGTACGAATCTCTTTGAAGAGCAACCGCTCTTGCGCCGCCTCGGTCTCAACCTCGGCCAGCCGCCGGGCACGATTGCCGAGAGAAACCTCAAACTCGCCGGCCTCACCTCCGCCACCTGAATCGACCCGTTCACGCTTCATACCGCAAACCGGGCATCGACTCTCAGGGTCAGAACTGCCCTGGTCGCCGCATTCGGGCATGGTGCAGCGATACCAAGCTTGTACTTTGCCAGCGCCCGCCATGTGCCCGGAATGCTGGTGGCTCGTCGAAGAACCATGGCTTCCGGCGTTCGTTTGCGCGACCGTCTTTACGCCCGGCTCGTCGCTGCCCGCGAACTTCTCGACCAACTGCATTCCGCATATGGGACACTTACCGGGTTCCGGCTGTTCAACCTGCGGATGCATCGTGCAGGTCCAATACTCGATCTCCGGCTCAGCAGCGTTCGACTGAGCAGATGACGATGAGCCAACCGTCGGGAGTCGACTCGCCGCCGTTGACATGCGCCAGGTAGCCCACATTGCAAACACACCCAAGGCCGCCAAGACGACAGCCCACCGCACGAGCACCCGGCGGAGTTCCCTCATCGTGCTTGCTGGAATTTCACTATTCATGACTACTCTCCATCCGGCGTCGCAGCGCCTTCCTCGCGGACAAGCTGCATGCCGACCTCGCGCTGCAAATCCGCGAATGCTGTCTCCAAGTCAACAGTCTCTCGATGCCGCATCAGTTCGAAATCGAGCCAGCGCCTCCAGTTGTCGATGAGCGTGACAAAGTCCGTCTCGCCAGACTGATACGCTGTGATCGTGACCTCGTACGTTTGTTGTGATTGAGGAATAAGCTCGGATTCCAGCACGCGGAGCGTGTCCTGCTGCGCTTCGATGCGCGACCACGCTTCGAAGATTCGAAACGCGATCATGTTCTCAGTGTCGTGTAGCTCACCCTGCGTCGAATAGAGCCGTTGGCGTGCTTCGCGCTTGGCTGCCTCAATGCGTTGAGACCAGATCGGGATGTTCATCTGCAGCATGACCGCCCAGTTGTCGTCGCCGGACTCGCTCTTGCGGTTGATCGGCGGGCGCACACCGGTCATCGGATTGACCGGCGGAATGAACGGTGCGCGACCTTCGACGTAATTCCAATCGAATCCGAGCGTGACATCCGGCCAGTAACCTAGATTCGCCAACTCGATTTGTTCGCGGTTCTGCTCAATACGCTCCTGAAGTCCCGCGAGCGTCGGGTTGTGGTCGGAGGCGAGGGCGACGAGCTCCTCCACATCGACGGCGACTTTGGTAGCCTTCACAGGCTCAGTCTCTGGAACGGCAAGCCTTGATGGTTGATCACGAAGCTGATTCACGGCGGCAACGGCAGCCGACCGTCGCAGCGCGAAGCGATTCTCGTCATCGCGCAGTTTTGCCAACTCCGTCTGGACACGCAACAAGTCCTGTTGCGGCACCTTGCCGACCTGATACTGCGTCTGCACGACGTCTTCCATGTCTTCCAGCACTCGGCGATTCTCACGGGTAATTTCTAGGAATCGGTCGAGTCGGTATACCTGCCAGTAAGCCCTCTCCACATCCGAGATCAGCTGCACGCGCTTGGCGTCGAGTTGTTCCAGAGCGACGCGCGTCTCCGCTGCGGCAATGTTGCCCGCGCGCTCCAACTTGGTCAGCAAAGGGAATGTCTGGCTGACGCCGAGCGTAAAGTACATGTCGCCGGCCGCGGTTTGAATCGGCTCCGGCCGCACAATAGCGCGGATGACGGGGTCCGGCAGCGAAGTCACTTGCGGAATGCGCTGGAGTTTCGCCCGCGTGTCCGCCATCGCGGACTGAATACCCGGATTGCGCTCGAGCGCTTCGTGAATCAACGCATCGACGGGCCGTGGCTGGATCACGGATTCTGGCGCGTCAACAACAACTCTCGTTGCCGGTTGCGTGACCTGCGGCGACGATCGATTTTGAAGACGCGACCTCGGGCGATGCCACTCGCGCATCGCGCTTTGTACGTCGCTCTGCGTCGCGTCGTACGTCGCGCAACCTGTGAAGAATACGGATGCTAAGGCTCCAACAAGGAGTGGGCCGGCGATCATCGCGCCGAAATACGGTTTTGGGGACATGACAATTCCTGCTTAGTCGATGCTGAGTTGAGCGCGGCGGAGTCTACCGCGCGACCACTTGAACGAAGTTGTTCGGTGGATTCACAGCGCGCAGGCAAAGCCATCCCAGACAAGCGCGCTGAGCAGGAAGGATCAATTCAAGAGAATGATGGTGGCGAGAATGCCAAGCGCTTGAGGCGGACCATGCGGCTGATGGCCAAAGAACTCAGGCGTGGGGCTGTGACAAACGTCGACGACCGGGACAGGAGCGATGCCGCCGAGCTCTGGCCGCTCGGGGGTTTTGACCGGTGCCGACGGCAGGCTAAGAGGCGTGTTGTCGCAGCCGCAAAACCGAGGCGCCTGACGCTCATCAAAGGGCTGATCCCCGCTCGCGGGCGTTTCACACCCGCATTGACATGCGTTGGCCGGACAGCAACAGCATGGGCTTGCGGTCGGAGATTCCTCAGGGCCCGCCGCCAATCCGAGCGGCGGTAGTGGGGCAAACAGAAGAGACAAGATGAGGCCGAGCCGTACCATTACTTCTATTATACATCGGTTTCTGATCCGGCAACTCTTATCCACGGAGAACAGCATGCGATTTCCAAGACCAATAAAGACCATTTCTGGCCAAATGCTGGCGATGTCCGGCGTAGCGGGGCATGAGTGGGTCAGTCGCCACGTAATGACCGCTTGTATTCGACTTCTCAGCCACCTGTCAGCAGCCTGCCACCCTCATTCTAACCCCCAAGACGAAGTACAAACTCTTGTCTGGCGAGGATTTATGACCGAGTCCCGTTTTCCCCATGCTGGACGTCGTCGGTTCGAATCCGATCGCCCGCCTTCTTTCGCTTTCACGCCACCTTGCGAAGGCGCGAATTTCTTGACTTGCCCACGGTACTTTGCCGCTCTTGATTTGGAATGGATGTAGGTTGGATTCGTTGTTCCAACCCACTGATGCGCGCCGCATAGATCGGCGCGTCTTTGATTAGCCACCCGGAATGACTTCTACTGTTCCGCTCAACACGCCGATGCCCTGGAAGCCGATGGGCTCCACTTCGTCGTCTAGTGTGACCAGTATGGTGTCGCCGCAGTTGAGGTGGGTTCCTACTACCAGAATGCGTTCGCCTTCGCGTGAGACGCTGACTTCGTCGAATCCCGGCGCGCCGGTTCCGTCACCCGACAGAATCACCAGCGCTTCGGTCTCCAAATCGTCTGGCGTTTCCGGATTGGGGTAGGTGGCTGATATCGTAAACTGCGTGCCGCAATCGAACGTGCCTTCGGTTTGCGAACCAGGCGGAACGGTCACGGTGAACTCTTGCTCTTCGACACCGGTGTTGAGTTTGACGACCGAAGTCGAGATCACGCTTCCTTCGTTGGCGATTTGAATCGTTACATCCGTCGATACTGGCGGCGTATCACTGTCACCGTCTCCATCGCCACTGTCGCCTGGATCGACGATCGGATCAAATGGCGACGCCTGCCCTGAAGCCACGACAGCCAATGCACCGCTGGCTCTCTGACCGGCATCCGAACCGACGCCTTCGCCATCCGAGTCCACCCGAATCACGACGCTTTCCCCACAATCGAAGTGAATGGTGCGAACGAGGAAGCGTTCACCCGAATCACCGACACTGCCTTCGTCGAAACCAAACGTACCGGTCCCGTCACCCGAAAAACTCACCGCCGCCTCGCTTGATTCGATCTGACCGGTAATACGAATCGCTTCACCGCAGGCTAAAAATCCTTCGCTGATCGAGAATCCGGGGACACGCACATTCGCTTGCGAACCGATGGCCAGCGGCGAACCGACTACAGCTTCCCCGTCGGCACCAGTTCCTCCATCGGTAGACGTCCCACCCAACGCTGCTGCCGCTGCACCGATGGGCTCCAGTGTTGAAAACGAAACGCTGCCCGGTGTCACGGTAACGACAGGAATGTTCACCGCCCCCGACCCACCGCCCACGTCGAGGATGTTCCCGTCGGCATCGAGCACTTCGACCATGATCTGAACTGGGCTGGCCGTCGCGTTCTCAATGCGAAATGCCGACACGGCGCGGGCGGCTGCGCTGGGCTGAACGTTGAAACACCCGCTCGACATGATGAGCGACCCGAGACATAGGACGGTTGCCAGACTTCGACGGCAGATTCGTTTGAACATCGTGACACCTGTTGGATGCGTTTGACTGCGATCAGTTAGAGCGGACAACCCTTCGACTCTCGAGACGGACCGTCCCCATTCTTGCTCGATGGGCGCAGCGTCAAACGCGCTACCCACCGCTTTGCAATCGGCATTGATCGGACAACAATGAATATCGAATACGCAGGTTCGGTTGAGAACGGGACAAGTTCGCAGCCTTGTGAAAACATCCGGACGCATCAAAGCCCGATAATAGGCTTGCAAACAGCGTTTGTGGGCTTAAAGTGTAGTCTGCCAACACTGGGAACCGATAATAACCAAGTTGCCAATGTTACCAGTGGGTTTGGCGAATAATGCGGTTTCAGCCCTAAGAAACCCCATACAACTCAAGTGCTTGGAATAGGCGAAGATGCATCGGCGAGCAGCAGGAGGCGAGCTTGCCGGCATCTCTGAATCGATCACTCGCCTCGCTACGGATGGCCAAAAGCCTCAGCAACCATGAGAACCATTGCCGTTGCGAATCAGAAGGGCGGATGTGGCAAGACCACCATCGCCATTAACTTATCAGCCATGCTTGCCCGCGAAGGGCGTCGTGTTCTGCTCGTCGACATGGACCCGCAAGGTCACTGTGCGTTGGGGCTTGCTGTTCCAGAAGAACAGATCGACTTAAGCGTACTCGATTGCATGCTCGGCCAACACAAGGGCGAGTCGATCGACATCGAGCGCATCCGTTGGCAGATCACGCCGAACTTCGATCTTGCGCCGTCGCGTCTGGATCTTTCGCGCATCGAGCTGTCGTTTACCAGCAAGAACATTCCAGACACGCTCCTTCGCGACATGCTCAAAAGCGTGGACAACAAATACGACTACATCATCATCGATTGTCCGCCGCACGTTGGCTTGCTGACGCGCAATGCGATCCAAGCCGCCGACGACATCATCATCCCGGTCGACACCGGATACTTCGCGCTGCACGGTTTAACGCAACAGCTTCAAACCATCCATGACATCGAGCGGCAGCAGAATACGTCGCGGAACGTGCGCGTGTTGGCCAATCAGTACGACATTCGTACGAAGCTCGCCCGCGAGATACTGGCTGAACTGCGCAAACGTTTTGGCAATGTCATGTTTGAGACCATCATCAACTTCAACACGAAATTGAAGGAAGGCGCGAGTTACGGTCAGCCGATTACGGAATTCGCCCCGAACAGCATGGGCGCCCGCGATTTCTTGAAACTCGCCCGCGAGATGATGACCGCAGAAGCCAAGGTCACCCCAGCCGAAACGATTCTCGCCCAGGCAGAGCGCATGGCTGAGGAAGCAGACCAACTACTCGCGACGACCGCCAGTCTGATCAAGGAAGGCGAACAAAAATCGCCCGTTGATCAGAAAGATGGCACTGCGGCTGAAACCGTCGCTAAAAAAGAACCAATGACGGAACCCAAAGCAAAACCAAGTGCTGCAACAACATCTGGAGCCGCCACGACAACTCCAGCCGCAGGGACACCAGCAACGCCAGCGTTCGGCCAAACGAATTCCGCACCAGCCACATCGAACAGAATGTCGGCAGCCCCCCAGTCAAAGATGGCTAATGCGTCAGCACCAAAACCGGCGACGTCAGCGAACAAGCCGTCAACGCCCGAAGAAATCGACCGAAAGATCGAAAGCATCTACGGTGTTTTGCAGACTCCCGAGGGCATGTTGTTTCGACTCCATGGCGACGATGCCCATGAAGTTCAGTTGGCTGGCGACTTCAACGACTGGATGCCACACACCACACCGATGACGCGGGTGGGCAAAGACTTCGAGGTCCTGCTCAAGCTTGATCCAGGTCGCTATCGGTATCGCGTGGTGGTCGATGGGCGTTGGTCACACGACAAGTCCAATCCGGAAATCGAAACCAACCAGTACGGCGAATGGAATTCAATCGTCAATGTCAACGATCGTTCGGGCATACAAGCCGTTGGGAATCAAACCCGAGCGTAACCAGGCTTCGCAACACTGGACCGCGCCAAGTTGGGCCGTCCTGTAAGACGCTAATTGAGACACCCGCTTCGCCGGCGACAACATATTTCCTCCTCCTTCAGGAGTGGCAGCCCCGGACGAATAAGCGATTTTGTTCGGGGCTGTCTGAGTCTCGTCGTCACACACTTCTAGTGCTACGCCGTTCATCAAGAGACAAGCTCTCAATCCCTGAAGTTATCAGACTATTGTGTTCTCCTCGATCATTTCCGGGGAACACCTCCGCTTTCGTACTACTTAGGCAAACGCCCCATGCCGATAGTATTCGATGAGCCGGATACCAAAACTGCCGAACTGAATAGGATGTCGATGTTGAACAACAGAAATCTCAGTTCCAAGCGCGATGCATTTACGCTGATCGAAGTCCTCATTGTTGTGATCATCCTTGGGATTCTCGCGGCCATCGTGGTGCCACAGTTTTCCAACGCATCACAAGACGTCACGCGTTCAACACTTCAAACGTCGTTAGACATACTGCGCGATGGCGCTGAACTGATGCGTCAAAAGTCGCCAACGAGTGATTATCCCACGACGATCGATTCGACCTGGTTTTCCAGCGGTGTCGGCCCAACGCATCCGGAAAACTCCTTTGGCGTCACAAATGTTGAAGTCGAGGACGCCAGCGGAAAATCACACCCCACGAACAAGGTTCTAAAAGCCGGCATCGGTGGAGCGTTTTGGTACAACCCGGCTGAAGGCATCATTCGGGCCCGCGTCGCCGACCAAGGCACATCGAATTCAACGTTGACGTTCTACAATCAAGTTAATGAATCAAGCGAATCGGCGCTTGGAAACTACTCGGGTGGCGGTGGTGGCTTTGGATCGTGACCGGATGTGGCACAACCATTGACCGCCCAGCGTCCAATGCGTCACTCATCCTTGGCGCTGTGTTGCTGTTTCATTTCGTTCTCGTCGTGATCATCAAGATCAGGATCGGCCAGCCAACCGATCTACTATGGATGTCACACGTGGGGTTGGCCACCGCAGCGTTCGGATTCTTTTTGAACAAACCGGTTCTCGTCACCGCCGCTTTCATCGAACTGCTCGCGCTTCACAGTTTGTGGCTGTACGATTGCCTGACGTGGATGATCGCCGGATCATTCCCGATGGGGCTCGCAACGTACTTGGTCGACGCCAACGTGTGGGTTTGGACTGCAACTGCCCACCATTTTTTCCTACTACCACTGCTGTTGATCGTTGTGCGATTCAGGCCGGCGCGCCCGCTTGAAGCGCTGCTGATCACCATCGCGACGTATCTGGTTTTGACATGTGTATGTCGCGCGTTCACCTCGCCAGCGCTGAACATCAACTACGCGTATGGCGTACGGATTTCGTGGGAACACTGGTTTTGGAGTTGGACAAACCGCAACAGCAATGGCCCCTTCTATCTTCTGGGGCTCAACGCTTTCGTCGGGTTGGTGATGTTCCTACCGGCGTACGGATTGGTGCGCCATTGGGGCAGAACGCGGGACAAGGAATCGAGCCGACGGGCCGCGCACACTGGCGGCTACATGGGTAGCAGTGAAGACGAGTCCGACCGATGCGACTCGATCGGTTCATCCACAACCTGCACCACCTGACTGTGGGCGATAGAAGTCTTGAGTTTCAAAACGGCTTGGTCCACGACCGAGCGATACCGCTTCGCAAATTCTTCCGGCGTCATGCGGGCTTGCTTGGCGATGGCCGCCAGCGATTCGGGCGAATCGAAATCACCCTGCTCCAATCGAATCATATACGAGCGCGCCACGCGATAGGGCGTGGACGTCAGATCGACTTGCCGCACCTGGGTTCGATTCGAAACCGGGTCAATCATCTGCTTGAAGGGAACAGCTTTCAGATCGCCACCCTGGACCGCCACCATCACGCCCGATGACGTCCGCTCGTCTTCCAGGAGCAACGAAACCGCGCCAAAACCAAGGTCGCGACAGTAGGCCATGTCGAAAGGTGTTGGTCGGGCGCAACGCAATTCGTACCCCAACGTCTCGGATACAATCGTGATCGAATCACCACGATCGTCGAAGCGCTTCTTCACTTCGTCTTTTAGTATTTGGTCGAGCGGGAATTCCGCCAGACGAGGATGGCCAGCCGCATCGACGGGCACATCTCGACCGAGGATCTTTTGAAGTTCTTCGACGTCGCCAAACTTGAACGCCACACCTTCCGCAATGACCGCCACCCCGTCGGGCCGACCCATCGCGCGTCGTTTCAAAATCGCCGCTTCGAGAATATCGACGACATCGCACACCGTTGCATGCTCGGGCAATTCTTCCGGAATTACGCTTAGGGTAGCCCCCGCCGCTTTGCCGATTTCGTACGCCAGGAATCCGGCATTGCGACCCATCGCAACGACAAAATACCAACGCGACGTCGTGCGCGAGTCCTCCATCAAATTCGCGACCAACATCGACCCCAAGTGTCGGGCAGTGTTGAATCCAAAAGTGGGCAGATCGCTCGGTAGCGGGAGATCGTTGTCGATGGTCTTCGGAACGTGGGCCACGCGGATGCGCCCCTCCGCCGCTTCAGCCAGGAACCGCGCACTCAGCGCCGTGTCATCACCACCGATGGTAATCAAGTGCGTGACGCCGGCTTCCTCAAGATTCTCCAACACGTTCTTGACGCATGCCGGGTCGGCGATGACCTTGGACGATTCACTCACGGTGGATTTATCGAGCAGGCTGGTGCGCGACGTGCGCAAAATCGAACCGCCTTCAAAATGGATGCGAGCGACATCGGGAATGCGCAAAGGAACACTGTTGCGCTCGAGTTCAAACTGATCGGTCGTCAACCAACGAAATCCGTCGTAGAAACCGCGCACCTCAAAACCGTGGTTGATCGCGTTGATCGAAGCAGCTCCGATGACGCCATTGATCCCCGGTGCAGGCCCACCGCCCACGATGATTCCCAAAGTCTTTGCTGGCATGGTCTAAGTAATCCTAACTCTCAACGGCGCTTGCGCCCGGGACACTTGGCTGCCGGATCGGGCAAGCAATAACAACTTCAATTGTTTCGACATACGAACCCAATTGCCCGCCTCGCAGGCACGACTCACACCCAGTCTAGTGGGCGATACCGCACTATCGCAAATTCGAATCCGACTGCAATCCCAATGCGTTTTTAAGTGCGAGGACCGCCCTAGGACACCTGCAATCGAATCGCTATACTTATCGGCCCCCGATGAAACAGTTCCGGGGAATTGCGATCTTCTTAAGGAGCAGCGAACGCATTTATGGCCGATGCAAGTTACAACCCATTTCGTACAGCCCAGGCGCAACTCGATCACGCGATGGAAGTCTTGGGGCTCGAACCATCGATGCGAGAACTACTTCGCCAGCCGATGCGCGAATATCGATATCGCTTGCCCGTTCGCATGGATTCGGGCGAGATGCAAGTGTTCGATGCATATCGAGTGCAATACAACCACGCCCGAGGACCAACGAAGGGCGGACTGCGCTGGCACCCCGATGAAACCATCGACACCGTCCGCGCTCTCGCGTGCTGGATGACTTGGAAGTGCGCCGTGCTCGATCTCCCATTGGGCGGCGGCAAGGGTGGCGTGACGTGCAACCCAACGTCACTCTCAACCAATGAAAAAGAAAGACTCGCCCGCGCTTACATCAGGGCAGCCGGTCACCGCATGAGTGTCGATCGCGACGTTCCCGCGCCCGACGTTCACACCACGCCACAGATCATGGCCTGGATGCTTGACGAATATGAAACCATGATGGGTTACCATCACAGCGGTGTCATCACTGGCAAACCCATTCCGCTCGGCGGTTCGCCCGGCCGCAACGAAGCCACGTCGATGGGCGGCGTGGTCATCGCCGGCGAGGTCGAAAAAACTCTCGGGCATCAGATTGAAGGCGCGCGATGCGTCATTCAGGGGTTTGGAAACGTCGGCGGCATTCTTGCCCGCTTGCTGCATGAACGGGGCGCGAAAGTCATCGCCATCAGCGCCGTCGATGGCGCGATCTTCAACGAGAATGGAATCGACATTCCCAAGGCGATCACCCACTACAATCGCAACATGCAGCAGATCGCAGGATTCGACGGCGGCGACCCCATGACCAACGATGAATTGCTCACCAGCGAGTGCGAGTTGCTTTTCCCAGCCGCCCTCGAAAACGTGATCACCGAGAGCAATGCCAAGGACGTTAAAGCCAAAGTCATCATCGAGATGGCCAACGGACCGACGACGCCCAAAGCCGATCAGATCCTTCATGAGCGGGGCATTTTCGTCGTGCCAGACATACTGGCCAACGCCGGTGGCGTGACGGTTTCGTACTTGGAGCAGGTGCAAAATACCTACAACTACCGCTGGTCGCTCACTGACATCCACCGCGAGTTGGAGCGGCGGATGAAAGAAGCATTTGCGGCAGTCTATGCTGAGAACAAGCGCGTCGAGGGCCCGATGCGGTTGGCTGCCTATCTGCTCGCCGTCGAGCGGGTGGCTGAAGCTTGTCGGCTGCGCGGATGGGTATAAAACGAATCCGCACCGCCTGTGAATATTGGCTGATTTGGCATGAGAATTGCATGCCTGATATTTGAGTATTGACCGCTGTATTCGCGTTTAAACCGCGATGTCCGTCGGCACAAAAACCTATTGGTAAATCATAAACCAGGGCTCCGCGGTGTCGCCCCAAAATGACGCTGCCCGTTCTTGATCGGCCTTTCGAGGCAGGAGCAGTCTCATGGCAAACGTACTTGAATCATTCATGTCGGAAGTGAAGGCCAAAAATCCCGAGCAGCGGGAATTTCATCAAGCCGTGCATGAAGTCGTTGAGTCCTTGATTCCGGTGCTCGACGAAGACCCGATGTATCGTCAGAACAAAATTCTCGAGCGAGTCGTCGAACCTGAGAGACAGCTCATGTTTCGCGTCCCGTGGCTTGATGACAAAGGCAACGTTCAAGTCAACCGCGGGTTCCGCGTGGAGTTCAACAGCGCCATCGGACCGTATAAGGGCGGGCTTTGATTCCACCCGTCGGTCAACCTCGGCATCATCAAGTTCCTCGGCTTCGAACAAGTCTTTAAAAATGCCCTGACCACGCTACCCATGGGCGGCGGCAAGGGCGGATCAGACTTCGACCCCAAGGGCAAGACCGACAACGAAGTCATGCGTTTCTGCCAAAGCTTCATGAGCGAACTGTTCCGCCACATTGGCCCCTCCACCGACGTGCCAGCTGGTGACATCGGCGTGGGCGGTCGCGAGATCGGTTACCTCTTTGGCCAATACAAGAAACTCACCAACGCCTTTGAAGGCGTACTCACCGGCAAGGGTTTGAGTTGGGGCGGAAGCCTCATCCGTCCGGAAGCCACGGGTTACGGCTGCGTGTACTTCGCGGAGGAAATGCTCAAGACCCAAGGCGAATCGTTCAAGGGCAAGCGAGTGGTCATCTCCGGTTCAGGAAACGTCGCCCAGTTTGCGGCTGAGAAAGTTTTGCAACTCGGCGGTAAGGTGCTGACGTTCTCTGACTCGTCGGGCTTCATCGTCGACGAAGAAGGCATCGACGAGAAGAAACTCGCGTTCGTCATGAAACTCAAGAACGAGCGCCGAGGACGCATCCGCGAATACAAGGATCAATACTCAAACGCCCACTACGAAGATACGTCTTCGAGTGCCAAGTCAAATCCGATCTGGGACGTCAAGTGCGACGTTGCCCTACCGTGTGCAACGCAGAACGAAGTCAACGTCGAAGACGCCAACCATCTCGCCAAGAACGGTTGCCAGTGCGTCTCCGAGGGGGCCAACATGCCCAGCACGCCCGACGCGGTCAACGTCTTTATCGAAAGCAAGTTGCTGTACGGCCCGGGCAAAGCCGCCAACGCGGGCGGTGTCGCAACGAGTGGATTGGAAATGTCGCAGAACGCCATGCGGTTGGCATGGTCGCGCGAAGAAGTGGACAAGAAGCTCCACGAAATCATGCGAGACATTCACAGCAATTGCCTGAACACAGCCGAAAAATTCGGCACGCCAGGCAACTACGTCAACGGCGCCAACATTGCCGGCTTTATCAAGGTCGCCGACGCCATGATCGACCAAGGCGTCGTTTAGCCCCACGTCGACACAACCATTGGGCTTTTCAAGAGGGTGGAGCAACGGCTTCACCCTCTTTTTCGTTGACGTTTCAGTCTGCCGGCACGGAACTTGGCGAATTACCACCCGACGATAGACTATATTCTCAGCCACCAGTGCCCGCTTCTTTCAGCCGAGTCGCGATATGAGTCAATTCGATCAACTAACCAGTCGCGACGAACTCAACCGATACTTTTGCGGCTTTCATACGCTTATGCCGTTTCGCGTGCAGCATGTGCTTTTGGTTTGCAGCCTCTATGAATCATTCGTTCTCGAAGAGGATGGCCTCCTCAGCGAGCTGATCACCAGCGAATACCTCGACATGAACCTCAGCAGCGCCCCGCGCGTCTCGCGGGTGTCCACCGGGAGCGAAGCGCTGGCGTTTATCGAAGAGCATAACGTCAACCTCGTCATCACCATGACCCGCCTCGGTGATCTCAGCGTGGTGGCACTATCCGAAGCGATCCGCGAGCACCATCCCGATCTGCCCATCGTGGTATTGGCCGACGAACCGCGATCGATCATGCGCCAACCGGGCATCAAAGACGGGTCAGCCGTTGACAAAGTTTTCGTTTGGGACGGTGACACGAAGATCCTGCTCGCGATCATCAAATTCGTCGAAGACAAACTCAACGTTGAACACGACACCCAAGAAGGCGACGTGCGCGTGATCGTGCTCGTCGAAAACTCCATCCGGTTTTATTCATCGTTTCTTCCGCTGATCTACACAGAAGTGATGAAGCTGACCCAGTCGCTCATCGCCGACAGCGTCAACATGATGCACCGCCTGCTGCGAATGCGGGCCCGTCCCCGAATCTTGCTGGCTGAGACCTTCGAGGATGCGTGGGACTTGTGTTCAAAGTATCAAGACAACCTGCTCGGATTGATTTCCGACGTGCGGTTCCCTCGGAACGGCGAACTCGACCCCAATGCCGGATTGGAGTTGGCTCGACGGGCTCGGGCAG
The DNA here is from genome assembly GCA_021604825.1 of Phycisphaerae bacterium. Next base: position 40,800 of record BQJS01000005.1, on the reverse strand, counting down.
CCAACCCGCACTTACCAGTCTTGTTGCAATCTTCCGAAGCCCACTACGCATCGCCAGCCGACGAAATCGGTGCGCTGTTCGTGCGCAAACGTTCGCGCAACCTCATGCGGCGACTCCGCGAATTCCTGCTGAGCAATCTGGGGTTTGGTGACTTCGTGTTCAAAACCGGCGACGGACTCGAAGTCGGAAGAGCCCGAACGCTTCAGGAACTTGAGGAGTGCATCGCCCGCGTTCCCGATGAATCGATCGCATTCCACGCCCACCACAATCACTTCAGCAACTGGTTGATGGCCCGCACGGAATTCGACCTCGCCGCCCGCCTGCGCCCAGCGCAGGCCTCCGATTTCAAAGACGTCGCCACGATGCGCGAGTATCTGATCGAGGAGCTTTCCGAATTCCGCGCCAAGACGCAGACCGGTGTCATTACCGACTTCTCACCGCGCAAATTCGACACGACCAGCAGCTTCACCCGAATCGGCGGCGGTTCCATCGGCGGAAAAGCCCGTGGTTTGGCGTTCGTCAACGCACTCCTGCGCCATCACAGCCTCGTGCGCAAATTCGACGGCGCTAAAATCTTCGTGCCCAACAGTGCCACGCTGGGGACCGACGTATTCGACACCTTCCTCGACGAGAACAGCCTGCGCGGATTCGTCGCCGAAGATGTTCCCGACGCACGCATCACCCAAATGTTTCTCGCCGCGCGACTGCCCCGCGAAATCTACAAAGATCTCGCCGCGTTCCTTCGCTTCGTACGCTATCCGTTGGCGGTCCGCTCCAGCAGCCTGCTCGAAGATTCGCAGGGACGGCCATTCGCCGGCGTTTACGAAACACACATGGTGCAGAACAACCATCCCGATATTTCGGTGCGCCTCGACCAACTCTGCGACGCCATCAAGCGAGTGTACGCCTCAACATTTTTTCAAAAAGCCAAGCGATACTTGGAAGCCACCGGTCGCAACGTCGAGCAGGAGCGGATGGCTGTCATCCTCCAAGAACTCGTCGGTAGCAACCACGAACATCGCTTCTACCCTACGTTTTCAGGCGTGGCTCGCTCGTACAACTTCTACCCGCAAGGAAGTGTCTCCGCGTCTGAAGGCATCGCGTCCGTCGCGTTGGGGCTCGGCAAGACCGTGGTCGAAGGCGGGCAAACGCTGATGTTTTCGCCGGCTCATCCCGAGGTGCTTCCGCAATTTCCAACACCCAAAGACCTGCTCGCCAATTCGCAACGAAAGTTTTTCGCTGTGGATACAAGCCGGCCCGAGGTGTACCCCACCGACGACGCAGCCGCCAATTTGATGTTGCTCGATCTCGACGTCGCGGAAAAGGACGGAACGCTTGCACCCCTTGGATCGGTGTACAGCGCTGAAAACGATCGCATTTACGACGGATTGCGTCGAGACGGCCCTCGCGTCGTCACCTTCGCCCACGTTCTAAAAGTCGACAAATTTCCACTGGCCGAAATCCTGCAAACGCTCCTCAAACTCGGCAGTGAGGGGATGGCTGGTCCAATCGAAATGGAATTCGCGGTAGACATGAGCACGACACCGATGGAATTCGGGTTCCTACAAATCCGACCAATCATTGTTCAAGAAGAATTCGCAGACGTGACGGTCGATAAGGTCGATCGCGATTCGCTTATCTGCTACTCCGATCGGGCGCTGGGCAACGGGCGAGTCGACGGCATCAACGATCTGGTTTACGTGAAGCCAGACGCATTCGACAACACCCAGACGCGCGAGATCGCCGCCGAAGTCTCGCGCATCAACGACCAACTTCAACAGGAGGAGCGCGTTTCAATCATCATCGGACCGGGACGATGGGGCAGCGCCGATCGCTTCCTCGGCATCCCGGTGAGTTGGGAACAAATCTCGACAGCTCAACTGATCGTCGAAACCAACCTGAAGGATTTCTGCGTCATCCCATCGCAGGGGACGCACTTCTTTCAGAACCTCACGTCGCTCGGTGTCGGTTACCTGACCGTCGATCCGCACGTTGGCGAGAGCTTCGTCGATTGGAAATGGTTGGCCAAACAACCCGCTATCACCGAGACCAAATACACACGTCACATTCGACTTGAGGAGCCGGCTGAAATCAGAATTGACGGCCGCTTGCAGCACGGAATTGTCTGCAAGCCTGTTTCCATCGGCGATCCAGCTGATTTAGACGCATGAATTCGACCCCTTCGAGGAATATAAAGTCCGCATGAATCCATACTTTGACAAAGACGACTTGAAGAAATTCGGCGAGATCGGAAAGAACGCACCGCACCTCGCCGAGAAATTCTTCGACTGGTACAGCGAAGTCTTCAAGGACGGCGCGCTCTCGGAGCGCGAGAAGGCGCTCATCGCGTTGGCCGTCGCCCATGCCACACAATGTCCGTACTGCATCGACGCCTACACCACCGCTTGCCTGGAGAAGGGGTCCGACCTCGATCAAATGACCGAAGCCGTCCATGTCGCCAGCGCCATTCAAGGCGGGGCGTGCCTGATTCATGGCGTGCAAATGCGGGGGCACGCCGAACGTTTGGGCATGTAGCGCATCCAGATTATCAACCCATGACGATTTCACTTAGGACACTTCATTCGCGCGAGCACGACCTGACCTCAGGCGAAGCCCAGCTCCGCGTGCTCGATCAGACCGCCGTCAATGGCAGCTTCGACGACCGGTTGATCGATATTGGGTTGTCGCCACTCACACCGACGCAAATCGAAATCCTCCAAATCAACGTCGGCAAGATGTGCAACATGACCTGCGCCCATTGCCACGTCGATGCAGGACCGGATCGCACCGAAATCATGACCCGCAAAACCATGGAGGAATGCCTAGCCGCCGCACGCACGCCCGGCATTCATACGGTGGACATCACCGGCGGTGCGCCCGAATTGAATCCGCATTTTTTCTGGTTCGTCGAACAGTTGAGCAAGCTGGGCGTTCACATCATTGACCGCTGCAACCTGACGATTCTATTGACTGGACCGCACAGGGAAACGGCGGCCTTTCTCGCCGAGCACAACGTCGAAATCGTCTGCTCGCTACCTCACTATCGAAAGACGAACACGGATGCACAACGCGGTGACGGCACGTACGATCAATCGATCCAAGCCCTAAAAATGCTCAACAAATCGGGTTATGGCCAAGGCAACGATCACCTTAAGCTGACGCTCGTGACCAACCCGGTCGGCGCATTCCTGCCGCCAACCCAAGGCTCCATCGAAGAAGAATGGAAACGCGAACTACACCGCAACTTCGGCATCACCTTCGATCGCCTGTACACCATCACCAACATGCCCATCAGCCGCTTTCTCGAATGGCTCGTAGACACCGGCAACCTGACCAACTACATGCAGCGCTTGCTCGACGCCTACAACCCGTCAGCCGCCGCCAACGTGATGTGCCGCAATACTGTTTCGGTCGGCTGGGATGGAACGCTTTACGACTGCGACTTCAACCAAATGCTCGAAATACCAGTTAATTCAAACGCGCGCCCGCACATCCGCGATTACAATGCCAACGACCTCGCGCAACGAACCATTCGCACCGGACAACACTGCTTCGGATGCACAGCCGGCGCAGGTTCCAGTTGCAGCGGTAGCGTCGCGTAGACGATTCTCTGGTGAGTTCTCGACGGCGTACATTCCACGAATAGAATGTCTGTGGGCACACTTCGGGAGTCACGCCTCATGAACCTGTTCTGGCGATTGGTTCTTTCATTTGCATTATTTGTGTGGTTCTTTGCTGAGGTTAGAGCTGTCTACCTCTATGCCGTCAATGGTGATCTCATTGCATTGACCTGGGCAAGTAGTGCAGCGATCATTGGTTTTGTCTTGCTCAGCCTGCTACCGCGTAAACCCCTCATCCTGGACGACGAAGACACAGAATACTGCATCAGTTGCGGGTATTGGCTCCGAGAGAATGAAAGTGGAATCTGCCCCGAATGTGGCATGCCTGTTGAATCGGAATACAACGAGAGCTAGACCTCCTACCTATCGAAGATAGGCGAGCGCTTCGTCGGTCTCACCGTTCATCGCGATGTGAAGTTTTTGATTGCTGGTGACGCTCGGCACGTGAATCACGCGCACAATTTCAGCGAAATCGGCATCTTTCGGTACCAGCGATTCCAAAGTGTTCTCGGATTGCCCGAAGAATGAATCGCTGAACAGAGTACCTGGCTCGTCGGGATAGAGCGGCAGGTATTGAATGTCGGCTTCGACGAGGTCTTGAAAAAAGTGCGTCCCGAATGAAACCTCCGGCGTATAGCCAGCCTTCGTCCGAGCCACTTCGACCAGCATGCACGTCTCGTTGATATCGGAATACCCGACCTTGACGCCCAAACGAATGTCGTTGCTGCCCCATCGCCCGGGCCCGACCAGCACAAATCGCTTGTTAGCCAGCGCATGATTCACCCGCCCCACCACGCGCGCCACTTCGATGCGCCGGTCGTGCGTTTCGATCGCGTCGTACGCGGATGGATCAACATAAACCACGTACTCAATGTCCGCCAACAATCCGGTTCGCACATATTTGTTGGCGCTGAAGATTTTCTGATCGTCGGGTATGTCATCGGGCACTTGCACGGCTGCGACATCACTCTTCGACGCCAGCGCCCGACATTGCAGCAAGTACAGCTTCTCACCATCGTGGGCGAATTCCACATCCACCGGAAAACCATACGCCTCTTCTAGACGAACGAGGATGCGTCGCATCGCATCCGCGAATGTGGTTCGTTCAAGTAGCTTGTCGAACGTCACGCACAGATTGGAAGGCGGCGCGCTGATGCGGGTGCTCGTGGGCAGCGATAAGATGCCGTCTGCATAGACCGAGACAATTTGATCCAATCGCGGGAAGGCGTCATCAAGTGAAAGCAGTTCTTCAGCATCGATCGACTGCATTCGATTCATTTCGAGGTTAATCACATCGACCGTGCGTTGCGCCGTTTGCGCGGTGGCTTGGTCGCTGGCTGTCGGCTTCAAGGTGGGCGCGCCCAGTGCAACCATCCGGGGATGCTCATGTCCAACGCGATCCACCGCCCGCGTGCCAAGCCCCATCACCAAACGCAGCAAGCCGTCCTCACGCTTGATGCGCGGCGACCAGCGGTACTCATTGCGCGAAAACGCCACACCCGCAAATGCTGGCACGAAATATTTACCAACCTTTTTACCGACGACCTTCTGAATGAGCACGCCCATGTCTTCGTGGTAGTCGAGCAGGTTACGTTCACGTCGATAAGCGATGGGGTCGGGCGACATCGTGCTGGCATAGACTTCCGAAATTGCGACCAACAGCGCCTGTAATCGAACTTCCAACGGTCCCTGGTTGGCTACGAATACGCTGGCATACTTGCCCGAGAACGCCGACCCGATGCGATCTTCAAGCAGGCTCGACGAACGCACGATAAGCGGATGCATCCCGATTTCCTTGAGCATCGAGCGCAACTGCTGGACGATTTCCACGGGAAAATCAGAGTTGCGAAACACGCCCTTAACAAGCGGATACTCGTGGCGGATCTCATCGGTGGTGCGGTATTTAAGGCTCTGATATCCGGTGAGGTGGTTCAATTCGAGAAAGCGATCAATGACGTCACTGCGCAGAAACCACGACTCGGGCGTGGCGACGGGCCAATCGGGATGCAAATCTTCAAACGTCTCCAAGATGCAAGACGCCAGAACCATCCCGCCGGCTTTCCCGCCAATGCGCCCCTGCCCGAATTCCAGACCGATCATTCTCTCGGCGATCTCGTCGATGTCACGAATCGTCACAAAATTCTTGGCGATGCCGATGAACTCGAGTTGATCGCTGATGAAGTGGCGAATCAATGCCACCCGCGTCCCCAACACTTCTGACGCCGGGAGCCTGTTTTCACCATCAGAAAGAAGCGTAAACTGCCGCACTTTCTCCGCCAGCAGCTTCGTCGACACCGATGCCAGCTTTGCGAAATCATCCAACTCGCGGACCACGTCGCGCTTGATCGTCAGGTTAATGATCCGCTCGACTTCTTCCGCACCGAGATGTTTGCACACGTAGTCATAGGTGCGACTCACCAGCCATTCATGCTCATCGGCGCTGAGTTTTTCACCTTCGGCTTGATTGTGATCCATCGCTGCGGGAAGCGGCGCTTTGCCAGCCAATGCCCGCACTTCCTCGTGCATTTGATCGATCGATACGATGCTACGCTGGTGCAGTGTGATCAGAAATTGCCGGTCGATGTGATTGACCAGATGTTTGTATTCCGCCCGCTTCTGATCGATGTATTTGCGAATTTCACCGGGTAATTTCATCAGATCCGCCGTAAAATTCAGTTCGCCGACCTGATCGAACGGGCTCCGCCGATCGAATCCGCAAGTTGACAGCCCGGGCCGTTCATCGCACCTGTCCCTCGCCGCGGACGACATAGCGTTGGGTGGTCAATTCTTCCAAGCCCATGGGCCCATAGGCGTGAATGCGCGACGTGCTGATGCCGATCTCTGCACCCAAACCGAGTTGATACCCGTCATTGAAACGCGTTGAGGCGTTGGTCAGGACACACGACGAACCCACATTCTTGATAAACTTCTGCTGGGCTTCGGCGCTTTCGCTGACAATCGCGTCGGTATGATTCGATCCGAAGCGGCGGATGTGGTCGATCGCATCATCGATGTCATCCACCACTTTCATCGCCACGATCATATCCAAGTATTCGCAGCCCCAGTCGTCGTCGGTTGCAGCTTTCGCACTCGATGCCAGTTTGCACACGCGATCATCGCCACGCACCTCGACACCGGCATCGGCATACTCCTTGCACAATACCGGCACTAATTCGTCCGCGCGATCGGCATGGATCAAGACGCACTCAAGCGTGTTGCAAGTCGCCGGCGAGGATGTTTTCGCAGTGACACAGATTGGCACGGCCTTCGCTGAATCGGCATCGACATCCACGTAAACATGACAAACGCCATGAAAATGCTGCACCATCGGGATGCGCGAATGCTCGTGTACGAATTGAATCAGTGCTGTCCCACCGCGCGGGATGACCAAATCCAAATACTTTTCCATCGTCAACAGTTCGCGTATCGCATCGCGGTCGTTGGTGGTCATCACTTCGACCGCCGCTTCCGGCAGGCTGTTCGCCCGCAGTGCCGCCCTCGCCAACTCCGCCAGCGCCGCGTTGGAGTGCGCCGCCTCTTTCCCGCCCTTGAGAAAACACGCATTACCGGCTTTGAAGCACAGGCCAAACGCATCGACCGTCACGTTCGGGCGCGATTCGTAGATCATCGCAATAACGCCCAGCGGAATGCGCACCTTTTGCACTGCCAACCCCGCATCGGTTTTGCTCGACTTGACCACTTCGCCAATCGGATCGGGAAGCGCCACGATCTGCCGAAGTCCGTCGGCCATCTGCTCCAACAATGGTTCAGTGAGTTCGAGGCGTTTGAGTTTGGCAAAGGAAAGATTCGACTCACGGGCGTCGGCCATGTCCTTCTGGTTAGCCGCCAGGATCGCACCGCGCTCGCTGGCCAACCGATCGGCCAAATCGATCAACACGCGGTTTTTTGCTTCGGTCGAAAGCGACGCCAACACAAAAGAGGCATCGCGGGCGGCTTTCGCTTTGGATTCAATCTCAGTCATCACAAACCACCGTCAGAAGAACGTCCTCAATCATCATCCAGCACCAAGTCGTTGCGGTGGATGATTTCGTCAAGATAGCGGTAACCCAAAATGGTCGGGATATCCTTGCTATTGCGTCCCATCACCTTGCTGGCTTCGTCCGAGGTGTACGACACCAGCCCGCGGGCAAATGGTACGCCCTTCTGGTCGCAAATGCGAACCACCGAGCCTGCCGAAAAATGCCCCTCCACCTTTGTAATTCCCGACGGAAGCAAACTCGCCTTGCGCGATGCGATTGCTTTCTTTGCCCCGTCGTCGACGAAGATTTTTCCGCGAGGACGCGTCGCCGTTGCAATCCAGCGTCTGCGTACGTCGAGCCGGCTCGTCTTGGGCTCGAAGTATGTCCCCAGTTTCTTGCCCGCGACGATGTCTTGCAGCACCTTCGCCCGAGACCCATTCGCAATGATCGCCGGGATGCCCGATCGTCCCACCAATCGCGCGGCTTGCAGCTTGGTAGCCATCCCTCCGACACCCGTCGTACTCTTCGATCGACCCACGTGGCCGTCCACCTCATCGGTCGCCCGCACGGTTTCGATCAACTCGCCTTGCGCTCCACCGCGCCGAAGCCCATCCACATTCGTCAGCATCACCAACAGGTTCGCCGAAATGAGCGTCGTCACCAATGCCGACAGATGATCGTTGTCACCCATCTTGATTTCTTCAAACGATACGCTGTCGTTCTCGTTGATGATCGGAATCACGCCCCGTTGCAGCAACGACACCAACGTGTGCCTCGCATTCAAATAACGCGAGCGATGGTCGAGGTCGTCGGACGTCAAGAGCACCTGCCCGACGGCGATCTGCGATTTGCGAAACACGTCAGCCCAGGCGTTCATCAGAACTTGTTGACCAACCGCTGCCGCTGCCTGCTTGTCGACAATCGTCTTGGGCATCCGCACCAACCCAAGCGGTTGCAACCCCGACGCAATCGCCCCACTCGAAACCACGACCACCTGCCGCCCCGATTCGCGAATCGCAACCATCTGGCTGCCCAGCCGCCGCAGCGCCCGGCGATTCAAACCGTCCACGCCCGCCAGCACACCACTGCCGATCTTGATCACGATCAACTTGGCATTGCTTATCAATTGGATTCGGTCTGTTGTCATCTCAAATACAACCCCGCCCAGTGGGAAAGCGCTTCCATTGCGATGGACTCAAACGCGAGGCAATTTGTTCGACGGATGAAACAATTGCTTCAACACCTTTATCATAAGCCTTCCGCATTCTGGCTGCGAGTCTGTTGCAATCGGACCACGGCATCGGTACCGTGAGACGTTTCACCAGAACACGTCCAACGAAGTCGGGAGCTGAAACCCTATGGAATCCCATCCCATGCACGGATTGGTCACCGTCGCGCAGCACATCATCGAACAGCAGCGCAATCACCCGACCGCCACGGGCCAATTCAGTTGGCTGCTCAGCGGCATCACCCTAGCCACGAAGATCATCGAGTCGTACGTCCGTCGAGCCGGCATCACCAACGTCCTCGGCGAAACGGGCGAGGCCAACGTGCAGGGTGAACTCGTACAAAAGCTCGACATGATCGCCAACGAGACGATCGTCCGATGCTTGGGATATCGCGGCAATATTGGCATCCTCGTTTCGGAAGAAGAAGACGAACCGCGTATCGTCAAGAATTCGTCGGGCAGCGGCAATTACATCGTCCTCTTCGACCCGCTCGATGGGTCCAGCAACATCGACGTCAACGTTTCGATCGGAACAATTTTTTCCGTGCTGCACAAGCGCGAAGACGTTTGGCCGAGCGACGGTCCCGAAAAGCACATCCTTCAGCCGGGCATTCGCCAGCTGGCTGCGGGTTACGTCGTCTACGGCAGCAGCACCGTTCTCGCCTACACCACCGGTGACGGCGTACATATGTTCACGCTCAATCCCGACATCGGCGCGTTCGTACTGCACCAGGAAAACGTGCAGATGCCCGACGCGGGCAAGACCTATAGCATCAACGAAGCGTACCGGGCGTCATTTCCCAAAGGAATTCAGAACTATCTGGACTGGGCCAAGACCGACAACTACACGCAGCGCTATATCGGCTCACTCGTCGCCGACTTCCATCGCACCTTGCTGCGCGGCGGCGTGTTTCTCTATCCGCCAACGCAAAAATCGCCGGAAGGTAAGCTTCGCCTACTATACGAAGCCAACCCAATGGCCTTCCTCGCAGAACAAGCCGGCGGATCCGCCACCGACGGGGAGCATCGAATCATGGAAAAAACCCCGCAACACATGCACGAACGCACCCCGCTCATCATCGGCAGCAAGTCCGAAGTAGCCCGCGTGCATGAATTCATGGATAAGGGTTAACCCAAACGTAGGGTGCGGCTTGCCGCACCTGTTAAGTCGTACGCCCAAATGCAGGAACAACAAACATGGCCATACCGCGAAGACAGCGAAATTGGATCATGGTAGTTTTCTTGATGCTATCCGTCTTGGCCACGAACGCCTGCGACGAATCGGCGCATCCGCAAGAACGCGGCTCCAAAAGCAAGACAGAAGCCAGCCGCCAAACCAACCAAAGCAAACGGAATGCGCCAAAACCCCATTCAAGAACGGATACAGCAAGAGCTTTGATTCCGAAAGGGCGTGTCGATGTGCAGATTCTCGAATTAGGGGCGCCGCCAAGAGCCCATGAGTTAATGAAGAAGATGATGGCCGGCATGTCTTCAAACTCCGAGTGGTATGCGAATTTCGTTAGAGAGCACGCGCAGCCGGGCGAGCCACTGCCTTACGATGCACGAATGGGAATCACCAAAGAAGAATACGATGAATTCCTGGGCCTGAATAATCAACTCACGACGGTTGAAGTTGGGCGAGCATTGTTGGATTGCAAAGAGATCGCGGAGGGCCGATTCGAATTCCAAGGCGGAACAGGTCTCGAAGTCCTGAAAGGCATTCAGATCGATCTCATAAAGGACGTCCTCATAACGACCAACGGAATTGGAGATAACCGTTCTGAAGTAACTGCAAGCGAAGCACAAAGTGCAACCGGGCCGTGGAATGGGGTACAATGGGCCGTCAGAGATTTTGACACCGCAACCATGACCGGAGTCGTGGAGAAACTCGCTCTGGGTAGACTCAGCAGAACAGGCCGTTACATCTTATACTACAATCTGGCGAAAGCTGGATCGGATGAATCAAATCGTTCATCGCTGATATTGACGTACGACTTGCCATCGAACTAGGGTGCGGCTCGCCGCACCTGTTACGTCATTCGCCCACGAATCGCTCAACGGCACCAAACTTCGGTGGACTTTTTAGGCCCCCATCGCATAGACACATCCAGTCCTTCAAATACTCACCGTCTCGCACCCATCGATGAAAGCTCGAAGGCCCCCACTCATGTGGGCATCGCGCCAGACCGTGCTTAACGGGATTGTAATGAATGTAGTCCACATACACGCCGAACTCAGTCTCATTTCGCACAATGTGCTCCCAGAATCGGCGTTGCCAGATGCCACGTTCCCCGCGCTTTCGGCGCGATTCGCTCCGGGCTGTTTCAGAGCCGCCACCTGCGACGAACTGCCTCGTAAAGGTAGCTTTGATTGCCGACCATCGCATCGAAAAGTTGGTTTCGTCTTTCGGTAGCGTCCAAATGCAATGGAGATGATCGGGCAAGATCACGCAGGCGTCGATTTCAAATGGATAACGCAGTTGAACATGGCGAAATGCAGACCGCAGGCACTCTTGCGCAGGTCGACTGCTTAGGATTGGCTTTCGGAAGTTCGTGACCACTGTGAAGAAGAATGTTGCGCCTGGGGCGAATAGGCGTTGGTAGTCGGGCATGGCGATGTCTTGGTTGCGATGTTATTGATTTTAAGACAAACGGATAACAGGTGCGGCAAGCCGCACCCTACGTTCTCGTCGGAGCCATTCGCTTCTTGGCTTTTGGTACGACGTTCAACTCGGTGCGCTGACTTAGCCAGTGCCGCATCATGTCACTCGATATGGGCTGATTGCCCAGTTGCTCGATTTCGATTGCCGACGCGGCATTGCCCAGATATGCGGCTTGGATAAGGCTGCCTTTTGCTGCCAGCGCCAGCGTGGAGACGGCTAACAACGCATCGCCACATCCCAATCGATCGATGGCCCGATCCGCAAACGACGCAAAATGATCGCTTAGCAACCGTTGATCCCAATTGGGCGAGGTCTCATCCTGGCTGGCACGATCGAACGCCACCAACCCGCGCTTGCCCAGCGTGCAAATCAAGTGACGCGCCTGTGTCTGCTGCAAGAGCTGATAAGCCACATTCGACATGCCGCGATCAAAATCGTGCAGCGTATGCCGCAATTCCCGCTCCGTCGGACACATCAAATCGACATGCCGAAAACGCAGCAAACTTCCCCGCGATCCGCTAACGTCAGCAGCAATAATCGGCACGTTTGCTCGCAGACACGGGAGCACCCGCGCGAGCAGCGATGCCGTCACTGTGCCATACCCGAAATCGCAGATGATCATCGCATCCAAATCACGCGACCGCCCCTCCAGCACGCGCGACGCCTCCCGTTCCGAAACCGAATCCAGCGGAACACTCTCGCCCGATTCGACTTTCAGCAGCTTGCTTTCCTCAACCAGAAAGCGCGTCTTCTGAACCAACCCGGGCCGCGTCAACAGCGCATTAAGGCCAACGCCTTCGTCGGAAAGCACCTTTGCAACCTTCTGCGAATCATCATCATCGGCGAGGCAACTGAGCAGGAACGTGTCAGCCCCCATCGCAGCCGCATGTCGCGCAACGATCGCAGCCCCGCCCACAAACCGCCGTTCCTCAATCTGCGAGAGCGACAACATCGCCGACTCATCCGCAACATCTTTGGCATCACAGAAAACATACCGATCGAGAATCACGTCGCCCACAACGCCAACACGCAAACCTTCGATCTTGTCCAGGATTGTCGACGTCGAGTTCTGATCAATCTCATGGCGGTTGCAAACAGCAGTCAACCGTTCATGGGCCAACACCTCATCACTTTGAATCGAATCGATCAGCTTCGTCGAACTGAACACGACATCGCCGCTCGAAAAGATCACCTTCCCACCCTTCGACTCGACGATCGATTTCTCGCTCAGGAAGCGCTCGTCGCGCGACGTTTCATACTCGCGACCCTTCACATAAATATTGGGCTGAAGCGCTTCAAGAACGGACTCAGCCGTCGGCGACGGATCGATGTAGACGTGGTCCACAAACTCCAGCGCCGCCAACGTCTCCGCCCGAAGTTCCTGTGGAATGTGCGGACGCTGCTCGCCTTTTTCAATCGCCGCGTCACCGGTCAACGTCACCACCAACAAGTCACCCTGCCGGCGAGCAAATTCGAGATATCGCAAGTGCCCCGGATGCACAATGTCAAAACACCCATGACACTGCACGATCACCTTCCCGGATGCGCGAAGCTTATCCAGAATGCCAATCAACTCGGTCAACTCTACAATCTTGCGCTTATGATCCGACTTCAAGGTCTGCGTTCCTGATCGTTAATCAACCCGCTTGGTCTCGGGTTTCGGCTTGAAATTCATACAACCCACGCCCTTCTATCGGTCGCCAAGCCCGATCCCGTCGAGCAAATCCCCTTCCGCCATCGCCAACCCGATTGTTGCATTCAACCTGCGATCACCTACCATAAGTTGTTTCGCTAACCCAGCATACGGCATCTGGCAAATTGAACGCTGATGCCGTCGCAGATAGACTTCACAGCGTCGGCCTGCGCGAACCGCGCCCGATGAATTCAACTGTGTGCAGCCCGCACAGTGAAGAGATACAACCCACATGCTCTGGACACTTCAGAAGTACATCTTTAGAGAGATGGGGAAGTCGTTCCTGCTGACGGCGGTTGGCTTGATGGCCGTCCTGGGCCTGGGCGGTGGCGTGATGAACATGCTGGAGCTGGAAGGCATTTCCGCCCTACAGCTTCTCAAGATCATGGCACTCATCTTCCCTGTCGCGGGAACGCTCACCTTGCCCATCGCAGCGCTCTTCGCCGCCACCGTCACGTACGGCCGCCTTAGCGCCGACAACGAACTCGTCGCCTGCCGAAGCAGCGGCATCAACATCCACGAACTGTTCCTGCCGACAATGGTGATCAGTCTCGCCTCCGCGATCGTATCGTTCGTGTTTTTCAACTTCATGATCCCCAGCATGGTCCGCAACATCGACGAGTACGTCGCATCGGACCTGCCGCGTATCATCAAACAGCGCCTGTCGTCGCCCGAACGGTTGTCCGTCAATCGCGACCGCTTCACGATTTTCGCAGAGACGGCTGAGATCGAACCGGCAAAAAGCGAAAACGACAGCACAACCCTTCGATTGGGCGGCGTCGCTTTCGTCCTGATGAAAGACGACAACTGGACGCGCGTGGGGACGGCTGGCAACGTCGGTATTGGGTTTGACTCGCCCAACGGCACACCCGAAATCACCGGCGACATGTACGACCTAAGTCTCTACGACATCAAGGACGGCCGCTACATCGACAGCGGGCACGAAAACCTCGGCCCATTTTCGCTGCCCGACAGCATTCCCATCAAGGTCAAGTGGCTGACATTGGGCGAGTTGCTGGTGTTTCAAAACGACCCGGCCAGCTACCCCGCCGTCGCCGAAAAGATCCAGAAGATTCAGGCCAGCATCAGCCTCGTCTTGCTCTATCGCGACGTGAAACAGCAGTTCCTCGACAAAGGACTGGTCACGCTCGCGGACGGCAACATTCGGTTTGCCATCCGCTCGCCGAAACTTCAACCCGACCCGAAGACAGGTCGCCCACTTTTCGACGGTGGAGTAGAGATCGACGAATTCATCGACGGAAAGAAGAAGCGCACCATTAAATCCGACAGCGTGGTCATGCTAGTCGATCGCCGAGACCGCCCGAACAATCGCGCCGGCGTGTTTCTTCAAGCCAATGGTAATGTCGAGATCCACGACCCACTCGCACCCGGCGGTATTGTTCGCGACGACCGGCGCAACCTCGCCGCCATCGAAGTTCCCGAAGAAGTGATGAATCGAACCCGCGATTATGGTGACGCCAAACTGCTCAACGTCGATCTAAAATCCCTCGACCTGGGCGAAGAGATCGACGAAGAGCGCGGTGAATTGCTCGTCCGAGCCGACAAGTTGGACCGTGACATCATCGGTGTAATGCACTCTCGCATGGCCTTCAGCCTGAGCGTATTCGCGCTGGTCATCCTTGGGGCGGCGCTGGGCATTGTATTCAAAGGTTCGCAGGTACTCGTCGCCTTCGGAATCAGCTTTGTACCGAGCCTGTTTGTGATCATCATGATCATGATGGGCAAGCAGATGATTGAAAAGTCAGCCACACCGGCCAGCGGTCTGTTTTTGATATGGTCCGGAATCGCTTTGGTGGCCATCGTCGATGTCTACGTCATGATGCGCGTGGTGCGCCGATAGGTGTTTCGTAAGTTTTCAGGAAGTTAAGTTTTCAGGAAGTGCAGGACCGTGCTAACCACACTGGATCGATACATCCTACGCAGTCTGATTGTCAACTACCTGATCGCGATCGGGGTCATGATCAGTCTGTACATCGTCCTCGACATGTTCGTCAACCTCGACGAATTCACCGAGAACGCCTCCGAAACGCACTCGGTCCTGCCCGACATAATCAGCTACTACGGCAACCGTATCTTCCAATACTTCGCCCAACTCTCCGGCGTGATCACCTTGTTCGCGTGCATGATGACGCTGTCGCGCATGCGCCGAATCAACGAGATGACAGCCATCCTCGCCGGGGGTATCAGCCTCTATCGCGTGGCGGCGACCGTTCTTGGTTTCGGACTGGCCACCACAACCATGTGGTACGTCGATAGCGAATACATCATCCCGTCGATCGCCCACAAACTCGCCCGCGATCACGACGATGCCCAAGGGCTCAAAACATTCAAGCTCCGCTTCCTACTCGACAGCGACGGCTCGTTAATGTCAGCCCATCAATACGATCCGAAGACACAGGAGCTGCATCGCCTTCTCATTCTCAAGCGCGACGCGAACGGCACGCTCAACAACATCATCCAAGCCGACCACGCCACCTGGTTCCCTGACGAACCCGGCAGCTCGCGCGGCAAATGGAAACTCGAACGCGGATTCGAGATCGCCCGATCCAACGAAACCGACACGGCTTTCGACCCCAGCGAAGACATCCGCCGCCGAATCGTCAACGAGGTGGCCAGCGACCTAAGCCCGCAGGCCATCGAAATGCGGCAGTCAGCTGGTTGGATCAATTTCCTAAGTTCCAGTCGCCTCGATGAACTGGGCGAGCGTCTCGACCCAGCCAGCCAAGGTCGCATCCGCCACGCCAAGCACGTGCGCTTCACCACGCCGATCGTGAATCTGCTCATGCTCGTCCTCGGCTTACCGTTCGTGCTGACCCGCGTACCCGCCAACGTCCTCGGCAGCGTGCTCAAACTCCTGCTCGTCTGCGGATCGTGCTTTCTTTTCACATTCATCAGCCACACCTTCGGAAAAAACGGCACGCCGCTGCCCGCGTGGATGCCCATCATGGTTTTCACACCCATCGCCGTCTTCCTGCTCGACCGCCTCAAGAGTTGAGCGAAATTCCAAAAACGCAGCTTTGACCTTGAGCCGTCAACAAGCCACAATCAAACCCATGAGTGCGGCTCCCCACATGCCAAGTCCGACCAACAGCCAGCGCCAGGGCATCATCGAACTCATCTGCGGGTGCATGTTCAGCGGCAAAACGACGGCTGTCCTCAAAGAACTCGAAAAAGAGCCAGCCCAAAACATCCTCGTCCTCAAACACAACAAGGACGACCGTTATAGCCGCGCACGAATCATGACCCACGACGGCGAAGGTCTCGACGCACTATCCGTGACTTGCTCGAAGGAAATCGTCGAACGCGTTTCAAACGAAACCGAAGTCGTGGTCATCGACGAAGGGCATTTCTACGACGACGGCTTACCAAGCGTGTGCAAACAACTCGCCGAGCAAGGCAAACGCGTCATCATCGCCGCGCTCGATCTGGACATGTGGGGATTGCAGTTCGACGTCATCGAGCAAATCCGAGAGTCGGCTGGCGTCGTCCGCGTACAACAATCCATCTGCGCCGCGTGCGGCAAGCCAGCCACCCACACGCACCGCAAGACGCCAATCGTCGGCGCGCACATCGTCGGTGGTGCGGAAGATTTTGAACCGCGCTGCAAAGCCTGCTGGTCGCCGCCGCGCGAAGCCCACATCGACAGCAGTGAGATGGCCTAACCATGTTCGTCGTCCGCAACATCGCCGAAATATGCACCGGACCAGCCGGCCCAACACCACTCAATGGCGAACTTCCCATCACCCGCCATCGCAATTCGGCCATCGGCATCGAAGGCAACACCATCGCCTGGATTCGCGAGGACGACCCAACCAATTGGCCAACCGATGCAAAAATTATTGACGCGAACCAAGGCTGCGTGATCCCCGGACTCATCGACTGCCACACGCACACCGTTTTCGCCGGAACGCGTGAGGATGAATACGTCCAACGCGCCCAGGGCCTAAGCTACGCCGAAATCGCCCGACGCGGCGGCGGGATCAAAAACAGCGTCGATGCCGTGCGAGAGTGCCGCGTCGAACAACTCGTCGAGCTAGCCCTTCCGCGCTTGCAACGCATGCTGGCCCTCGGTGTCACCACGGTTGAGATCAAGAGCGGGTATGGGTTAACCGTCAAAGACGAACTCAAGATGCTCCATGCCGTCAAGCGGTTGAACGAATTGCAACCGATCGAACTGGTAGGAACATACCTCGCCGCCCACACAACACCCCGCGAGTTTGAAGGCAACCCCGACGGCTACCTCGACACGGTGCTGGACCGCAAGGTACTCGATCAGATTCGCGAAGAAGGACTGGCTGAATTCGCCGACGTGTTCTGCGAGACGACGGCATTCAACATCGAACAATCGAAGCGCTTCTTGACAACCTGCGCCGACGCCGGCTTAACCCCGCGCGTCCATGCTGATCAGATCACGCAGATCGGCGCATCGAAGCTAGCTGCACAAGTCGGCGCATCGTCAGCCGATCACCTCGAGCGCATCGACGATGAATCAATCAGCGCGATGCGCGATGCCGGCACGATCGCCGTCCTATTGCCGGCCTGCTCGTTCTATCTAGGCGTAGAACAAGCCCCCGCCCGCCGCATCATCGATGCCGGTCTGCCAGTGGCCATCGCCACCGACTTCAACCCCGGTTCATCCGTCGTCGAATCGCTGCCGCTGACCATGAGCATCGCCTGCTCGCAAATGGGAATGACCCCAGCTCAAACGCTGATCGCCACAACCACCAACGCAGCCGCCGTCCTGAAACGCGAGAACAAAATCGGCGCAATCAAAGAAGGCATGCAAGCCGATCTGACGATTCTAGACGTGCCAACCATCGAACAGATGTGCTATTTCGCAGGAAGAAACTGCACCCAAACGGTGATCAAGGCAGGCCGGGCCGTATAGTCACCGGTCAACGAAACAAGGGTCGCCAATCGTAGGGTGCCCCATCCTTGAGCGAAGCGGAAGGGTGGGGGACTGAAGGAAATGACAAAACACGATCCAGGTCAGCCGACGAGCAAATCTCACCCGAGGAGCCAGCAGTGGCCGCCACCAAGAAAGACCCAACCAAACCCATCCGCAATAAGGCCAGCGAGTTTCCCAACGTAGACAAAGGCACCGCCTGTACCCAACGTTCCTTCAAAGCCAACAAGAAGGGATTCCTATACATAGGAACACAAGGCGGCCGCTACAAAGCCATGTTCAAACTAGAAAAATCCATCCCCGAAGCCACCGCGCTCGCCAAGAAATCCCCAGACAACTACGAAGTAGGCAAGAACGGATGGGTAACAGCCAGATTCACCACCGAAAAACCAATCCCCAAGAAAACATGGGAAAAATGGCTAACCGAAAGCTACAAACTAACCGGCGCATCCAAATCAAGATCGACGGAAAAAAAGAAAACGACAAAGTGAGCCAAGCAATAGGAGTGGCAAACATGCTCGCGGTTATGATAACTGTGTCAACTGAATTGGTACTTCTGGGTGGTTTGGTCGCGGTGGGCTTGCTATGTTGGATACTGTTTCGACGAAAATAGAAAGAGCTGACGCCAAGAAGTAGGGTGAGGCTTGCCGCACCTGTTAACTAAGTACGAACCATGACAAACGTATCACGCCAAAATCGAAGCTCTCCGGTCCTCACTCCGTCCTCTTTGCCGTGTTTGCAGAGGCTTCCAACGATTAACATTACCCGCGGCTGTTCGTTTGGCTGTGTTTACTGTTACATCCAGGGATACCCGAATTATCCGGGCGACAACAAGATCGTTGTCTACGAGAACACGGCCGAGTTGGTGAAGAATGAGCTCGAAAGAAAGCGGACGAAACCATCGCGGGTTTACTTCAGTTCATCGAGCGACGCGTTCCAGAACGACAGCGCCGTACTCGACGTGGCTTTCGAAACGATGCGCGTCATTCTCTCTAACGGCGTTAAGGTCGCCTTCCTAACCAAGGGTGCAGTTGGCGATCGCTTCATCAAACTCTTTCAAGAACACGCTGGGCAAGTCTGTGCGCAGGTCGGCATTACTTCATTGGATGATCGGATTCTGACAGCACTGGAACCGAGTGCCGCATCGGCTAAGGATCGAATAGACTCGATGAGGCGACTCATAGGTGCCGGCGTGCAGACTAGCGCTCGATTCGATCCCTTGATTCCCGAACTCACGGACACGAACGATTCGTTTTCATCGTTGCTTGAAGAGCTAAGCAGAATCGGAGTGCGATCGGCTGCTGCAAGCTATCTCTTCCTGCGGCCGGCATTTGCTCGCAAAACGATGGCGGCGATCTCAAGTCTTCTGCCCACATTCGGCGCCGATAAGTGGCGCCGACAACAATTCAAGAACAATTGCGGCGGCGGGAAAATGATCGACGAAACGGAGCGTGAACGCCGCTTCAACCGTTTGCGAACGCTGGGCAAAACGTTTGGCGTCGCAGTCAGAGTTTGCGGTTGCAAGAATCCCGAGCATACATCTGGCGAGTGTGGAATCGCAGGGCCACCCCCTGCAAATAGAGAGCGGGATGCAGTTGTTCAGATTCCGCTATTCGCCGCGCGCTCGTGACACATCGATTCAACGTCTAACGATCTTCAGATGCGCGATGCGTCGCCTCGCATCGCCGTATAGCAGCAGGGATATGAACAGGATCACGGCGGCGAAGAGCATCCATAGGAGTGTCATGCCGGTGATGGTCCAATTGACGATGGCCATGAACGCGCCGGCCAGCCACATGAAACCTGGGATCATCAGGATGGCGACGAGGTGATACTCCAGCACCGGTGCCCACCAGCGGCGTTGGCGCTCTGCGGCTTTTGAAAACTGCATGATCGAAAAGATCCAACCCGCAAACACGAGGATTACGATCGAACTGCTGTAGAAGTCCGTCCCCCCACCGGTCCACAAGATCGCACCGATCGACGCGTAGAACAACGTCACGAACCAGAAGGGCAGCTGCGTCAGACGATCGCCGTGTGCGACTGTGCGCCAACCCGGCGGCGGGTCGGACGATAGCATTTGCATGTGCTGACACTTGTCGCAGCGGGCGTAATCACCGGGAAACCCGGCGACGGCTGACCCGCATTTTGAACAGTGGCCATTGACGACGGGCTCGGCGGAAGGTTTCGGTTTATCGTTCGATGCAATCATCCGCCTACCGAACATCGAGGGGAATTGTAGGGTCCGCTGTGCGGACCAACGTATGCCAACCAACTACCGTGTGCCGATTCAAATTCAAAGGTCCGCACAGCGGACCCTACTGCTGAATCGCGCCCGCACTAATCTTTCGAACAATCCTGCGGTGCCGGAATCAGGCAAATAAACTCCAACGGGGCGTCACCGGTATTGCTGAAATTGTGCTTCTCGTTGGCTGGCACGTAGATGATATCACCGGCGCTGAAGGGCCGTTCGCCCTGCTCCGACTTGGCGACGCCCTGCCCCTTAAGGATCACGATCTCATGCTCGTAGTCGTGTTGATGGTGCGGGGTGTATCCGCCGACTTCGACCTCAAAGTGACGCATGTGAAAGTTCGGGGCTTTCTCGCCCGGCCCGATGAGCATCCGCATCTGCGCGCCCGACGCACCTTCCATCGTCACAGGTGCCTGCTCATGCGATTCAATCGATTGCACTTTCATAACACACCTCACGAATCTCAATGTAGACGTGCCACTGCTCTGTGAGCAGTGCAATTGGCAACCATCCCGCTGGCAATCAACAGGTGCGTCCGGGACGCACCCTACGCCTAACTACACTTCGTTTGGTTTGCTTGTCCAACCTTCTGCGGCTGTCGAATAATCGAGCAGTTCACCCGGCGCAAAGTACAGCGCAATCTCAGTCTCAGCCGTCTCGGGCGCGTCGCTACCATGAATCAGGTTAAACGTCTTGCTGATTCCGAAATCGCCACGAACCGTTCCAGGCTCGGCGTCGAATCCAAACGTCGCGCCCATCAGCTTGCGCGACACGGTAATCGCATTCGGGCCAGCCAGCGCCAACACCACCACCGGACCACTCGTAATGTACTCGATCAAACCGGGATAAAACGGCTTGCCAACGTGCGGGGCATAGTGCTTCTCAGCCAGCGACTTTTCAATCTGCATCAGCTTCATGCCCGAAAGCGTGAGGCCCTTGTCTTCAAAGCGCTGAACAATTCGGCCAATAAGGCGACGCTGCACGCAATCCGGTTTGAGAATAATCAGTGTCTTTTCCAAAACTCGCTCCTTGTTGATTCAATCAGGCGAAACAAAACCGCTCGCCGGTTCATTTGAACTGTGAAAACCATGCCCGATTCGACCCGTAAAACGCAGCAAAAAGCGAGTCGACGGGCCGGTAATCTAGGAGTTGCTGATCAAAGGGTCAACCCGGCGAGTTGGACGTGAACGAAAGGTGCGTCACCGGCCAAAAAGGGCCTATTCGGGTTTGATGCGACTTCGAAGCTCGGCGACAACCTGCTCCGGCGTCACCCCGTCAGCCACCATTTTGACGCAGAGATGATACAGCACGTCGGCACATTCCCAGCGGAGGTTGGACCGGTCGGGCGATACGATCACTTCTTCGATTTCTTCGCGAAGTTTGGAGGCAAGCAGATCCGGATCGCTGAGCAGCTTCTGCGTGTAGCTCGGCTTGGAGGTGTTGGCCAACTCTGCAAATCGATCGGTAAGCGTCCGATGCACATCAGCGCACGTATCGTAGGTTCGCGGGCCAAAGCATGTCGGCGATCCGGTGTGGCATGTCGGTCCAACCTGATCCACGCGAAATAATATCGCATCGCGGTCGCAATCGAAACGGGCTGACACCAAGCGCTGCGTGTTACCCGACGTTTCGCCTTTACGCCAAAGGTTCTTTCGCGAACGCGACCAATAGCAACCAACCCCTTCCGATAGCGCCGCCCGCAGCGACTCCGCATTGCTATAGGCCAGCATCAACACGTCACCCGTTCGGGCATCCTGCACAATTGTCGGAACCAAACCCGAAGCATCAAACGAAACGCTCTGCATCCAAGCATCGGTGAGGTCCACCTTGTTTTCATAGAGCGCCCGACCGACCTGTGCGCCGAAACCCGATCGCACCAAATCGGCGATGTCGGCTGAGTTGCGAATACCGCCCGCCACCACGATCGGCACATCCACGAGTTCGCGCAATCGCGTCGCCCGCTCGAGATCAACGCCAGCCAGCATCCCCTCGCGCTCAACCTGCGTGAACAAAAACTCGCTGCAATAGGGGGCTAACTCCTTCGCCCGATCAAAAACACTCGCATTCGTATCCCGCGTCCATCCGGAATCGACAACTTGCTCGCCTTTGCTGTCGATGGCCCCCACCAACCACTCACGCGGAAACTGCTTGAAAAATTCAACCGACGCCATCGTCCCGACGACGATCTTCTGGGCACCGCGCTTGATCCAGTTGCGCACATCGTCGGCGCTGCGAATCCCACCACCCACGCGGCAGTCGGCTACCTGACAGCATGCTTCGATCAGCTCGCCATTGTCGCCCTTGCCCATCGCGGCATCGAGATCAACCACCGCCACCGGCCCGTAGCGATTGAACATCGCAGCCAACATCACCGGATCGCGTTCATCGGTCAGATGCAGTTCGCGCCCTTGGCGGAGCTGGACTGCTTTCCCGCCCGAAATGTCGATACTTGGAATGATCACAACCGCACCTCAATCCCCTCACCACGCAACACTTTCTTGACATCGTTCGGCGTCGTCGATCCGTCGTGAAAAATCGAAGCAGCCAACCCCGCATGGGCACGCGTCTTCGAAAACAGTTCAACAAAATCGGCTGCATCACCCGCCCCGCCCGAAGCGATCACCGGGACAGACACCGCATCGACAACGCGCTCGACCAACTCGCATGCAAACCCGCCGCGCACGCCGTCCGAATCCACCGAATTCAGCAGAATCTCGCCGGCCCCCAACTCAACAGCTTCCCGCGCCCAATCGCACACCGACCGATCGGTCACCTCGCGGCCGCCGTGGGTCGTCACTTTCGCATCGGCACCTTGACCGAGGGCATCAATCGAAAGCACCACGCACTGGTTCCCAAATTGGGCGGCTAACTCGGCGATCAGATCGGGTCGTATTACAGCCGCCGTGTTCACGCCAATTTTGTCAGCACCGGCTCGCAGCAGCGCCTTCGCATCGTCAACGCTTCGCACACCGCCGCCCACCGTAAACGGAATGAACAGAACCTTCGACAGCTTGCGAATCAAATCGACCAGCAGCGGGTGCTTGTCGATCGAAGCCGTCACATCGAGAAAGCAAAGCTCATCGGCACCGGTGGCCATGTACGCCTCGGCTCGCTCAACGGGATCACCGGCGTCACGCAGATTCTTAAACGCCACGCCCTTGACCACGCGACCGTCGCGAATGTCGAGGCACGGAATGATCCGCTTGGCTAGCATCGCGCGAACCTCTCAAGCAATTGCAGACCAGCCGCCCCGCTTTTTTCCGGGTGGAATTGAACGCCCATGACGTTTTCACAACCGACGGCCACACAGACGTCTAGAGTGCCACATTTTGTCACTGCCAAACGATGTTCGATGCTTTTGGGCTCGCAAACATAGCTGTGGGCAAAGTAGAAATGCCTCTCCTGCAAGTCATCACCCAATATGGGCATCGCGCCATTCGCCCGCACGCGGTTCCAGCCCATGTGCGGAACGGTGTCGCTCTTGAGGCGAGTGACGTCACCGGAGATCAAGCCAAGGCCCGAGAGGCCCGGCGATTCTTCGCTGGTTTCCAGCAGCAACTGCGCACCAAGGCATATCCCCAAGAGTGGTTTACCCGATGCTGCGAACGCTTTGATCCGTTGGTCTTGCCGGGTCTCAACGAGCGTTGTCATCGCCGACCGAAAGTGCCCCACGCCCGGAAGAATCATCCGATCGCAGCAATCGAAGTCCGCGTCGGACTCAGCCAACTGCCACGACACACCCAAATGATCCAAAGCATTGCCAACGCTCTGCAGGTTTCCGGCACCATAGTCCACGACGCCGATCATGATCTACTTCCCACGCAACCCGCGTAATCTCGAAGCCATGACTCGCAGTCCACCAAAGTCGGAGCGACCCGTTTCGTGATGTCGCTATCGGCGATCGCCTCTCGGTCGGCGGGTGGCGCCAATCCTGAATCGATGTGGACGTACGAAACCGACAATCCCAATTCAGCGGCGCGATGTGCGGTGTCGAAATCCGCCGGCGCATCACCAACATAAACCACTTCGCCTCCATCGCCGACGGATTGACTTGCCCCGCGTTCACACGCCAGGAGCGCGGCATCGAATCCAATCGCGGCACAAAGAAGTGGAAACGGGTGCGGCTTGCCCATCGCCTTGTTACCCGTGCGCGATTCAGCGCGAACCGCATGGTCATAGGTCACGATGCGATCGCGCTGAAAACAATCTAGCACACCGAATTGCGTCATCGGTTCGACGATTTCGGACTCTGCCCGCGACGTACAAACACCCAGCGTGAACCCGTATTCCTTGAAGCGCAAGAACAACGCCCGTAATTCCGCCACCGGCAGTACGGGAACTTGTCGGTCGTAATCCCAATCGACGTCGACTTCTCGCTTAAAGACCTGTTGAAACTCGGCGACGACTTCTTGAAAGAAGTCTTCGTCGCGCTCGATGCCGAATTGACCAAGCGGATCGCCGGAATCCACAGAACGCCATTGACGTTCCATACCTTCAGCAAGTGACGTCGCAAACAAATCACAATCGCCCAACCGCAGCCCTTCACCAAGACCGGCCAGACACGCGCCATCCTCAGCCGCACGAATCATCACTGCAGCTAGATCCCAATTCGAATTGCAACCGCGCCCCTTGGTGATCGCCTGCACGCGATACTCGTTCAAACACGTTCGACTCAAATCCACCCACTCCTCGGTGTCGGCGCACTGAAGATCAAATCGGTACATCAAGGTCGCAAGCGCCGTGTTCCAATACGGCATCTCGTCCATGAACACGCCATCGGCGTCAAGAATTAGCAGCGGTTTCGATCGCATGGGGATTCTCACAGCCTTTATTGAATCACTTTGGTTTCATAGCGCGGCGGACCAGCCAACCCACTACCGTCACCCGGCAAGCGGACGGAAGTCCCGAGCGCCGCACCGACCGCATCACCCAATGCCCGAAAGATCACTTCATACACGTGGTGCAGATTCGTGCCAGCCCGAACGGAGATCATCAACGTCGCCCCACTGCCCAACGCAAACCCATCAAGAAACTGCCGAAGGTTCGTACCGAAACACTGTCCGGCTTGCGTTCCGTCTGGGCTGTACCACGAATCAACGTATCCATCGATAACAATTCCGGACTCAACACGCCAAGTGCATCGGGGCCGCGATTCCAAACCAATTTCAACCGACGCCGACGCGTCATCCATCACGCCCGACGTCGAAGCACGACCGACGATACCAACCGACGCGGTACGCTCGCAGGCAATCGCAGCCACGCCCGCGCCGATGAGCTGCCCGAGGTCTTCACAAAGGACATGATCGAATTGCCAGGAACCGGGCCAATCCGTCTCAGCCGTCGTTGCAACGATTCCCGAACCGCGCGAAAAGTGATCGACAAAGTGAGACAGCAAACGGTTGGGGATGTCCAGCGACTCGAAAGCGCCCGTACGTGGAGACAGCGTCAGCCCAAATTCCGTCTCAGCCGTTCGTCGCGACACCTGCAAAGGTTTAAATGACTGTTGCGTTTTGTTCTTCATGTCTTGATCAAATCCACCTTGTTCATCTGGGCGCTATTCTGCTTCGTTTGCAACGGGTAGCCAATTCTCAACGGCAAGATGGTGGGCACTGAATCCCTCGTCACGACTCATCACCGAAACAACGGGTGCAACCGAACCGAAGCCTTCGCGATTAACCTTCCCCACCGACGAGCGTTTGAGAAAATCCAGCACCGAAACACACGAGCGCGTCACCGCGCGTCCGCCGGTCGGCAAGATCGCGTTCAACCCCATCGCATAATTGCCAAGACTAATAATGGGAAAGTCACCGATCAGAATTTCCCCCGCATTGCGGATTGATTTAACGATCTCGTCGCCACGATCCGACATGATCGCCAGATGCTCAGGTGCAAATGCATTGACGAAATCGACGGAAGCTTCAAGCGATTCGGTGAGCACAATCCCGCCGTTTTCATTGAGCACCTGCGACGCAAAGGCCTGACGCTGAGGACTCATCGAATTAATGTTTTTCACCACAGCATCTGAGACGCGACCAGCCAGCGCTTCATCATGCGTCACCAACACCGCACAAGAATTCTCGCCATGCTCCGCTTCAACCAGTACGTTCCAAGCCGCATTGTTTGGGTCAACACCCGCGTCACAAAGCACCACCGACTCGCTCGGACCCGCCGGCGGACCTGGATCGATGCGATCACTCAACAGGTGCCGGGCGGCGGACACATACACGTTGCCCGGCCCAACGATTTTGGTGCTTGGCTCGACCGAATCCGTACCAAACGCCATGGCAGCCACCGCTTGCGCCCCGCCAATTCGATAGACCCGATCGATCCCGATCAACTTGGCGGCCACCAGCGTGGCATCGTCGACCCGACCATCGGGACCGGGCGGCGTACACACAACGACGCGTTCAACACCGGCAACGACAGCCGGCACGCCCAACATACACATCACCGACGAAAACGCCCCCCGCCCCCGCGGCACATACAGACAGACCGAATCGATTGGCGTCCACCGGTCGCCACACCAGACGCCCGGCTCGACTTCCATCATCGGTTCGGGCTTGGGTCGTTGTTGCGTGTGGAATCGGTTGATGTTGCGGATCGCGTGGGTGAGCGCTTCGCGCATGTCGGCACTTAGGTTTTGGTCGGCTGACTCGAATTCTTCCGGGCCAACCTGCAAACCAAGTGATGACAAATCGACACCGTCAAACCGCCGCGTGTACTCAATAAGTGCATCATCACCGCGCGCTCGCACGGCATCGATCACTTCGCGGCAGACATCCGCCGCCTCACGCGCCGACGTTTCGACCCGTCGAATGCCTTCGGGTATCACACCGTCCGACGCGTTGCTGTGTAGTATGCGAACCATGACGTATCACTTCTCTGTGGACAGTCAGGCGACAACCTTCTGGACGGCAGTTTGCAAAACATCAGTTGCACCAGCCCGAAGTATTGCCGGCAGAACCTTGGAGACTTCACTGCGCAGCACCGCGACGCGCACCGCGAATCCTCCGTCGCCTCGAAGTGGCTGAACCGTTGGCGACTTCATCGCCGGCAACAGTTCAATCACGCGATCGAGTGCGTCCGCCGCCACGTTCATATCCAGAAGCACGCGTCGTCGTCCTTCCAGCACACTTGAAACCAGCATGACTACTTCGTCAATCACTTCGCGCCGCGCGGGATCAGCGCAGGTTTCGCTGCAGGCGATCAGGCGCGTACTTGAGCGGAGTATTTCATCAATAACGACGAGGCCATTCGATCGAAGTGCCGCCCCGGTGGCGGTGTTGTCTACGATGAGGTCGGCATCTTCAGGCGGAAAGACTTCGGTCGCACCATACGTACGCAGATAGCGAAAATCGCACGCCTTGCGCTCCATGTACTTGCGCGTGATATTCTCATATTCCGACGCCACGATGAGCGGTTGACCATCGTTCGCGGCGAATGGATCGCTGCCCTTCGGAGCCGCCGCCACGAGTCGAACTGGCAGCAGCCCCGTGTCGAGCAACTCCGTCACATTGGCATCGGTTTCTTCGATCCAATCATGCCCGGTAATTCCCAAATCGTGCGCACCATACTCAACCAACTTCGGAATGTTAGCCGCTTTAAGGAGCTTGACCTCGAAACGATCGTCACTGCATGCCGGACGATAGCCCTTGTCGTTGACGGATATTGAAAGCCCCGCGTCGGCAAGCAAGGACACGATCTCTTGCTGCTGCCGGCCCTTCGGGACCGCCAATCTGATTTTTTGCGATGCCCGTTTCATGAAAGACAGCCCTTCTGTTCTTAATCCCGCGACTTCAACCGCTCCAAGATGATGCGGTACCCCCCGGGCCCTTCCTTAAGCCACTTGGCGATTCGCGCCACCGTCCGTGAACTCATCCCGGTGGCATCTTCGATCTGTCGGTACGAATCTCCGTCCGCCAACATCGACACAACTTTCCACCGACGCCCCAGCATGTCGAATTCGTCGTCGGTGAGCAGATCCCGAAAGAACCGCTTAGCCTCACCGATGTGTCGAAGCGACAGAATCGCCCGAAGCAACGCCTCTGACTCCGCGTTGGCGTCCGAAGTAACCGGCTTCTTGGTTGTCGTCGTTTTCTTCGCCATGCTTTACTTTAGAACAGCATATACTTTCTTAAAGTAAAGTCAAGCCGGCCCGTGACACGACACGATCGGACCACGATAACCGCCCCGTCTCCTCGGAATTGGCTTGCTTAACGCGTGGTCTTGTCGGCAGTTATGTGGATTGGCGCAACAAACCAGCCCGCCTGATGGATGGGGTGTGTTGGCTTGATGATTCCGGGGCGACCGGACTTAGCGTGAGGATTGTGGCGGCAGAATGGGGCGATCCGGTGACGTCGGCTCGCTGATGCCACCGTTTGGCCAACCGCGACCACGAGACTTTTTCTCGGGCTTTTGGGGTTTCGTGTTGGCCTCGTCTTCCAATTCGGTGTCTTCGTCGGTCATGTTGGCCAGCATTTCGCCGGACTCTACCGGACCGGTCCCCGATGATCCCGATTCAGAATCGCCTGCAGGCGGACCGAGCAATTCAATATCGCCCAGCGCGAGGCCCTTGCCGGATCTGGAATTACCGTTGCCAGCATCCACGGCAGCAGGATCAACCACGTCGATTGCGGGCAGGCCAGCCACCCTCACGGCTGGGAATGTCTGACCGTTTTCAATAAGTTGGAAACTCGGATTCCGCTCCAACTCCTCCAGCGTCACGCGGACAATCTCGCCGCTCGCGTCAAACACTTCGAACGTGGACTGCGCAGGGGCAATGAGTCGCGGCAACGTGAGAAACAGAACCGCCAACATGAAGTAACCCCACCTGGAACGATCCGCGGAGCTGTTGGCCACTTCGTCAGAAAGCAGGAAATGCAAACGCCGTCGCAACACGCCAGCTGAACTCGCATCGCCCAAGATCCCCATCGAGAACCCTTTGCGAGCGAACTGACCCGAGACAACATTCATCAGCGTGTTCACGTAATCAGAGGGGGCTACGCCACTGGCGACCACTTGCATGTCGCAGCAGAGCTCATTGTTGATTCGCACGCGACTGTACGCCCAGTGGGCGATCGGATGAAACCAAAAGAACGCCACAGTGAACGCAGCCAGCATCGTCGCCAAGTCGTCACGCCGCGAAAGGTGCGACAACTCGTGACGTAGGACTTGCAGGAATCGATCGCGTTCCAACTGTGTGGGGTCGCGATGTTCGTTGACCCAAGGCAGCAGGTTTTCGGGAATCACAACAACCGACCGCCAAGCACCAAGCGTCGCCGGACCGGATTCGTCAGGCGTGATGATGATGCGGGCATCGGGCGACACTTCAAGCGTCGGGTCGAGCACCTTAACGCTCGACGGTTTGAGCAGATACCCACGGTCTTCGGCTTCTTCGATCATTTGGTTGCTGACCGTGGCCCGTCGCCAAAGGATGTAGAGCATCACGCTCGTACCGAATAGCCACAAGTACGCAACGATTTTTAGAAAAACCGCCCCGGAACCGCCATCAACCAGCAGGCCGTCATCGACACCCTGCGGCGAAAGCAAATCTCCGAGAAAGTTTCCGGAAGTTAGAAATGCAGGCAGGCGAATGAGACCCGGAAAAAATCCAGTCAAAACCGTGGCAAACGGCTTGAGCATCGCCAACAGCCAAATGCGTCGACGCCACAGCGGAGAAGTGCTTGGCCGAATCGCGAGCAGCGACGCCACCAGGAACCCAACCAACAGGAACTCCAGGCTGGCGATCGCCAGATTGGGAATGAGATAGTTGACCAGGGAGTCTTGCACTGTTTGCATCCTGGGGGAAAATGCACCCGGGGTTCAAAAGTTATCCGCGCTCAATGCCTCTCTCTATCCTGCGTTAGATTCCATTCCGACACAGAGATTTGCATCCGATTCTACGTCAACACCAGTTACGCCTGAACACCATCAGTACGCTTGGATCGAGCTTGTTCGACGATGGACTCCAACTCACGCAAGTCATGCTCCGACAAACGATCCGTCTCTGCAAAATGAGACAGCATCGCCGGCACCGATCCAGAAAAGAAATCATTGACGATGTTCACAGCCCCACGCAAACCGAACCGCGCACGGGTCACCGTTGGCTCGTACACATTCGCTCGGCCAACCCGATGTGAACCGACAAATCCCTTTCTCTCCAAGACCTGCATCATCGTGAGAACCGAAGTGTAGGCCAGGTCCCGCTTGTCTTTCAGTGCCTCTTGCACCTTGCGCACGGTAACCTCGCCCTCGTCCCAAACCACATCCATAATCAGGGACTCAAGTGGTGTCAGATTCTTTGGCATCTTTGCCATATTGCGGTCGCTCCAAAACAGTCATGGGGGTTACTAACCTTAATAGTATCGGCTAGTTATCGCTCAATCAACGAACTTCTCAAATCGTCCCGGACCATAAAATCTTCACCCAACCCCAGAAAAAGCTTGATCCGATTACTAAATTATATAGTATGCTTAGTAGCAACACCGGGCAACGCTTCTTCCAAGCAAGCTCGATCGCCCCTCGCGGGGCACCAGAAGTCACATAGCCAGTAAGTCACATAGTCAGTTCCTCCTTCGAAGTGATGGCACCACCCATCACGAATTGCGTCTCCCGCCTAGAGACGCCTGATCGGGGACCCTTCTGCGGCTTGACCACCACACACCCCCCCTGACCCCAGCCGCAGAAGGGGAAGTTCCCCATCTTCAGAATTGGCGTCCGGCATTTGCCTGAGTCGCCCACGCCCGTAACATCCAACTTCAACATCGAAACGAATTCCTTATTAGACGGTGAACATGAACTTCAACTCGAACGCAACGGCGCTGGGTCTCTTGATGATTTCGCTCGGGACACTGACCAGTGGCTGCCATCGACCCAACGCAGAGGTTAAGCAAATGAACGTACCGGGAATCGTCAACTTGAAGAGCGCAGGCGACATCCTGATTTCAGGGGCGGCAGACGAAAGTGGAATTGAGTACATCAAGTCGGAAGGCGTCACCGACATCATCGACCTGCGCCGCGCCGAAGAAGTCGATCCTGAATACATCAGCGCCGTCAAAAGCGCCGGCATGAATTACCACCACATCCCAATGATGTCGAACGGAATGACCGAAGAACAAGCCAAGCAATTTCTTGAGACGATGGAAGGGATTCAAGACACGCGCGTGCTGCTGCAGTGCGCGTCTGCCAACCGGTCTGGCGGAATGTTCGGTCTGTATCTCGGCGCCACCGGAAAATGTTCAGCCGACGAAGCGCTCGTCCAAGCACAAGCAGCCGGCCTGCGACACCCGGGACTCGCTCAGTCGATTCAAACCTATCTTCAGAATCAGGCCAAATAATTCAATCCGCGTAGGGCGGCAATTCGTCCAGCTCTGCTCTTGATTCGATGATGACTTCGCATTCCGGAAGCGCTTTGAGAAAGGCATGACCGTAACGCTTGGTCACCACGCGCGGGTCCAGAATCACCACGATGCCGCGGTCCGTCTTCGCGCGGATGAGGCGGCCAAACCCTTGCCGAAACTTCAGAACCGCTTCGGGCAATTGAAATTCCATAAACGGATTCCCACCGCGCCGCCGGATTTGCTCGATCCGCGCCTCAATCGCAGGCCGATCGGGCACGGCGAATGGCAAGCGCGTGATAATGATGTTGCACAGCGCATCGCCCGGAACGTCCACACCGGTCCAGAAACTGTCCGTCCCGAAGATGACGCTCCGCTCCGATTCGCGAAAGCGATTGAGCAAGGTCGATCGCGGCATTCCTTGCCCCTGGACCAGCAATTCGATGTCGAGATCTTTGAAGAAATCCGCCAGCGATTCTGCGCACCGATTCATCAAATCGTAACCCGTAAACAGAACGAACGCCCTGCCGTCACTGAGCTTGATGTATTTCTCGATGCCGTCACAAACGGCTTGGGCATAGCCACCCGACGATGGCTCGGGCATATCTTTTTCGACGTAGACCTTCACCTGCTCTGCGTAATCAAACGGTGAACCGAGCGCCGCTTGCGAAACGTCCGACAAGCCAAGTCGATCGCGCATGTAACCAAACCCATCGCCCGGCTTGACCGTTAAGGTTGCACTCGTCAGCACCACGCTTGGCACGGTGCTAAAGAGCGTATCCTTAAGCGACGCAGCCACATCGATGGGCCGACCGTGCAACGCAACCCTGCCGTCGCGGCGATCCTCAAGTTCGATCCAGTACACCCACTCGTCATGCTGCTGCTCGACGGCTTCTTCCAGAAGTTCGGCGAAGCTACTGACACGATCCATATGGGCGTTGATCTCGAAGCGGTCTTCTTCTTCTTCGATCTGACTACGAACGGCGCGAAGTCGTCGATTCAATTCACGCAGGGCATCACTAAGCGCATTACGCACCGGCGGTGGTTCGACCAGCCGACCGTTCGAGCGACCATGATTCCGCTGCCAACTGCGCAGTTCGTCGAAGAATTGCTGCATGCTATCGAACGCAGCCCGCACCGCTCGAACGGCCGACTCTGCATGAAAGCCCGCAAGCAGACCGCGCTTGGTCCGCTCGTTGTACAAGCTCGTCAAGAGGTACCGAATCTGCGAACTCGTCAAGTGAATGCCAAAGTGATCGCCGGCTACCGCGTCGATGGTGTGGGCTTCGTCGAGGATCGCAAAATCATAATCCGGCAGCACACCCGCACCCGCCCGACGAAGCGCCAAATCTGCGAAGAACAAGGCATGGTTTACAACCAAGAGCTTGGCATGTCGCGCCCGCCGCCGCGCCTGCTGATAGTGGCACTTGTCGTAATAGCTGCATCGCCGACCCATGCAATTGCCGTGTTCGCTCTTGACCCGCTCCCAAACCGGATAGGGCGGTGCCACGGGCAGGTCAGCCAGTGAACCATCCGTCGTCTTGTAGGCCCAATCTTCGATCTGCCACAACGAATCGACATGCTCACGCGATTGAAATAGCAGATCCTGCCGCCGACTGGCCTGGGCCAACCGCCGAAGCCCGATGTAGTTCGACCGCCCCTTTACAAGCACCGACGAAAATTCATCCGGCAGCACCGACGCTAGAAACGGAATGTCTTTCTCGAACAACTGCTCCTGCAACGCAATCGTATGGGTGGAAATCACCACACGATCGCCGTACTCCGTGACGCGCTCGATGGCAGGCAGCAAATACGCAAAACTTTTGCCCACTCCGGTACCGGCTTCGATGAGCAAATGCTCACGCTCGTCAAACGCCCGTGCCACTTCCTCAACCATTTCGAGCTGTTGAGGACGGACTTCAAACCCGGGCATTCGTCGGGCGATCAAACCCTCATTGGCGAGCGCTTCAGCACAACCCATCGTCGAAACCTTTTTGAAAGTGTGGAATTGCTTATTTCAGAAACGGTGAAAACCAGAGAGTCCAATGCCGATTCAGCGTCGCGTGCCATAACAAGGCGAGAAACGACTCACCTCGTCATATTAACTACTCGGTGTTTTCGCGACAATCTGCAAGTGACCAGCCCGCGCCACCGCGTCGGCATCACGACTCAACTTCTTCTCAATCCGCATCCATTCCAACTTGTTCTTGGAATCATCCAGCAACCCACGATACGTGCGTTGATTGAAATTCAACACCGTCTTGCCGCGGATCTCCAGGACTTCGTAACCAGCCGTCTCAAAGAGTGCCTTCGCCTCGCGCGGTGTGAACGTATGAATGTCGAACTGCTCTTCCTTCTCCTTGGTCAGCCAGTGCGTCTTGCCGGTCTTGAGAAAGTCGGACATCTGTTTGGGCGAACCCTCTTTGAGGTAATAGTCGAGAGCGCCGAGTTTGTTGTCGAGCGTCGCGATCAAGATGGACCCGGGCTGCAATTTCTTTTTGATTTCCTTCAGCGCTCGCCCCGGCTTGCTCGCACATCCAATCGGATCACCCATCGCCACCGCAAACGCATACCGCTCGTTCGGAATGTCACCAAGATCGCACAGATCGGCTTGAAAGAACTCCGCGCGTTCCGAACGTCGCTGCTCTTCAACCGCCAACTTGGCTTTGCCAATCATCGCGCCGGAAATATCCACGCAGGCCACGCTGTATCCGCTCGTCAGCAGTTTCAACGCCCACTTGCCCGTTCCGCATCCCAAGTCCATCACAGGAATCGACAGGTCGGCTGGCAGGTGCGGCTTGAGGTAGTCCCATGTCAGGGCATCATGAAAACGCCAATAGGCATCGTCGTACGAAGCGTCGTAGCGGCGGGCAACACGATCGTGATAGCGCTGAACGGCTGGCTTGTTTTTGCGACTCATGGAAGGCTATTCTAAGCAACCGCCCAGCCAGTCGCCAACCACGGTCGCAAATGCTATAAGCATGTATCCGTCGAAATGAATTCTTGAACCCAACGCCACGATTCGGAAAGCACAATGGCCAATCAATCGCCCCCTATTCCTGACCTGCGCAAGTGGTCGATTCACGACAAGACCGAACCGTCCGTGCGCGTCGGCATCATTCTCAAGCAAGACACGCAGAAACTAATCAGCATCGACATCCCCAACCAAAGTCACAATATCTGGGTTGACGACCGCTCTCTCGGCGAATTCTCCAAGACCAACATTCAAATCGCACTGACTGTCGGCAAACTCGCCATCACAATCGATGACCAGACGGCGACAGCCACTGAATCGGTCAAGATCGAGCCCACCACGCAAAGCTCGTCAGCCGAAGACGCAATGGTCGTTCAAGGCGTCATCGCAGGCCGGGGGTTTCACTGGCAGAAACGATGCGATCAATCGCTGGCTGGTGCGGCTGAAATACTCCCCTACCCGGGCGGACTGGCACTCATCAACACACTTCCGCTTGAAACCTACCTCGCCGGCGTCATCACCGCCGAAATGAGCGGTGCATGCCCCGTTGAATTTCTCAAAGCACAATGCGTGGTCGCCCGATCATGGCTCCTCGCGATGTCGGAAGCCAAACACGATGCCGACCCTTTCGACCGCTGCAACGACGATTGCTGTCAGCGCTATCAGGGTATCGCCCATACCAGCGGCGCGGCGTTGCAGGCGGTCTGCGAATCCAAAGGTCTGGTCTTGCTCGACGATCAGGGCGAGGTCGTTGATGCGGTCTATTCAAAAATCTGCGGGGGGATTTCTGAAACACCCGAAAGCGTGTGGGGCGATACCAAACCGTGCGTCGAGTCAATCTTCGACACCATCGATTCGCAGCTCATCTCGGCGTTCACCGCTTCGACCGAACAAGGCTTCGATACCTATCTTCGCGCCGGCGAACAACTGGCACCCCACGTTTATTGCAGCCCAAGTTTTGTTCCGCCCGAAGTTCATTCGCAATTCCTGGGGCATGTCGACGAACCTGACAATTACTATCGATGGGCGGTAACCCAAACGCGTCAAGAATTGGAACAAGGCTTCGCTCTCCGGGTCGCGCAACTTGCTGATCTTGGGAAGTTGACCGATCTAACAGTGCTCTCGCGCGGCGTTTCAGGTCGAGCGCAGAGCTTGAAAATCGACTGGATCGACAGGCAGGGAGCGCCCCACGAAACCACGATCAATTCCGAATACAACATTCGCCACGCACTGCATCCCGGGTTTCTTTACAGCAGTGCGTTTGCGATCAAGAAAAACGTAAGCGAGTCGGGCGGGTTGGAATCGATCACCCTAAGCGGGCTGGGTTGGGGGCACGGTGCGGGCTTGTGCCAGATGGGAGCGCTCGGCATGGGACTCTCTGGAAAGCAAATGGGCGAGATACTCAGCCACTACTTCCCATCAGCTGCCCAGACCCGGGCATACAACTAGTGCTCTGTCATGCGTCCGATGATGATTGATGACGTGCAACTGCTCTGTGAGCAGTGTTGCGCCGTGGGCGATATGTTGAACCGCACTGCTCACAGAGCAGTGACACAACTGGGCAATGGCACGGTTTCTCGCCTCGATCGTCAAATCAGACGTAACGCAATACCAATCCCGCGCATGAAAATAGCCGCGCCCGGTTTGAGAGCGCGGCTTAGATATTGCGAACTTACGACCTCTGGCTCAACCAGCAATTAGGTGCTGGTGTAAGGAAGCAGGGCCATGAAGCGTGCCTGCTTGATCGCTTCCTTCAACGCACGCTGCTCTTGCGAACTTGTGCCAGCCCGCTTGCGGGTCATCATCTTGGCGCTGGTCGTCATAAACTTGCGCAGTAAGTCGACCTCTTTGTAATCGACAACGGGGCCTTCCCAATCTTTGCCACGTCGATTTGGAAATCGATGTGCCGTGTGAAAGCCAAACTTCTTCTTGTCGCCACCGTCACCATTGCGCTTGTTAAATGCCATAACTAAAAACTCACCTGTCTAATCGGTTTACGCCAAATATCTAACTCTTAGCCGACTCCATCACCCGACGGAAGTCGCCTTCATTAACAACCTCGGACTCGTCGACCAACATGATCGGAATCCCATCGCGAACCGGATAGCGCCGACGGGTTTTCTCATCCGTCGAATACAACCACCCATCGTGCAGCACCAACGAAGCGTGCGACTCCGGGCAGGCCAAGATCTCAAGCAACTCGTTGTCGATAACCTGACCCATTCGCCCACGACCTCACAAAATCGAGCCCACACACCACAAATTGCCGCCTGATGCGGCAGCGATGCACATCTCACAGCGAGCCCAGCAGTCTACAACACCTCCGCGTAACTGACAAGATCAGCCACACCCACACGCACTACAATCATAACCGATTAAATAACAATGACTTAGAGACATTCATGCAGTTTGCGGCGGAGCAGCTTTCCGGTGGCACCGTGCGGCAGTTCGTCGAGGATGTGAACCTGCCTGGGCACCTTGAAGCCAGCCAGCTTCTGACGGGCGTGATCGCGGAGTTCGACCTCGGTGGCTGACGCGCCTTCTTCCAATGTCACAAACGCGACCGGAACCTCGCCGCGACTTGGATCGTTCTGCCCAATCACGCCAGCTTCGGCGACGGCAGGGTGAAGTTCAAGGACCGATTCGATCTCGCGCGGATGAACATTCTCGCCCGCGACGATGAGCATCTCTTTGATCCGCCCGGTGATGTAAACGAACCCGTCATCATCGATCCGCCCGGCATCGCCGCTCTTGAACCAACCGTCATCGGTCAGCACTTTCGACGTCGAGTCCGAATCCTGATGATAACCCTTCATCACGTTCGGGCCCCTCATCCATATCTCGCCTTCCGCCCCCTTCGCCACGTCGGTTCCGTTTTCATCAACGATGCGAATTTGAACGTTGCGGATCGGCTTACCGATGGACCCATCGCGCAACATGTCGGGAAGCTCGAGCGTGCAGACCGGCGCCGTTTCGGTGAGTCCATAACCCTGCAAGAGTCTGGCCCCAAACCGCTCCTTGAACCCCTTGAAAATATTCTCAGCCAGTGGCTCACCACCGCTTCCCAAGAGGAACACGTTCTTGAACAAATCAACCGGTGCCGACTTCAGCCGCAAGATCGCCCCGTGCATGCTGGGGATGGCCATGAAAACGGAGATGTCTTCATCCTGTATGGCCTTCGATATCGCCACTGGCGAGAATCTCGGGATGCAAAACGATGACGCACCAGCCGCAACCGGCAACAGCGCCGAAACCGTCAATCCGAAAACATGAAACGGCGGCAGGCAATTCAGCAACCGATGCCCGGGAACGATACCAGCCGACGCAACCATATCCTCGGCGTTCGAGCGCAGATTCTGGTAGGTCAACTCGACGCCCTTGGGCTGCGCCGACGTTCCGGATGTGAATAGCAGGACGGCAGTCTCATCCGCCGCAACCGTGGGCACCGGTGGCGTACGCTTCAAAGCCAGCATCGCAAATTTGCGCTTCAGCGGGAGTTCATCGAGATAAAGCGCACGAATCCCCAATTCTTCGCAGAGCGGTTTGAAGTGCGACACGGTAAGGATCAAATCAAGCTCAGCGCGCTCCGCCAACGGTCGAAGTTCGTCAGCCGCCAGCAGGAAATTCAGCGGCACGAGCGTCCGCTTCGCCCACCACACACCGAACATGCAACCGCTGAACATGGCGCTGGCTGGCAGGATGACCCCGACCTTCTCGCGATCGGTGCTGCTCACCACATACTCACGGATCACGCGCGACAGCCCCACCAGCCGCTTGTAATTCAGGCGGATCGAAGCATCGGCGACGGCTGGCGATTGGCTGTGCTTCTTCGCCGTCTGCAATAGCATGTCAACCAGCACGGGAATCCACCTCGGGCAAATTCAACTTGGAAACCAGAACCCTTCAAAGCAAACCGACAATAAGACTTGCGAATTGCCGTGTCCATCGGCATCATAAAGAAGCACGCTTCCAACCACACAATGGGAACCGCAGGTCGCGTGCCCGTCAAATTGAACCGTTTAACGAAAGTAGGTCAACAATCATGGCAAACGCAAGGATGAGTTTGCTCGTATTAACCGGATGGATCGCATGTTTGGCTGGCTGCCAGCAACTTCCGCCAGAGGCCATTCAGCAAATCGAACAGGCCCGCGGCGAACTCCAACGCCGCAATTACGTCCAGTGCGAGAAGATCCTCAATCCGGTGATCGCGTCGTATCAAACCAACGATGATATCGCCGAAGCGCTCTACATGCGTGGCCAGTGTCGGTTGATGAAGGACCAACGGCGCATGGGCGTTCGCGATTTGACCACCGCGCAGCACATCGCCCGCGAAAAACGCCTGCGTGCGTGGATCGAAGTCCAGTTGGCCAACGTTGCGTTCGACGACGGCTCGTACCCGCAAGCCCGTGAACTGTACGAATCTGCGTTACCCGAGTTGCCTGAAACACCACCAACCGACCAGGTCATGCACCGGTTGGCCATGGCGTGCGAGAAAACGGGAGACCGCGCCGAATCGACGCGAATCAAGGCGCAATTGGCCCAGACGTTCCCGAAATCAACGTACACAGCCACTGGACGCGCGAATCGATCAACCACGCCATTAAAGAGCAAACCGCGCTACCAAAGCAACGTTCGCCCAACCAACAAGACGACGCTCGTCGCAACCCCACCCTCAACACCACGTACGTCGCCCAACGGTCGCTTCGAGATTCAATGCGGCGCCTATGCCCGCATCGATCACGCCCACCAAGCCGCCGCGCGATTGCGTCAACAAGGCATCAATGCGCTGGCCGTTCCCGAATCGCGCGGAGCCGGCGCCAAACACGTCGTCCGCGTTGGCAAGTACAACACCTATCGCGATGCCAGCCGGATGCTCGCTCGCGTCCGCAAGTTCCATACCGACGCGTTCATTGTCAGGTGACGTTGCACCCGCAAGACATGATCCGCAATTGTTGATCGGATGTCGGGGTGCGTGCTCCGCCCGTTCGTCCGATAATACCCGCCACCAATTAGCCCTCACAACTATTCCCTTCGTGTTCAGCGCGTTCGCAAAACACCCCATTTCAGGCCAGTCAGTGTCTTTGCGTAACAATTCTCAGGCCCGATTCCGATAGGACTAAGAGAGTGTTTTTTGCTCGATTCGGGATAGCCCAAGGAGATACCCATGCGCGCAAAGACCCAGCCGCATTCGTCTGCTGAGCAAGGTAGCCAACCGTTTGGCGACGCTGAACACAACCGCCTGCCCGGTCTGCTCAGAGACTACTTCGCCAGCAGGAACCACCTGCGCAAAGGCATCTGCCTGCTCAATGCCGCCGCATACGAGCAAGCCGTCACCGAACTGGCGGCTGCGACGAAACTCAATCCCGACAACAAGAACTTGCCCGCGTATCTCGTCGCAGCATTGGTTGGCACGTCCGACCTCACGCAGGCGGCAGCGATCACCGCGCAGTACCTGGACCAAAATCCAAACGATGTCGACGCGATCATTCGCCTCGCCCTCGTACGCTTCAAATCGGGCAAACATTCCGAAGCCATCCGCACGCTTCGCAATGGCGTCCGCAACAATGCCGACAACGCCGAACTGCACTTTCAACTCGGCACCATGCTCAGTGCTATCGATCAAGACGAAGAAGCCGAACTGCGCTTCACCCAAGCGCTGGCGATTCAAAAAGAACATGTCGATTCGCTGGTGTCGCTCGCCATGTGCCGAGGCGCGCAAGGCGATATGTCCGGCGCGCTCCGCAGTCTGGAGAAAGCGCAGAAAGCGCGACCGTCCGATGCAGGCATCGCGCTCCTCTTGACCCACGCAGCCCGGGCCAACTCAACCGAATCGAAGGGCGCCGGCGTATGGGCAGAAATGCCAGCCGACGATGACGCCCAGTGCAATGCCGCCGACCTCGACGTCCTCAGCAAAACCATCGAAGACGACCCTGAGTTCGCCGAGGCGTTCTTCGAAATCGACGATGACGGCGTCAACGATTCCGTTTACCAGATGCTCGTAGGCGTTCTCATGCAAGCCATCCAGCGCAGCCCGCAACGCGCTCGATTGCACTACCTCTGCGGCGCCGCCCTCGCCCAACTCAACCGGTCCGACGACGCCATTGCAGCCGTCGAACAAGCCGTTTCGAT